>JBGCFA010000202.1:0-46022 GCA_045106675.1 Bacteroidia bacterium
GAATGTAAGCCGCATTCGGTCTTGATGGTACTAGTCCATCTACCGCTGCGTCCTTTACCCGCCTGGGTACAATGTGTACAGCCGACAGATTCATACCCACGTTCTTTAAGGGGATGCTCCGGCAGCTCGTGCATATAATTATACCAGCGAGCTTCGTCAGGATTCATATCTGCCATCGGGTAAAAGCGCAATATATTGCCATCTTTTTTGAAAAGAGGCAGGCTTTCACGATTGCTAGAAGTCCCTCGTATCATACCCGAAACCCATACGTCATGAGATTTTTTCAAATCTTGAGCTGGCTGTACTTTATTGACAAAACAACAGCTATCAGCCTGATAGGTCCAAGTATAATCTAAACGAGTAAAATTGTGTTCGTTCGCTTTCGGTCGAACATCTACCACATTGAGGCCCCACTCTTGAGTGAGAGTCTCGCGGTATTGGTGCGTCTCAGAAAAATGATAACCAGTATCAATAAAATGAACTGGATGCTCCGGACGTACCTGATGGAGGAGATGAAGCAGTATGGCTGATGTTGTCCCGAAAGATGACGTTATCAGCACCCTGTCGAAATCACTGAAAAGTTTCTCCAACCTTTTTCGGTGGTCATATGGTGCGTAATCCGCACACAGGGTTTTTGTATCCATAGCCTTACGGTTTTGGGTAATAGCACGATATGGGATATACCCAAAGATGCTTTTTGGTTTAAAGGGAAATTGATCGTACGTCAAAGATGCGAGTAGTATATCAATACTTAGGGAGGCTATTGTCTATCTCTTCGACATAGGCCAATATTCCGCCTTCCAGATTGTAAAGATTAGTAAATCCGTACTCTGATTCAAGTTTACGGATAACATTAGCACTTCGTTTGCCACTCCGACAATGTACGATCACTGGTTTATTGCGATCTACTTTGTTCAAAAATGCCTCAATCTCGCCTTCAGGCATCAACTCGCCTTGGATGTTTACGATTTCGTATTCATAGGCTTCACGCACATCAATGAGCTGAAAATCAGTATCATCTTTGCGGTATGTCACTAAGTCGTGAACGCTTTTTCGCTTAAGGTCTGCGTCTGGTTTTTCCAGACTCTCGCCTTCTATTGCTGGTACCCCGCAAAACTGGACATAATCAATCAATTCCGTTTGGCTAGGATTTTCTCCGCTCAATGGATTGCTGTTGTCTTTGTGGATTTTGAGAATCCTGGTGGTAAAACTCAGGGCATCAAACAAAAACAATCTTCCAGCCAAAGGATCGCCCACACCTGAGACTACTTTGATTACTTCTAAGGCTTGTATGGATCCTATGATGCCGGGCAGAACGCCTAAAACTCCGCCTTCGGCGCAACTAGGTACTAAGCCTGGAGGCGGTGGAGTAGGGAAGAGGTCGCGATAATTTGGACCCGTATTGCCGTCCTTGTCCGTATAGTTAAAGACAGAAACTTGGCCTTCAAACTGAAATATTGAGGCATAGACATTGGTTTTGCCGAGCAAAACACAAGCATCGTTGACTAGGTATCGAGTCGGGAAATTATCAGTACCATCTGCTACCACATCATAATCCTTGATGATCTCCAATGCATTGTCAGAGGTCAAAAGCGTATTGTGGGTATTGATGGTGATATGCGGATTTTGAGAGAGCAGTCTCGCTTTGGCTTCATCTACTTTGAGTTTGCCAATCGATTCTAAGCCATAGAGGACTTGACGTTGCAGATTGCTATCATCCACTACATCATAATCCACAATGCCGATAGTGCCCACTCCTGCTGCCGCTAAATATTGTAGCATAGGACTCCCTAAGCCGCCTCCGCCTACTACTAAGACCTTTGCGGCTTTGAGTTTGCGTTGGCCCACGATATTGAAGTCGGGTATGATTAGGTGCCTACTATAGCGTTCTATCTCGGCTTTCGAAAAAGTTACTTCTGTTGTTGAGGTCATATACTTACTGTTTGCCTCCTGCGATGGCGGGTATGATACTAATGACACTCTTTTCGTCTAAGGGAGTTGCTTCTCCCGCGAGACTTTGGATGTCTTCATCTCCAAGGTAAACGCGTACAAAACGCCTTAAATCGCCAGCATCATCCAAAAGATGCTTTTTTAGTGCTGGATGTTGCTCCATTAAGGTAGCAATTGAATCCTTAACAGTTGTACCAGCCGATTCTACGATGGCTTGGTTACTCGCAAATTTGCGTAATGGGGTTGGTATATGGATAGTGGCCATGATTTTTATTGATATTATTGTTGAGGTAAAATGCTTTCTTCGTCAAATTGTTCGGCATCATTCAATTGCCATGAGCGGATATGATCAAACTCCCCATCTTGGATAGAAAGGATGATATAGGAAAAAGTGGGAACCGCTTGCTTACGATCATGCTCAGAGGGGATCGCTGGATGATTGGGATGAGAATGATAGATACCCAAGAGTTGAAGGTTATTTGCTGTCGCAAAACGCTCAGCCTTCATATAATCAAGGGCGGAAATCTCAAATCGCCGTCTTTGATCTCCTTCCTTTGTATTGTCTACTACCTTGGCTAAGGTGATATTCCTTATGTCTTCCTCCTCTCCATAGAAGAATCCACAACATTCGTTCGGAAAGCGGGACTTTGCATCTTGGACCATTGTCTGCAATGCTTCCGTACTGATCTGCAAAGGCAATAATTGAGCTTTTATCGAATTCATGAGGGAAATATTTGTTGAATTACTTCAGAGTATTTACTGTAATCATCAGGAAAGACGGTAACGATGATTCCTTCTTCAAGGGTCTTGGCTAGCTTAATTGCCCCAGCGAGATTGGCTCCGGCGGAGGGACTGATCAACATGCCCTCGGCCTTGGCAAAGCGTTCGACAAAGTCGTAGGCCTCCTCTGTGCTGACCGCTAAACGCTCATCAGCTAATGATGGGTCATAAATACCCGGAATCTTGGCGGTGGCCATATCCTTCCAACCCTCCAAACCATGCAATACACTTTCTGGATGCATCGATACTACTTGTATGGCTGGATTGATCTCTTTGAGTCGGCGACTAGTACCCATAAATGTCCCGCTGGTCCCTAAACCAGTGGCAAAATGAGTGATCGCTCCTTGAGTCTGATGATAGACCTCTTGCCCAGTGGTATAATAGTGGGCTTTCCAGTTTTGATCATTGTTGTATTGATCGAGATAGAGATATTTTTCAGGCTCGCCTTCGGCTAACGCCTTGGCCCGATCTTGCGATCCGTCGGTGCTTTCAAGAGGAGAAGTATATATCAGCTCAGCTCCTAATGCTTTCAATATCTGCTTGCGTTCGGTCGAAGCGTTCTGCGGTAAGCAGATGGTCAAGGGAACGCTCAATCTAGCCGCGATGGACGCATAGGCGATCCCTGTATTGCCGCTAGTAGCATCTAGCAATCGCTTGCCAGGATACCATTTGCCGCTCAAGAGCGCATCCCGAATGATATAATAAGCAGCTCTGGCTTTGACACTTTGGCCTAATTGATGCCATTCTAGTTTGGCAAATAATTGGACTTTATGATGACGCCAGACATTTCGAATAGGCATCAATGGGGTATTGCCGACTAAAGCCCCTACTTCATCGAGGGACTTTAGTAATTGGCTGTGAGTTTGAGTATTTGCAATCATAATGGTAAAAAAAAAGAGCACCGGAATGCGGAGCTCAGTAGATGATTGATATATGCACAACTGACTATCTCCGCTTGTAAAAGCTGGCATGCTTACAGATACAGCAACAAAGTTGAATGGCCATAATCATAAATGATAGTGAGCTGATTTTCCTTGACGTTTAAACATCAACAATCGGGCTTACGCAGATAAATGTTGATGGTTACTAGCAGAAGCAGGAAAATTTGTAGATTGGTTCGCTCAAGCAAGATTAACATGGATAAAGTCAGCCGTAAGACATTTCTGAGGAAGAGTTCGGCACTTTTGGCGGGAAGTAGTTTACTCTTAGGAGCCTGTACACCCGACCGTAAAGATGAGAAGCAGGCAGGTCCCCAAATCATTTCTGGTAAAGCGATAAAGTGGAAAATGTGTACCACTTGGCCGGCTGGATTTCCAGTATTGGGAGAGGGTGCCGTAAAGTTTGCCGAGATGGTCAATCAGATGTCGGCTGGTCGCCTCACGATTGAAGTTTATGGTGATCGAGAGTTAGTACCTGCATTTGAATTGTTTGATGCCGTGAGTGTCGGAGCGATTGAGATGGGGAGTGGCGCCTCTTATTATTGGGCGGGTCGTGTACCCAAGGCTCAGTTTTTTGCTACGGTACCCTTCGGGATGAACGCGCAAATGATGAATAGCTGGTTACTCTCAGGTGGAGGCCAAGAGCTATGGGACCAAGTCTATGAGCCGTTTGATCTTAAGGCATTTCCCGGCGGGAACACTGGCGTCCAGATGGGCGGCTGGTTCAATCGTGAAATCAATACCTTAGATGATCTCAAGGGACTCAAAATGCGTATCCCTGGCTTAGGTGGCAAGGTAATGTCCCGTGCTGGTGTAACGGCAATGGCAGTCGCCGGTAGCGAGGTGTTTACCAATCTCGAGCGAGGAGTCTTGGATGCTACCGAATGGATTGGGCCTTATCATGATTATCTGATGGGTTTTCATAAGATTGCGAAATATTATTATTATCCGGGCTGGCATGAGCCGGGTACGACTTTGGAATTGATCGTTAATCGAAGATTGTATCTAGACTTACCCAAAGACCTACAGCAAATAGTCGCTATGGCTGCTCAGTGGATCAATATCTGGACGCTGAGTGAGTTTGAAGCCCGTAATGCGGAGTATCTGCAAAAAATCATGGATGAAGCGTCTGTAGAGTTAAAAGCCTTTCCGCAGGAAATTTTGGACCAGTTACGCCTATATACCAATGAAGTCGTAGAAGAGCTGGCGAATTCAGATGCAGAAGCGCGACAGATTTATGATTCGTATAAGACTTTTCAAACCAAAGGCTTAGCCTGGTCAAAGTTGACCGAAAGGGCTTACTTCAATTATATTCAGCCTGGGCTCTAAACAATTAAATGTATGGATTTAGTTTTATTAGCGGATCGTCCCCAAGCGATCCCGATTCTCGCTAAATGGTATTTTGAGGAGTGGGGGCATGAAGTGCATGATAATAGCCTTGAAAAAGAAGTCAGTAAGCTCGAACAGTTTTTGAATCGAGATAAATTACCATTGTCTGTCGTAGCAATGGAGGGCAATCAAGTTGTAGGAGCCGCTCAGCTAAAATTTCGAGAAATGTCAATCTATCCCGAGAAAGAGCATTGGCTTGGTGCTGTATATGTTGCTTCCACTCATCGGGGTAAAGGTATCGCTGCGGCAATCATTCAAAAAAGCCTTTCTCTGGCGAATCAGCATCGAATAACTGATTTATATTTACAAACGGAACATCTTGATGGTGGGCTGTATAAGCGACTAGGTTGGGAGCCGATAGAGCAAATTACCTATGAGGAGATAGAAGTTTTGGTCATGAAAAAAAGTCTCTCTTATTGATAAGAGAGACTCGTTTTTACCCTACAACTATGAAAAACTAAAATACACTTGCTGATTAATTCGGATAAGGCGAAGGCGTCAACGAATGTGAGACCTTAAGCTCTACCCTACGGTTCTTAGCTCTACCACGTTCCGTGCTATTATCTGCTAAAGGAACAGCTGAGTTATAACCATCTGAGGAAATGCGTGATAAGCGAATTCCTTTTTCATAAACTAAGTAGTATTTGACCGCAAAGGCACGCTTTACACTCAATATCTGATTGAATGTAGCATCGCCAGTATTGTCAGTATGTCCGAGCACTTGAAGATCGTACTCAGGATATTTTTTCAGAATTAGAGCGACAGTATCTAATACCCCCAAACTAGGAAGAGTTAGATTTTCGCTACCATTTTCAAAGTAGATATTATTGATGGCTGCTGCGAGAAACTCTTGATCAGCGATATCGATCTCCACAACCTCATTATTGATTTCTATTGGGGTCGCTTCGAAGGGCGTCTCGTTAATTACTACTGCATTATCATCACTGACATTTTGCAGACGAGCTTCCTGACTCATGTCCTCAATTGGAAAGTCAGCCTCTTCACTTGCTGCTGGAGTAGCTTGTTCATCTACGATGGCAAAGCTGGCTAGTGGCTTTTTGGCCGTGGTAGGAGCAGGCTGCGCCGGAACGCTTTCTTTCTTTTCATCGGCAGGGCATCCTAAATACATGGCCAAACCTTTTTCATCTGGACAAAGGTCATCATTGTCGCTGATGCCGTCCCCATCTCTATCTGCCACTTCTGCGATTTCAGGTTGTTGTGGGCGTTTACGCTCAACCGGTGCCTTCGTCGGCTTCTTTTGAGTTGGTAGGGCAAATACAAAGCCAACTGAATGCGCCATATGCTGATAAGAACCTTTGCCGAGACGTTGCTTATACATGGTCTCAAACTGCAAGCTAAATGTCGGAGAGATTCTGACTCTAAAGCCTAAGGCAGCTGGGATATATGGTCGAACAATATTATTAGAGGAGTTAAGACAAATACCTGTGGAGAAGTAAGGAGCGAAAATTGCCTCCTCTGAAAAGATCGTTCCCGCACTTTTAAAGGTAATAAGTCCATTCACATCAATGAGCGAAGTGCCAACTTCTTCCATTTCATTGAGTGGGTACATCGTCTCTGGTACGAAGGCCGACTGAATAGAAAGGTTGAGTGCGTTGTTGAGATAGATATGAGCCCCAAATTGTATTCCTGGATCGAAGCCCTTGTATTGGAGAAGATCACCAGTTTGTATGCCTTGGTAGTCCAAAAAGGTACCGGATACGCCGGCCATCCAAGGATAGCGAGCTGTTTGGGCTTGAGACTGGATACAAATCAAAGTAAAACTAGCAAGGTATAAGAGCAGGTGTCGTGGGGTCATGTATTTTATTTGCTCGTTTGTGAAACAGGGAAAACAGTTGTTGCCTTAAAGTAAGATGGCTCAAGTTATCGAATCATTCAGCTGACAGAAGTGAATTATGCTTGACTGGTAATATTTCTGCACCGGAAAGCTTATTTGAAGGTTTCTTTCGTTTGTAAGATATTTGCTCAATCGAATCAATTACCTACAAGCGCTGGCTATTTATCACGTTAAATAAATTTAGAATACGAATCGGAAATCCACACGACGATTTTGATCGCGACCTTGCAGACTAGTATTGTCTGCAATTGGGGCTGTTTCACCCTTGCCTTTGGACAGGATTCGTCGTTGAGAGATACCGCGTTCGTAAACCAAATAGTATTTAACATTATATGCTCTCATTACTGAGAGTACTAAATTATTCTCATCTGCACCCATTGCATCAGCATGACCCTCTAAGACCAAGTTGATGTTTGGGCATGATTGCATTGCTTCTGCAATTTGATCAAGCGTCGAATAGGCATCATTTGCTAGGCTATAGCTGTTAGTTGGAAACAATATCGGATATAAATCACCCTCGGCGATTCCGAAGTCTCCACAAGGACTATCAACCTCTGGACGACGATTTGAAGTTGGAGGCATAATACTATTGATAGCCGTGGGGGCTACAACTTCTGCAACTTCTTGCTTATCACTTTCAGTTAATGGAGCATAATCATCCATGCTAGTATTTAGCGGCTTTCTAGCAGATAAACTTTGCTTAGGCGCTGAAACCGAACTCCCCATTGACTGAGGTGTCTTTGTTACTGCATAAGAAGTTGACTCAGCGGGCATCGCCAATTGCTGCAAAGATCCCACCTTACCCATTGGCTCGTTTGGATCAACTTCTGAAGGCAAAGGAGCATAACCGTTGATCAATTGGTCTTGTGATTGAGGCAGACTCGCCTCTAATTCCCCTAATGGATCTCCATTTGTGTCTGCCGTTGCAAAAAGAGGTGATTCTACTGTATTGGACAGTGTCTCGTTTTCTGGACAGCCACTGAGTCTTACTAGACCAGCATCATCCGGACAATTGTCTTCTATATCTATAATACCATCTTGATCTCTATCAGAAGGAATCGCCTCTGCAAACAATGCATCAGGTTCTTCAAGTTCCATCGGGCTTGGAGAATTGCTCTCTTTGCTCGGTAGATTATATACAAAGGCAATGGCATGAGCCATCTGTTCTGCTTGCTTATTCAATGAAAACTTACGCACGGTTTCTACACGCAAACTCATTCTATGATTGAGACGGAAACGAATACCTCCTCCTAAGGGAACGTATGCATCCGGTAATTCAGGAGCATATGTGCCCCCAATTCCAAAAAGTAAATAAGGTGCGAAAAAGGCCGTCTCTCTCATAAATACCCCATTATTGAATTTGAACATCAATTGATAGTTCATATCAAACAAAGGGACAGCTGCTCTCGTACCATCTGCTAAAGGAATGCTAGCCTGTGGAGAGAAAGAGAGTTGCGTTCTAAAATCAAAGCCTCCTCTAAGATAGCGAGTCGCTGCCAATCCAAATGTTGGATCATATTGTGGCGAAAGCGGCTGATCAATGATCGGCGATGATAGATAACGATTGGTACCGCCCCCAAGACTTAGGGCCCAACGATCTGATTGGGTTTGTGCCATGCTCATCAATGGGAGAAGGAGCATTAAAGCGGTAAATAGTTTTGTGGTGTTTGTCGTTTGCATAAAACAGTGTGAGCAAAAATGATTGGGATCACTTTCATTTTTGCAAATTCACTGCCAAAAATCATTCGATGCACGATTGATCTGGAAATTCTGTATTTTAATGATGTAATATTTTTAACATAATGGGAGCTTTTTTCGCAATTCTACGTAATCCGGTCTTTATACTATCGCTGATATTTTTCGGCTCACTTTGGTATTTCTACCAACAACTGATGACCACTTTCCATGCTTTTCGCAAAGCGCGCAAGATAAGTGAACGGAAAGAAAACCGAGAAAATAACCTCTGGCAGGAGTACGAAACATGGCGAATCGCTCAATCTGTGGACTTACCCACCATTTCCTTTGCTGAACTAAATGATTTACAAGTGAGGGAGCGAGCCCAAGAAGCGCTAATAGCTCAATTACAAAATGCCGAGAGTGATCCAACCGTCAAGGCTTGGCGTCTAAGTTTACAGGATGCAAGGTTTAGCGTTCTCGAGGAGAGAAAAAAGATACAGAAGTATGAACAAGATTGGGACTCTATGCAAAACCGCTTCCCATATAATGTCCTAATCGGCTTACTCAATTTGAAAGTATAGGGTTTTTCCGCTATTCGCGGAACGCCTGGGAATGATCAATATTGAATTTGAATATTCAATTCCCAAGGAATTCTCCTTGCCATCTTGAACGTAGTCGAAAGATCTATGGATGTTCCCTCTCCGCTATTCGCGGAACGCTCATCCAAGTCCATAGGACTACTTGAACATTCTTCCTTGAATTTCTTTATTGGACATTCCTAAAGTCTCTCGTAGTGATACTCCACGGTTTGCCCAGAGACTTCCTCACTCAATACGAGTTTGGTCGATGTCAAAGTCTTGACATTGAGATCTGCCTCCCAGATTTCGGGTGCAGAAAGGATTTTTTTGACTTGCATGAATTCACCTTTGCGTGGCGGTAAGCCTTCTGATAAATAAGTAATCTCCCCATTCTCAGAAAAACTGACGGTCGTCTGATCTAAGCTTTCAAAATAGCTTTTGCCATCCATGCGCATATCGACCTGCTTCCAATTACCAATGAGTTCTTGACTTACATAATGACTCGGTTCCTCAGTCGTCATTAGATTTGAGTCAATTGTCTCAATAGTAATGAGTTCTTCTTCAGGGGAACTTTCTTCCGCTCCACCGCAGCCGACTACAAATAAGAATATAAGGGCGAGTAAATATGTGCTATAACTAGTTTGTTGCATAAGGTCATGCTTAGTGTTGGGCGAAATCTAAGACTTTTTCTACAATGATAACGTCTAGTCTTGCAAAAAAGCATTGATCTCTTGGAGAAATTCTGTTGGACTATCAGCATGAAGCCAATGGCCTGCCTGCTCTATAACCGAAAATTTTGCCTGAGGAAAGCCTGCTAAAATCATTTCGTGATCCTCTGGACGGACATATGGTGATTTGCCCCCAGAAATAAATAGGGTAGGGCCTTCAAATGGAAAGTTTAATTCGATCGCGTCCAATATACGATGGTAGTTCTTATATATGACTGCAAGATTGAACTTCCAGCGAAAAGCTTTTTGTTCATCTCTACCTAAACTCTTAAGTAGAAACTGCCTGACGCCGAGTTCCGGAATACGGGGCTCCATAAAACTCCCGACTGCTTGTCTACTTTCAAACTGACTCAAATCAATACTGACGAGTGTCTCTAATATTTCAGTATGATGAGGTGGGTAAGCTTTGGGAGCCATATCCGCCACAATCAGTTTCTCGATCCGCTCAGGAAAAAGCATAGCAAATTGAATCACCGCTTTACCGCCCATCGAATGTCCCAATAGACTCGCCTGATAGATCCCCTGTTGATCCATAAAGGATTCGAGATCCTCTGCCATTGTTTCGTAGTCCCACTGCGAATCATGCGGAGATTTTCCGTGATTTCGCTGATCGATGAGATATACGCTATGTGTCTGCGCTAGTTGGCGTGCGTGAGTGACCCAATTATCCAAAGAGCCGAAAAGGCCATGTAGGATGATCAGCGCAGGGCCATTACCAAAAGACTTAAAATTCAGTTCCATGAAATTTCTGGCAAACTTTTTGTTTAGTATTGAATGGTTGCCACCAAGTTTCTTCGGCCACCATGGTTGCGAAATTCGCAAAGGTAGATACCCTGCCAAGTACCGAAATTGAGGCGGTGCTTACTAATAGGGATACTCACTGAAGCTCCAACCAGGCTGGATTTAACATGGGCAGGCATATCGTCGCTCCCTTCGAGCGTATGGGTATAGTAGGTTTGATTCTCAGGTATTAATCGATTGAAAATTTGTTCGAAATCAAAACGAACAGAAGGATCGGCATTTTCATTCACAGACAGCCCCGCTGAGGTGTGTTGTATGAATAGGTGAAATATGCCCGCTTCTGGCAGTTCGTCGATTTGAGCTATGATTTCGCTTGTGATGAGGTGAAAACCACGCCGATATGGCGGAAGGGTTATTTGATATTGTTTAATCATAAGCAAGACACATCTTTGACATGAAGCAGTTTGACGCTGAATTTGACTCCTTGTTCTCCGACCCCACAACATACACACCATCATCCCAACCACTAGACTTTTCTTCTTTTGATGAGGTCATTGACAACTTTAAGGAATTGCTTTTAGATATTGCTCAAAAGCCAATTGATTTTTTCTGCCCTCAAAAACGCTTCAAAGAAGATTATGGCTTAGACTCCCTCGATATGGTGGAGTTGGTAATGTATTGCGAAAAAGACTTTGCACTAATATTGCGTGATCACGAATGGCGATCATTACGGACTCCAGGGCAGTTTTTGGAAATGCTCAATACCAGACTGATGGTTGCCGCTTAGTAGCGGAACGCATAGTAGAGTAATTTGACATATTCATTATTCACAAATAGAAGGGCGGTTTCGTCCTCCCACCATTTGTCCAACTCATAGTCTTTGGGCTCAGCTCCCATCACGACCACTTCAATACCCGCTTTGCGGAACTTCTTTTTGAATACGTTTCGCACTCGGCGGGTATGAAATTTAGAGCTTAAGATGATGATCTTCTTATAGCCTCTCACTTGAGAAAACCCGAGTATCTCCTCCGACTCTTCAAATGTACTAGTCCCGATAGGTAATGCTTCGATCCGCATGCTATCTATCCCTCCTCTGATCAGGGCATCACGACCAATCTCCGAATCTGTCTTTGATATGTCCATAGCGACCAAAGTTGGGCTTATGCCCGCCCCCAAAGTCATTATCTTGGGGGCGAGACCCATTTCTTTATCGATATACAATGCGTAATCTATTCTTTCGTCCGCTTGTCCAGAAAGGATAAACATGGCTTCCGCCTTTTGTGGGGTATCCTCCCTCACTAGTACATTGCCCAGCCCTCTCATGATGGAATATCGCAGCAAGTAAATGCCTCCGATAAGGGTGATGGCTACTAACAAGAAGATAAAAAGCTTTCGGAAAAATTTACGCATGTTAAGCTACTTAAGCGTGCATCTCAGCAAAGTATGTATGAAATAAAGGAATCGTTTCTATGCCTTTGAGATAGTTGAAGATACCGTATTTTTCATTAGGGCTATGAATATTGTCTGAATTCAGGCCAAATCCCATCAAGATGGTATCTAGACCGAGCACTTCCTGAAACATCGCCACAATTGGGATAGAACCTCCGCCACGTGTCGGAATCGCCTGAATACCAAAGGTTTCACTCATGGCTTTTTCCGCTGCTTGATATCCTGCACTCTTAGTGGATACTACGGCTGGCTCTCCTCCATGATGAGGGCGCACTTCTACTTTGACCGAATCTGGAGCAATCTTCCGAAAGTGATTCGTAAATAGATCTGTAATCTCAGCTGATACCTGATTGGGCACTAGGCGCATGGAAATCTTTGCAAACGCTTTGGATGGCAAAACTGTTTTTGCGCCTTCTCCGATATAGCCTCCCCACATGCCATTGACATCTAAGGTTGGACGGATTGAAGAATGTTCGGTTGCGGTATAGCCTTTTTCGCCTCGGAGTCCAGAAACGCCAAGATCTGTTTTGTATTCAGCTTCATCAAAGGGGGCACTCCCTAGAGCATCGCGTTCAGCACGGCTGAGCTCCTCTACTTTGTCGTAAAAACCTGGGATCGTGATCTTGCCATCTGCATCTTTCATGCTGGCAATCATCTCACAGAGGACATTTATGGGGTTATCTACTGTACCACCATAAACACCAGAATGAAGGTCGCGATTAGGCCCCGTAACTTCTACCTCGAGATAAGACATCCCGCGTAAACCAACAGTGATTGAAGGTACTTCATTGGAAACAATGGAGGTGTCTGAAACCAAAACGATATCTGCAGCCAACATTTCTTTATTAGCGCGGACCCAAGTTTCTAGATTATCACTACCGATTTCTTCTTCTCCTTCTATCAAGAGCTTGATGTTGCAGGGAACACCACCTTGCTTATTGAGGATTTCTAATGCTTTCAGGTGCATATAAACCTGACCTTTGTCATCACAAGCTCCTCGCGCGTAGATGTTGCCATTTTTGATAACAGGCTCAAAAGGAGGGCTATCCCATAATTCCAACGGATCAGGTGGCTGAACATCATAGTGTCCATAAACTAATACGGTGGGTTTGTCGTCGCCAACAAATTTTTCGGCATAAACGATTGGATGACCAGGAGTCGAATACTTTTCTATGCGATCCATTTCCAGTAGTCCAACTTGCTCGACTAACCAATCAGCGGCACGATTGACATCACCTTTATAGGCCGAGTCAGCGCTAATACTAGGGATTTTGAGAAAATCTATCAGTTCGGCAATGAAGCGATCCTGATTTTCGGAGATATATTTACGAGTTTGTTCCATGTTCGGGGGATAATAGGGTGTTTTATAAACTAAAACACTGCAATCCCTAAAACTACCTATAGAGGAACAGAATCTCAAAATACGGACCACTTTTGATGGCCTAAAAAGTGATCATTTTGCCATAAACTGACGAGATATAGACCATTTGCTAGTTGAGGCAAGAATATTTCTGCTGAGGCGGGACTTTGTGAGCTATATATCAAGGCGCCTTGAAGGTTATGTATCTCGAGCTTGAGTGGCTGAGGAGATGCAGATATTTCGTCTAATAGGAGTCTGGATTTTTGTCCCGGATTGGGAACGATTCGCCAGTTCTGCGCCGCAGTTATTTGCTTTTCAATAGTCAAAGCTTGTCCCAAATCTTCATAGATGGCCAATCCGCCTCGTCTATTGCCTACGATCCATTCCAAGGCCCCATCTTGATCTATGTCGGCTCCATCAATACTCAGTCGAGTCCCTTCTTTGATCTCACCAAATTGGCTATTGCGTTCGCTGAAAGCGCCCCCTAAATTACCGTCGATCTGATCAAAGTGGTAGAGAGCACCACTTTCGGCACCTAATACTAATTGGGTTTCGTTATTATTATCCTCGTAGAGGAAGGGTACGCTAAATCCAGTGCAACAAGCTGCTTGTACATCTATATCACCAAATTTATTGTCACCATTGGCAAAGATTGGAGCAGTAGCGGTGCCGGTATTTTCATAATAATTGAGGTTGCCAGCTTGTTCTCCTATGACTAGGTCCAGCAGATTGTCTTGATTGACATCATATAAAATGGGAGCAGCCTGTTGTCCAACGTCTATGCCCTGATATTGAGGGCCAAACAATAAAAAATTAGCTTCTTGATTTGGGGCAGCATCATTGCGAAAGAAATGAATCTTACCATCCGAATCTCCCAATATCATATCTTGATCTCCATCATCATCAAGATCGCCAAAGGTGGGTTTAAGACCAAAAACGGGTGGATTGAAGCGATTGCCCAATTGAAGATAATCTCTACTGATCAATTTGTAAGCGGCTAGAGTAGGAGTGCCAACGTTCTCGTAGAGAGTCAAACCCGCATAGTCAGCTTGTAAACCTTCGCGATATAGATAGTTACCGACTACAATATCCATCAAGCCATCACCATTATAATCGAAAAAGGTTGGAAAACTGCTTTCGCCGCAGTCAACCATTTGATTTTCTAGAAAATCACGCTCCTGGTAAACAAAGGTCTGGGTATTATTGGTGGAAGTATTGCGGTAATAAAAGACGTTTTGATGGTTAACAGCTGTTCCACTGGCATTAGAGGCCGCGACTAAATCTTTTTTGCCATCTTGGTCTATATCTATATGAAAAACAGCCGGAAAAATAAAGATATCAACGGGCAAATCATTGCTCGGAAAAGAAATATCAACATTGTTCATTTGGGCCGATTGAGGCGTACCGCCGTTTTCGACTAGGACAATATTGCTGTAATTGAGATCTCCTAATAATAAGTCTTTGGCTCCATCTCCATCAAGATCCACTACACATAAGGTTGAACCAGCATGTCTCACACCGCTGTTTGAGCCACCACCTTTGCAATTTGTATTGAGGATGATGTCGTTGTTTAGCCCCGCTTCCATAAATTGTCCCCAGCAATCATCACTCAAGGCAAAGTTGAGATCTTGGCAATTATTCGTACCCAAGCGTTCGTAATAACGTACAAACAAACCACTCGGATCAAAGGCGAGAATATCCATATCCCCGTCCTCATCAATATCCGCAAATGCTGGGATATCAGAAGTGGCATTATAAACTTTGATGCTGTCAGTAGTATAGAGTAATGTTTCGACCAAGCTAAATTGCAAGCCCTGAGAGCTTGATTCATTATGGTAGATCATGATGCCATTTTCGGTCCCACTTGAGGTCAATAAGTCTGCTTTACCGTCGCAATCATAGTCCGCCATTAAGGCCCAATTGACCATAGGAGGGAATTGACTCTGATATTGTGGGGCGTACTGATAGCTCAATTGCCCATTTGCCATCACTGAAAGAAAAGTCAAAACCTTATTGCCGGCTCGATCAAAGACAAAGAGATCATCCCGAAGATCACCATTGAAATCTATAGCGGAGAATTGGGGTTGGTTCAAGCCACCAGCAAAAGGGAAATCCAAAGTATCTCCATCTTCGCTAAAGAGGATCGCATCATATCGTGGGAGTCCTTGACCACTGCTGCGCAGAACGCTAAAAATCAAAATAAAGATTAAGAAATACTTATGCATACTGCTGAGTCATTGTCTGAGTAGTATAGACAACTCAATCGCCAAAAGCCTACTCAGTTTAAATACAAGACATGTGGAAGACGTTCATATTCTCGCTTCATATTAGAGGCGAGCACAAATATGCGGTCTTGACGATATTGATCAATGAGATTTAGCATACGACTGGCGTTTGCCTCATCCATATTGGAAGTGGGTTCATCAAGTAGCAGTAAATCTGATTTGCTAAAGAGTGCTACGCCTACTTTGGCGCGTTGCTGCATGCCAGAGGAAAAATATTTGAGCGGCTTTTGATGATGCCCCTTGAAATCGAGTAATTCTATGAGATCATTGGGATCGGCGAGTAAGCATTGTTTGAGCTGAAAGTGCATTTTGAGCAATTCCTCAAGCGTCAATTCTGGGTACATCTCTATTTGTGGCCCAGCCCAACTAAGATGTTGGTAGACCTTAGTGATGGATAATGCAGACTGATTGAGAGAAAATGCGATTTTGCCCTCTGTGGGCGCGAGTTGTCCCGAGATGATTCTCAATAAGGTCGATTTGCCAGAGCCATTGGTCCCCACTAATGCAGATTGGGGATTTTGGGCCAGATCTAAATTGACCTCCCTGAAAATCCATCGACGATAGTATTGTTTGCCGACATTTTGTAGTTGAATATGTAACGGCAGACTCATTTACTCTTTTCGGGGGTTGCTGCTTGATGTATAGCCTTTGATGATACCTCTAGAAGCATTACGGACAAAAGTGATGACTTCATCTCTTTCTTCTGTGGCGGGAACGTGCGCTTCTACATGAGCGAGCGCTTTTTGATTATTCATTCCTGCGAGGAACACATGACGATATATCTCTTGGATATGGTGGATAGTCGAATTGTCATAACCTCTGCGTCGCAACCCAATGGAGTTTACTCCTACATATTGCAGGGGAGTTCTACCACATTTGATATAAGGAGGTACATCTTTGAGTACGACTGAAGCACCAGCGACCATGACATGCTTACCAATCGTTACAAATTGGTGGATGCCTGCCATGCCTCCGATTACCGCATAATCATTTATCGTAACGTGGCCACCTAGGGTTACTGCATTGGCCATGATCACATGATCACCAATCACACAGTCGTGGGCCACGTGGACATAAGCCATAATAAGAACATTGCTGCCTACTACGGTTTTACCTAAATAATCCGTTCCCCGATTGAGGGTAGCGAACTCTCTTACAGTAGTATTTTCGCCAATTTCTAGGGTGGTTCGTTCCCCATTAAATTTTAAGTCCTGTGGAATTGCACCAATCGAAGCTCCTGGAAAAATCTTACAATTTTCCCCAATACGAGCACCATCGTGAATACTCACATTGGAACCTATCCAGCAGTTATCATAAATTTTGATGGCACCGTGGATACTGGTATTGGATTCAATATGCACATTGTCTCCAATTTGGACAGAGGAGGGGATACCACTGCTCTGTACATCTTTCCTCCAAAACTCCAACTGACGAAAATCGGCTGAAATAAATGTATTGGGTAAGATGCAGCAATTTTGGCCTATTTGGACATCATCGTAGATCACGACATTGGGTCCAATTTCAGAACCGCTGCCAATAGAGACCTTGCCATAGATTACTGCATTGGGGCCAATCTTTACATTTTGGCCTATTTTTGCATCTGGGTGTACCGTTGAATGTGGGTAGTCAGTGTTGGTTTTGGAAACAGGAAAGCTCATAGTTAGTTTTTAGGAACGACGCTGGCAACCAGATCCGCTTCACAAACAACTTTTCCATCGACGTAGACTTTGCCACTCATCATGCAAATACTTCGTCTTCGGGCCGTCATTTTGAGTTCTAGCATCAAAGTGTCACCGGGTAAAACTGGTTTTTTAAAGCGAGCGTTGTCTACGGCCACAATATACACCCATACAGACTGAGGGTTTTCAATGGTATTTAGTAGCAAAATACCCCCAGTTTGGGCCATGGCCTCGATTTGTAGTACTCCCGGCATAATTGGATTGCCCGGAAAATGTCCCTGGAAAAATGGTTCGTTTATTGTAACGTTTTTGACACCCATTATGGTGTCATCAGTAAAGTCTACAATCTTATCTACGAGTAAAAAGGGGTAACGGTGGGGTAGGATGTCCATTACAGCATTAACATCGAAAATTATCCCTTTCTTTTCGTCCTTTTGAAAACGCTTGGAAAGCTTGACTTGCTTTAAGCGAGTTTTGATCTTTTTTGCCAATTCGACATTGGCTTTATGACCTGGACGATTGGCGATTACATGTCCCTTCAAGGGCATTCCCACCAAAGCCAAATCTCCGATCAAATCAAGTAGTTTATGTCTTGCTAGTTCATTCTCAAAACGTAAGCCTTCTGGGTTGAGGATACCTGCTTTGATTGCATCCACTTGCTCGACCCCATCTAGACTTTTTAGATACGTTTTTTCCTCATCAGTAGGCACTTGCTCTACTATTACTACGGCGTTGCTCAAATCTCCCCCCTTAGCCAAGCCATTGGCATGCAACGTTTGTAATTCATGCAAAAAGCAGAATGTACGACTATCAGCGACATTGGGAGCAAATTCTTTCATCGATTTGAGGCGTGCCTGTTGGGGCTTTATTATATCAGACTCAAAATCGATCAAAACTGTTGCATGAAAATCAGAAGCTGGCAAAATAGTTAATTCAACATCTCGTTTTGCTTCCGTATAATGCTGGACTTCATCTAACTCAAAGTATTCTCTTTCAGCACTTTGCTCTTCGATACCAGCTTCGAGGATCGCTGCGATAAATTCTCTCGCACTTCCATCCAAAATCGGAACTTCCGGCCCACTGACAGCAATCAACGCATTGTCAATCTCCAATCCTGCCAAAGAGGCAAGCGCGTGTTCAACAGTGCTGATACTCGCTTTGTTTTGCTTAAGCGTAGTACCACGTGACGTATCCGAAACATTGTCTACGTCCGCAATGATTTGGGGCTTCCCTTCTAAGTCGGTACGTTGAAAAACGTAGCCGTGATTTTCGGGTGCCGGGTGAAAAGTGATCGTCGCTGCTTCTCCAGTGTGTAGTCCTTTACCTGAAAGCGTGACGGCTTTTTTGAGGGTATGTTGTTTTGCCATAGCCTAACTTCTTTGCGCTAGTGCTTCTTCCAAAGCCAGTATTTTGTTGTGCATCTCTTCCAAACGACGGAAGAGTACCTCTGACTTGAGTTGTTGCCTAAATGCTTGGATTGGAGAACCTCGAAATGCCTGTCCGGGTTCCTTTATGTTACGATTGACTCCTGATTGGGCGTCAATTTTTGTTTGCTCTGCGATTTTAAGATGTCCTACGATCCCGACCTGTCCCCCGATCATGACATAGGCCCCCAGTTTTGTACTACCTGCGATACCTGATTGGGCCGCGATGACAGTATTGGGACCTACCTCTACATTATGGGCGATCTGGACTAGGTTGTCTAGTTTTGCACCTTTTTTAATAAGTGTGCTACCTACGGTGGCGCGGTCAATAGTACTATTAGAACCAATTTCGACTTCGTCTTCAAGCACAACGTTCCCAGTCTGAGGGATCTTCTTGAAACTACCGTCTGCCTGAGGGGCAAAGCCAAAACCATCACTTCCGATAGTCGTTCCAGCATGGACAATACACTTTTGACCCAATTCACAACGATCGAGGACTCTTGCTTGAGGATGTATGAGCGTATTTTCGCCTATGCGAACGCTACGACCAATATAAGCTTGGGCGTGAATCTGACAATTATCTCCGATGATACTTTCGGGGCCGATATAGGCAAATGGTCCTACATATACTGCTTCACCTATTTTAGCACTGGAGTCTATGAAAGCAAATTCAGAGATGCCTTCCAGGGAACGCTCTTGTTCGGATTGGGCCTTTTCCAATAAAGCGGTGAAGGCAGAGTAGGGGTCCTGTACTCTTAAAAGATTTGTGTTGAGTGCTTTTTGAGCCTTGAAATCTTTAGCTACGATGACCGCACTGGCCTTGGTAGTGTAGATATACTCTGTGTATTTGGGATTGGCGAGAAAGGAAATACTTCCTTGCCCTCCTTCTTCAATACGAGAAACAGTCGATATTTCGACTTTTGGATCTCCTTCTATTTCAGCCTCTAACCAATCGGCAATTTGTTGCAGGGTATATTTCATCTAGCCACTTATCGCACTTATTGGCGGTAAAGGTAAGGATTCGTTATGGCTTTTTCCAATTGGCATTTTCGCTACTCATTTGCTTCGAAGTGAGGCAAAGAATTAGACTGTTAAAACAGCCTTGCGAATTTTGTTCATATGGGCATAGAGAATATCTCCAGGACAACTGGTGTTCTTAAAATCACGATGAGCGGTGATTTGCTTGAATTGGACGCTTGCATGCGTATCCCCTTTTGGGTGATAATTTTTCTGAAGAAATCTAATGAGTTGAATTAAAGAATCCAATCCTTCTGGGCTAGGCATACCAGAATAATTAAGCGTATTAGGTTGGTAATTGCCTAATAGACAGATTCCTATCCGGCCTGTATTAAACCCACCAATGTGAGCACCACGGATTAACCTAGGGAGCATGTCGAGACTATTGTTCGTCTCTAAATAGGATCTTCCTTGATAAATGATTCCTAAGGGGTCAACGATAAAGTGGTATCCGATATCCTCCCAGTTATTTTTATTTTGATGAAGATTTTGTATTGCTCTAACCTGTTCGCTGCCACTCCGCATTCCGTCCCAGAATCCAGCTGCATGGTGCAAAACGATAGATTTTATTTCCCCCAGTGGTACTATATTATTGAGGTCTTTTGGAGGACTGGCATTCCAATCAGCGCGGCTTACTATGCGAGGGGTATCCAAAGGAGCATCAGGCTTACTCCCTTTTACTTCGGAAGGTAAATCTGCCGTTTGGGTCAATTTTGTCAATGTATTAATTGGGCTAATTGAATCGGCTGATAATTCCGCTCGTCCTTCGACCTCGCGCACTTTGCCTTGAAATAATTGACTGACTTGTCCGCTTGTGCCAAGAATACTGCCAAGAATATTGAACTTGGGATAGCGATATTGGTCAAAAAACAATTGTTTCTCCACTCTCTGAGCGTCCAGACCAAATTTTACAGCTTCTCTCAGATCATCCACCAAAGCGCTTACTTTGTTATGATCCCAACCTTCACCGTCGTGGGTATATTTCCATTTATCCTCGAGCGAATATAGGCGGGCTTTGAGATTGGATTTGGTTTGCCAATAATTGGAAATGAGTTTTCTTTTTTCGACCAGCTTTGAAACGCCTTGGTAGAGCGCAAAAAAACCAGTAAACATAGCGGTTATTTCTCCAGAAACAGATCCTCCTACAGAGTTTCTTTGAATGAGCACCACCACTATAGGAACTAATAAGAGTAAACTCAATGAAAGTAAGACATAGGCCAAACGGTAGGTCTTTTCACGGATAATCTTTTTTTCGTAATAATGAATATTCCCCATAATAAAGATGGAGAAGTCCTGTAATAAGGATAGGGGTAATTTTTTCCTAAGTTCCTTGTATTCATCTAGATGGAGGTTGAGTTTTTCTAGAAATACCCTCCAATCCGGCTTATCGGGCTCTTTTCTGAGGCTATTAATTTCCCAGTCAAAATATTGATGAAAATATTTTAGCTTTTCCTCTTCAGCCATCTCATTAAAGGTAGAGTCAAATTTTGATGATTAAGGTTAATTTATGTTATTATTTACGAAATGCCTAATATTTCCTCCTTCCATATAATTCGAATATTTATATGTCTAGAAACGCAAAATCTAATGCGTCAATGTCCATTAAGAAACTTCAGAATTGGTTGGATTGTGAGGAGCCCGAAGATTCTTTAGACCAACAGTTTGAAATCTCTGAGGACGCCGTTTTAGCTCCTATGGAGGAGGCTGCTTCTGAAGTAGCCACTTCTGAGGAAGAAGGTTTGGAAGGGGATTCTTCTCCACAAGAAAAAACTAAGAGTAGAGGTATTCCCAAAAATCGATCTATCCCTCCTAAGATACCGATGGAGGCTAATGGCAGCGAAAAAAGGATTCCGATATCACCAGAAGATTCAGAAGAAAACCTCATCACTCATATTCAGGGGACAAGGAGTCGGTCCGTTCCCCGGAGGGAGCCTGTGATATCTTCACCAGAGGAAAGGATTGAGAATGATGTAAATGAAATTCGAGCTAGTCGAATAAAAAAAGCAAGAACAAGACTAGCGCAATGGAGCGAAAATACTGGTGAGCCAGGGATGGAGCACTTTTATAAATATTTGGTTTGGCATCCCTCCTTCCTCCAAAGAGTAGTTACCATCGCTGGAACAATTGTGCTATTGATTTGTGCTTTTATCACCTATCAGTTCTTCATGGGCAACCCACCAGTGCCACCCGTTTACCAGCGTATTGAGGGGATAAAACGACTGGGAGAATTGCACTTGGTGAAACAACATTATGAAAGCATTATCCCGATTTTTAAAGAACCGGGAGAAGTTCGGCGTCAAGACCCCGAACTTCAATTTCTCTTAATCGCACCAGTTGAAGTCTCAGGCTTTCTCGATTTTAGTAAAATAAAACTGGAGTTGAAAGCCGATAGCTTGGCGGTGATTAGTTTTCCTGAACCCGAAATCTCAAAGGTGTATCTTGATTTCCGTAAGACAGAAGAATACCTATCTAAGGGCAAACTTCGAATTTTTGGTAAGTATATCGAACGACTTGACTATACTAAGGCATACTATGATATCGCCATAGGAATCAATGAGAATAAAAAGAAAGTAACCCTTCAAGCCGAAGCAAATGGGATAAAGGATGAGACATTGCTTAAGGCCGAATTGTTTCTGCGAAATTTTCTCAATTCGCTTGGTTATCGAGTAGAGTTTTTGGTGTCCGAGCCAAGCCCTGGACCTGCAGCGACTGAAGCTGTCGCAGATGAATCACAAGCTCAAAACTAATCTCAAATGAATTTCCCTTCTTTTTTAGTGCCGAGTTGGTTTAGCTGGACGATTGTCGGTGCCGTGAGCATTGGATTGATCGTAGTCTTTGTGCTATTTCGATCCTATAAGAAGCTTTTTTCGACTCTCCTAATGGGTTTGGTGTTGATAGGAGGTGGATTGCTGATATGGAGTTTTTGGAGAGATATAAAACAACAAAAGAAAACGCCCTTAACTTCTCGGGTACTCTTCAAGAAAATGGAGTATATGCACAACCTAAAACTTGTGTCCTATTACTCAGAGGAGATAATCGTTCTGGGAACCAAAGAAAATGTTCTCAAGGTGGTAGAAGGTTTAGAGAAAAAACTAACAGAGGCGAAACAGAAAACCGAGATCGCCAAAAAGAGATATGACTTCGCGGTACAAAAACAAGACTCCATTTTGAATAGCTTCGTAAATGAAAAATCAGAAGCTAAAAACGCCAAAGAAAAGCTCAAAAGCCTGGAAAAACGCCTAGCCAACTTTATGGATTGCAAAAAGGATGAACTATGTTTTCTTGAAGAAAAGGTTCTTGAATTAGACACAAACTTAATTCTTCAATACGCTAGTTATAAAGAGGCTCACCAAGCTTATAAGCTTAAGGCCGATAATTTTGCGAAAAAACCTTGGAAGAAGGACAAAGGTAAATTAAGACTAATTGAAAGGGCTAAAGTACGTAAAGCTTTGCTCAATAATTTAGATTCCCTAAAAAACGCAAAAACCTCTATTCATCAATCTATCGTATCTAGCCTTAAAATGAAAATCCATTTAGAAGAGCTGAGATTTGATGAGTTGATTGACGAAAACAAGTCGATCTCTAATGCACAAAAGAAGCTGAAACAACTGGCAAATAATAAGCGAAAGCAGTTTAGAAAACTATGGGACAAACAAATTCAAGATGAGAACGATTTGGAGGCCAAACTAGCTGAAGCCCTCCTTGAATTGGAGTTTGCTGAAGAGTTGGGAGATGAGATTGATCCTGAAGTGTTAATTGTAGTACCTGCTGAGGTGAGTGTTTTCATTGATATGGATCAAGTGTTAATCAATGAATCTTTGGCGCCTGATAGCAGTCTTATTATTAGCTTACCCCCTTTACAGTTTAGCCCGATTTTGATCGAATTACCGACCGATTCGGCGGTTTATAAATTGGCTCGGGGCAAAAAAACCACTTCAATTTCTGAACAAGGAGCTTATTATGATTTGTTTGGTCAATTGAAGGTGGCCATAATTGAGAAGGAAGAAGAAGCACGTGCAAACGCGATCAAAAATGGTATCCTCCAAGAAGGACAAAAGATGGCGAAGAGCTATATCACTACCTTTGTAGAGCCTTTAGGCTTTAATATTCAGTTCGTAGAAGATTCCGTTGCCTCTCCTCTCATTGACCTTAATTAGCCGAATGGAATTTGCCGTTCTGGATAATGCCAAAGACTTTACCACTAAGCTTTTGACCCAAGTAAGGGCTGTTTTTTGCTCTAGAAGGAATTTGTGAAGGATTTAATGTCCAGTCAGTATTTGGTGCAAAAACGGTGAGTTCGGCAAGGCCATCCTCCTCAATCGTCGCTGCTGGAAGGCCTAATAATCGACGACCTTCATGACTGATAAGTTCAATCAAACGACTGAGACTGATATGACCAGCTGCAACCAATTTATCGTAGGCTATCGAAAATGCAGTTTGCAAGCCTAAAATTCCTGCTTCCGCATTTTCAAATTGTAACTTTTTCTCTTCTATGCCTTGGGCTTGATGGCCAGTGGCTAAGACCGTGATTTGACCAATTTTTATCGCTTCGATGATCGCATCTACTTCCCGTTGATCTCTCAGGGGAGGTGATAGTTTATAATGCGTATCATATTCAACAAGGTCTTCATCCTGATGAGCCAAATAAGTGATATTAGTGCCCATGCTCACTTCGCCCTTCTCTAATTTGCTATGCTCGATCGATGCAATCGCTTCAGCGGTGGTGACTGGGTGGAAATGAATCCTCCCACCTACATATTTTTGTAAGTGAAGGTCTCTGACTGCTCCCATACTTTCGGCAATCGCGGGAATACCTTTCATACCAAGCTTGGTTGAAACCTCTCCTTCATGCATTTGGCCCCCTTTAGTCAAATTTTGATCGGTCGGATATTGGATCAATAAGCCGTCAAATGATTGCGTATATAATAGCGCACGTTGCACTAAGCCCGCATGTTGTAGGGGATGAGAGCCATCTGTAAAGGCCAGAGCACCGTGTTGATGCATATCATACATTTCTGCTAGCTCTTTGCCTTCAGCGCCTTGGGTAATGCTTCCTGCTAATCGTATGTTGACTGGCAGGCCTTGAGTTCGCTGCTTGAGCGAATCTACCATATGGGCATTGTCAATGACCGGAGAAGTATTGGGATAGGCTAGAAGAGTGGTGAAGCCTCCTTTTACGGCTGCTTTACTGAGAGATTCAAGACTCTCTTTGTATTCATAGCCGGGATCACTTAACTGAACGTGAGTGTCAACCCAGCCT
Organism: Bacteroidia bacterium; assembly: GCA_045106675.1. GTDB lineage: Bacteria > Bacteroidota > Bacteroidia > J057 > J057 > JBCAWW01. Next base: position 25,111 of record JBGCFA010000202.1, read on the forward strand.
GGAGAAACATATAGTCCTTCCTCTGCGATTAGCTGTGTGTCCTGATCGGCAGTTAGTTTGCTTTGACTAATTTGTTTAATAGCTCCGTTTTCGACTAGAATGGAAACTATTTGATCATGAAACTTACTATTAGGGTCGATCAGGTGAACGTCTTGCAATAAGATCTTAGCCATGATGTATAAAAGCGAGTTGTTAGGTGTTGCTGGAGACTTTGCGGCGATTGAGAAATAAAATCAGAATCTCTACACTCAAAAATAGGATAGCGATCCATATGAAATATTTCCAAAGGGGGACTCCCTCTTTTTCTTCTTTTACCAGTGTTGTAATCGAATCTGGGAGTGCCGGCAATAGTTGAATCTGATTGAAGCCTTTTTCATCGAGAGTACTACGCAAGCTGTTCTCGGGCAAAAAGGAAAGTCTGGACTCTAAGTCTGAGATGTTAAATGCAATCTTTTCGAGGATTTCTTCTTCTTGCACGATGTCATAAACCCCTTCTTTGATGGCCATTTGCTCAAAATTTAGGGTAGTCGCGCCTCCTTGAGCGTATTGCTCTGGTGGATTGGCTTGTTTGTCTTCGCCGACTAAAGAGATCAAGGCTTGCTTATCAGTACGAATCCGTTTGGGCGTATAGAATCCTATTTCTTGGCTGGCTTGTACAATTTGGCTTTGGTTCATGATCCGCGTCAAGCGAAATAACATAGGCGCGAAGATCGTCTTCAAATGAAAGTCTGTCCACTTATCGCCCGGAAAGACACTAAAAGTATATAATACGCCATTGCCTACTTTGGATTCAACCAATAATGGATTGCCGTTTTCGAGGCTAACGATTTTATTTTGGATCGTTCGATTGTTGAGCTTTAGGGGAAGATAGCGGTTGATCGTGGGAGCATCAAAAGAGCTTTTGTTACCTTCTTTGAGGAAGATTCCTTCAAATACTGGGTGCGATAAATCAACTTGATTGCCTTTGATCCCTTCCTGCAGACTGACTGCTTGCCCCAATGTGCCTATACCTAATTGTTGGAAAAAAGCGTTCGCTGAGGCGATATCGGACTTCTCTCCCGGAAAATACATTACGCCTCCTCCATCTTGTAAAAAGGTCCGTAAACGATCGGCAAGGCCCGTACTGATATCTGGTAATCCTAAGAGTACCAAAGAGCGGTAATCGTTTAGCGTAGCGGCTGAGACATCACGATAGGAGATAAATTCGGCATCAAACTGGCCCAAGTCTCCATAAAGTATCCTGAGATTCGCTGAGCGTTCTCCTTCTACAATCAACACCTTTTCCATCTTGGGGACATAGAGCGTGAAATACCGCCGATTGTCAAAGTCTATCGGATTGTCATCTAGCTCTACATAGCCTCCTTGCCAACCACTTTGGGTAGGCGTAAAACTCAGTTCGATATTGTCGGAAGAATTAGGTTCTAAGCTTTTGTTCGAAATAGCGGCAGCTTTGCCGTCAAGCATCACACGTATACTGAGGTCTCGTATTTTGGCCTGCCCATCATTGACCAAGGTCATGGACATCTCTACTGGCTTATCAACCTCTACGATTTGGGATTCGATTTTAGTCTCAGCTACATAGACATTATTCTGTTCGCGACTAGCGAGCGGAATATATTTGACAATCAAACTGGAATCGCTAAACACAAATTCAGAGCTATCCGTCATTACAGTGGATTGCTGAAAATCACTCAAAAAGTACAATTCTCGTAAAGGATTGCTCGCTCGCTGAAAAATTTGTTCGCTAAATCCGAGAATATCTGTGTGCGGACGAATATTTTGAAAAACTTTTACAGTTTTTAATTCTTCAAGAGCTTCTTCCTGCTCGCTAAAATTATAATTGAGCTTGAGGTCCTGAGTGCTCATCAACAAAAACTCATCTTGACGGCCATATGCTTTGATGATATTCCGGGCCAGAGAGATCGCTTGTTGTAGGTACTGGCCTTTTTCATTACCCGCACTCATACTATATGAATTGTCTATGACGAGAACAATGGATCGATTGCCTTGCATAACGGCTTGGTCCTCATCTACGATCACTGGATTGGCAAAAGCAAAAACTAAGCCTGCTATCGCTAACAGTCTGGCAATGAGCAATAACCATTGCTGAAATCGTACGCGTCTGACGACTGATTTTTTGACTTCTTTGACAAAGGCAACGTTGCTAAAAAGAATTTGCTTGGGGCGTTGCAGGTTAAAAAAGTGGACAATGATCGGCACGGCTAAAGCCAATAATCCCCACAGCACGCCTGGATTCAAAAAAGTCATATAGAGGTTTTAGGTTATTGATGAACCTGAAAATTCGAATATCAAGACATCAATTTCGCCAATTTTTCGGTCTGCAAATATAGGCAGAATTGCGGAAGGAAAAAGATGAAAACTTGGGATCTGACGCGATTTTGAGACTAAAAAGTGTCCTAGAGGTGTAACCTTGCGTCCTAATTGCTGTAAAACGAATTGAAGTCGCTTGACATTGGTATGAAAAATACTATTCTTGCGACGATTTTTGACAAACAAACTTGTATGTACTGGACATTAGAATTAGCTATCTATCTTGAGGACGCTCCTTGGCCCGCAACTAAGGAGGAACTGATAGACTTTTCCCTGCGCTCGGGTGCTCCCCTAGAAGTTGCAGAGAACCTTCAGGATCTTCCTGATGATGATTTGACTTATGAAAATATTGAAGAAATTTGGCCTGATTATCCCTCCAAAGAGGACTTTCTGTTTAATGAAGATGAATATTAAGGCAGCTTCTCTTTGCGGATACAGCTAACACATCTTTCTACACATTATCAAAACCGAAATGTTCTACGGGACGTTTCGGTTTCTTTTTTGCCCGGTTTGCATTACCTGATTGGAGCCAATGGCAGTGGCAAAACTACTTTGTTGCATATACTGGCTGGCCTACAAGCCTATTCTGGTCAAGTGAGCATTGGAGACAATGAACTAAGCAAGCTCGACAGCAAAAGCTTGGCGCAACAATTGGCCTTAGTGCCACAAAAGTTGTCCCTGCCGTTTCGCATCAAAGTCAAGGATTATATCTTGATGGGGCGCTTTCCTTATCTTAATTGGCTGGGAGAGTATAAACAGGAGGATCACGACAAAGCTTCAGCTGTGATGGCTGACTTAGGGCTTGACGGCTTTGCCGAACGCGATATTCAAGCGCTTTCAGGAGGAGAATTGCAAAAAGTATTATTGGCGAGAGGACTTTGCCAGGAGACGCCAATCTTGGTTCTGGATGAACCTGCTCAGTCTCTCGATCCTTGGCAGCAGTCTTGGTTATATGAGCGATTGGATGAGCTAGCGGATCGCACCATCATTTGTGCAACGCATGATGTGGAGGCATTGCAAAACCCAAAGGCTCAGGTTACCGCTATTCGCTCGGGAGAATTACTCTTTCAAAAAGAGGGGCCAATCTCAAAAGATGATCTGCTGGCAGTTTTCCGTCCCCAATAAGTGGACCTGATCTAAATAGTGAGGGTAAATAAGGAGGAAACCTCATTCTTGATCTAGCGCTTTCTGCAATACCTTTAGGATTGTTTAATCCGATATTTTACCAGCCATTCCCGATGATCCAAATCCAAGCGTTCGCCTAGGCGCATATCCCAAAGATCGGCAGCGGCTTGGCCCACCTCGACCTCCGGATAATAATGATCTCTAGCAAAGTGAATAAATTTTAAAACTTTAAGTGCGTCAAACCATTGAAAAAAGCGTTTGGGGAAGCTCGCTAAATCGCGAACGTTTGCCCTCAGCTCGGGGAGTTTGGTTTCAAAGTTTTCTGCTTCGCAGAACGCTTTTATACTTGCTGCTAAGTCTTGAGGGGCTTCTGTATAGATTCTTTGAACTTGAGAGAGTAGGCTTTTTAGATCTTCAAAAGTGCGCGGATCATAGCAAGGGTATATCTCTCGATCTCCCTCCAAATATTTGCTGATCGCTCTTCCCGTACCAAAAGGGACCCGATCACTCGGGCGAGGAGAGGGGAAAACACGGGTGGAGGTGAGTTCCTTAAAACGACCTTCAGGAATGAATTTATGCATAAAGTAGAAGTCTTCTCCCGCTTTACGCCGATTCATACCGCCTCGTTTTTGATAAGCTGATGAGCGGACCGCCATCGCTGAGCCAATGGTATGGTAGGCATGAGCAAAGCCAGCATGTCTAAGCCCTTCGATATAATAGCGTAAAAAGAGTTCGTACTGGATGATAGCGTGATACACATCAGGTTCGAAATCTTCTCCTTCTAACGGATGCTCAAAGTCCAAGCTGATCGCTTCCAATTTCGCGTTCGCATGAAATGCTACCTCAATCTCCAGTAGATAGTTGGGAGAAACCGTCGTATCGCCATCTAGGCAAACGATAATACCATCATGATCAATTTGTTCAAATCGATCCACTGCCTCATCCATGCCGATTTTTCGGGCTAAACCTACGCCAGCGTGTTTGTGGGGGAGTTCCGCGAAGTGGAGGCAGTGATAGCTATGCTGTCGCTTTTCGGCTTTGGCCCAACGCTTAATTTCCCTGATTTGTATATCGTGATTTATTCTAAGATCGTTATTGGATTCTTTTGAAGAATTGAACACGAGGATAACTTCGCTGGCTTTTTTTGTCTTCAAACATTGCTCTAATGAGTGTAGGGTAGGGAATAGGTCCGGTTCTCGGTGGCAAGGAATGACGATAATACTTCCCAGATCCTTGTCAGGACTAGAAGGTAGTTGTCTTTGGGAAAATCGATGCTTTTGGAGGTAAGTTCGTTGGGTATCTATGGGCATTTTATCCACATACTGGGTTTATCCACAATGCGAATGTGGATAAGTCGGTGATTCTGGTGGAAAAGTAAGGATTATCCTTTTAATATGTCTTATAAGGCTTGTTTATTTATACTGACAAAGTTAACTTGCGCCCGATTTTTAGAAACTATTTATCTCATATTTGACCCTCAGTCAACACATGTCCGATTCTACAATGAATATAGGAAAAGTGGCCCAGGTAATCGGGCCGGTAATTGACGTGGATTTTAGCGGTGAAGACGCTAAGCTTCCTCGCATCCTTAACGCTCTTGAACTTGAACGTGAAGGCCATGCTCCTTTGGTCCTAGAAGTGCAGCAGCACCTCGGTGAAAGTCGTGTACGAGCCATTTCTATGGATTCTACCGATGGTATCGAGCGCGGTATGCCAGTTAAAGATATGGGCGCTACCATCTCTGTCCCTACTGGGCCACAGATCATGGGACGTCTTTTCAACGTAACAGGTACTGCTATTGACGGATTGAAAGCTCCTGAGTCTGATGTCCGTTATTCTATCCACGGTTCTGCTCCTAAGTTTGAAGACTTAAAAGTAGAAGCTGAGGTATTATATACGGGTATCAAAGTAATTGACTTGCTTGCTCCTTATCTCAAAGGTGGTAAGATTGGTTTATTTGGTGGTGCTGGTGTAGGTAAGACAGTATTGATTCAGGAATTGATCAACAATATCGCCCTGAAGCATGATGGTCTTTCTGTATTTGCCGGTGTTGGTGAACGTACTCGTGAAGGAAATGATATCCTTCGTGAGATGATCGAAGCCAATGTTGTGCGCTACGGTGAGAAATTTGAGCATAGCCTTTAAGAAGGTGGTTGGGATCTTGATGCTGTTGATTACAAGCATCTTGAGAGCTCTAAACTTACCATGGTATTTGGTCAGATGAATGAGCCTCCTGGAGCCCGTGCTCGTGTGGCTTTGACAGGTTTGACTATTGCTGAGTATTTCCGCGATGGCGACAAAGACGCTGCCACTGGCCGTGATGTACTTTTCTTTATTGATAACATTTTCCGCTTTACACAAGCCGGTTCTGAAGTATCCGCCCTTCTTGGTCGTATGCCTTCAGCGGTAGGATACCAGCCTACTCTCGCTTCAGAGATGGGGGCGATGCAGGAACGAATCACTTCTACTAAGCGTGGTTCTATTACTTCTATCCAGGCTATCTACGTACCAGCGGATGATTATACAGATCCAGCGCCTGCTACGACATTTGCTCACTTGGATGCGACCACTGAGCTTTCTCGTGCTTTGGCTTCTGTGGGTATTTACCCATCTGTGGATCCTTTGACTTCTACTTCTCGTATTTTGGCTCCTGAGATCGTTGGTGATGAGCATTATGCTTGTGCTCAGCGTATCATCCAGATCCTACAGAAGTACAAGGAATTGCAAGATATCATTGCGATTTTGGGTATGGACGAGCTTTCTGACGAAGATAAGCGTGCCGTTGAGCGTGCTCGTAAGATTCAGAAGTTTCTTTCTCAGCCTTTCTTTGTAGCAACTCAGTTTACGGGTCTAGAAGGTAAGTTTGTCGAGATCGAAGAGACAATTCGTTCATTCACAATGATCCTTGACGGTGAATTAGATCACTTACCAGAAGCTGCATTCTACCTCAAAGGAGGCATCGAAGAAGTAATCGCAGCTGGTGATGCTATGTTGGCTGAAGCCTAATTCGGATCAGATCCTTCGCAAAACTTGATTATTAGATGAAAAATTTTGAACTTGAAATAGCTACTCCAGAACGCCAAGTCTTTTCTGGTAGTGTACAGAGCGTATTAGTTCCCGGTACTATGGGAAGCTTTCAGGTTTTGTATAACCACGCACCGATTATTTCTACCCTTGGTAAAGGCAAAGTGAAAATCGTGCAAGAAGACGGCGAAGAGGTTGCGTTTGTCGCACAAGACGGAGTGATCGAAGTATTGAATAATAAAGCCATCATTCTCCTAGAGAAAGTAATAGAATCTTAGATTCTATTAAGGCTTCAAGATACTGTGTTTGTTTGTTGTAAAAGGGCTGGTCCGCATCACGTGGATCGGCTTTTTTTTGTCCCTTCACTGTGGCGTACGATCAACAAAAGCCATATATAACGTCCAGATTTTATAAATATTTTATTGAGGTAACATTTTTTAATATTTCGAAACATTTCCGTTTTTTTGATTGATATTAGTACGGAAAAGCTGTTTATTTATACAAAGGATAATGGTGCTTTTTTCCCTAATACTGCGCTGGTTCATCGACTGTTTCTCTATTCGCTTTACGTATGGAGGGTGTCGGTAGTGGAGCTACCCAAATACCTATACACCACATGAAAAAGTTTACCTTTATCCGGGGCCGCATGCTGGCCTTGCTCCTTTTTTTTAGCTTGCTTTCTTACTCTTCTCTTGTAGCTACCCATATTATGGGGGCAGATATCACCTACAATTGTACTGGACCTAATCAGTATCAAGTATCCCTTACTCTCTTTCGCGATTGTGCAGGTATCCTGCCGATCAGTACTCAGACCATCAATTTTACTTCTGCGACTTGCGGGGTTAGCTCTTCGCTCGTATTGACGCAACCGGGTTTCCCCGTTGATGTTACGCCGCTTTGTCCTTCAGAAACAAGTGCTTGTAATGGAGGTAATACCCAGTTTGGTATAGAACAGTACACCTATACGGGAACGCTTAACCTTCCCAATGGTTGTGGCAACGACTGGATTATCGCTTGGAAAAACTGTTGTCGTAATTATGCGATCACGACTCTCAACAATCCGGGCAATCAATCCATGTATGTGGAGGCATTGCTCGACAATACGGTGAGCCCTTGTAATAATTCACCTGTCTTCAATAACATCCCAACTCCTATCGTCTGTGTCAATCAGCCAGTGATTTACAATCATGGTGTTACTGATCCTGACGGGGACCTTTTGGTGTTTTCTTTAGTAGATTGTCAGCAAGACAATGTGCAATCTGTATTATACGGCACTGGGTTCAATGCTACCACTCCTCTCGCTACGGCAACTGGAGTAACGGTCAATACCAGCACCGGAGAAATCACCTTTACGCCTAATCAAATTCAAATTGGCGTTATCTGTGTATTAGTGGAAGAGTTCCGCGGAGGGGTAAAGATCGGAGAGACTGTGCGTGATATGCAGTTTAGTGTGATTGGTTGTACCAATACACCTCCTGTCGCAACGGGAGTCAATGGTAGCGCCACCGATTTTGATATTGATATCTGTGTCGGGCAAAATTTTTGCTTCGATATCAACATGAGTGATGCCGATGGCGATAATGTTTTTGGCTTTTGGAATAATGGAATCCCTTCAGGCACCTTTACCATCGCCAATAATAGTACTACCGGACCGGTAGGCACCTTTTGCTGGCAACCTACAGCAGGCGATATTGGGACTTACTTTTTTACCGTTTCCGTACAGGATGATAATTGTCCTTTGCTAGCGTCAGCTACCTATGCCTTCACGGTCAATGTAACGACCTCTAGCAATACACTTACTGCGAGCGGAGACCAAAGTATATGTGCGGGGCAAAGTGTTAACCTAAGTGCTTTTGGCGCAGGCGCAACATCTTATACATGGAGTCCTGCGACAGGCCTTTCTAGCAATATGGTGGCTAATCCTACGGCTTCCCCTACGGTTACAACTACCTATACAGTGATCGCGGATTTTCCTAATGGTTGTTCTTCTGAGGAGTACGTTACCGTAACGGTCAATCCTTTGCCTACGCTTTCGGTATCTCCTCCTGTAGCTTATACCTGTCCCGGTTCATCGATTACGCTTTCAGCGAACGCTCCCACAGCTACTACCTATAATTGGAGTAGTGGAGGCAATGGTCCTACTGAAACCGTCACTCCGGGAGTAACTACGACTTATACCGTAAATGTAGCGGATGCTAATGGTTGTCAAGCTTCAGCAACAACTACCGTAAATGTAGCTCAACCTGGCTCTGGACAATGTAATGTAATCTATGTAACGCCAACGGGTAGTGGAGCCGGAACTCAAGCAAATCCTGCTTCATTGACAGATGCAATTAATCAGGCAAATTGTACTGACTTGGTCATCAAAATGGCGACTGGAACTTATAACTATGATAATGCTATCACCAATATACAGGGCAATCTCACATTAGAAGGCGGATTTCTATCTGGAACTAATTGGGACAAAACGAGTTTGCCTGGGGCTACTACTATAATGCGCTCTGCGGCAAATCCTGTTGGAGCTGCCAATGCGGATCGTATCTCAGCTTTTGAGATTGCGGGAGCGAGTAACTTCCGTTTTCAAGACCTTACTATCCAAACCGCAGATGCCACAACTGATGGAACCTCAAATTATGGCGTGCATTTGTCCAATTGCTCAGATTACGATTTTGTACGTGTCCAAATCATAACCGGCGCAGCCGGCGCAGGTGCAACCGGTACAAATGGAGCCACTGGGCAAAATGGGGGTAATGGAGGCGCAGGAGCTGCTGGAAGTGATAATATACAGGCCAATGCAGGAGACGGAGGCGCAGGAGGCGCTGGGGGAGGTGGCAATGGCGGAGCTGCCGGTGCAGCAGGCTTAGACCCTGTTACTGCGGCTTCTTGCTGTTCAAACTTTGCTGGCCAGGTAGGCGAGCAACGTGGTTGTTGTGGAAATGGAAATGATGGAGGAGACGGTACTGCTTCAACAGACTATCGTTCAGGTGGTGCTGGTGGTGGTGGTGGCAGTGGTGGTGAAGCTGAAAATAGTGGAGGTGATGGCGGTAGAGGAGCAAATCCTAATAATGGCGGCACTTTCTTCAATAATGGTTTCGGCGGTGCAGGTGATGGCGGTTGTAGCGCCCAGAGTGGGGACAATGGCACTAATGCTATCGCTGGAAATGATGGTGCAAATGGCACTGTTGGAACCGTAGGTCCTGCAGGTGCTCATGCAATAGGCTTTTGGGTACCTGGTGCCGCAGCGGGCGCAGGTTCTGATGGCCAAGGTGGCCAAGGCGGCGGCGGTGGCGGCGGTGGCGGAGGAGAAGGTTGTGGCGCTTGTTGCAATGATGGTGCTGGTAGCGGCGGCGGCGGTGGCGGTGGCGGTGGTCAAGGCGGCAGTGGCGGCAATGGCGGCCTTGGGGGCGGATCCTCTTATGGTGTTTATCTTTTCAATAATGGAGCCAATACCAATTTTAGAGATTGTAATCTAAGTGCCGGTGCAGGCGGTACCGGTGGTGCAGGCGGTACTGGGGGTACTGGTGGCAATGGCGGGAATGACGGCTTAGGTTCTACTTATGGTAGCGCTGGCGGGGTTAATATTGGTGCTGGTGGTAATGGTGGTGATGGTGGCGATGGCGGTGATGGTGGTCAAGGCGGAACTGGAAGTACTGGCCAGTCTTTGGCACTCTTCCAAAATGGTGGTTCTGTACCAGCAACGAGTATTACTACTTTCAATCTTGCAGCTCAGGCTACGATTACCATGACCAATATTTCTTGTACCAATACTAACGTGCTCTATACAGGGCCATTTGTCAATGCGTTTTGGGATTTAGGCGCTGGTGCAACTAACCCAACAGCAACTGGTTTCTTTATACCAACAGAGTATATCACTACCGGTCGTAAAGACATTAGTAGAGGGACGGACCAATATGCGGGCTTTGCCAACATAATTGTCGAAAATACCTTAGTTCCCTTAGCAAGTACGAACGCGCCTCAGACTGCTGGTACTTATGTAATTTGTGCAGGTTCTACTATAGACTTTTCTGCCATCAATGGTGCGACAGGTTATGAATATTTTTGGAACTTGGATGGGGCAGCTGCGCCGAACACTTATTCCGGTACAAGCTTTCAATCACTCAATAATATCACTTTCAACATTCCTGGTACTTACGATGTACGCTTACAGTACCAAACAGATTGTTGTGGATTAACTAATGCCGATACGGTAACGATTGTTGTTGAGCAACAACCTGCGGTAACTGTTCCAGATGATGCTTATTGCGCTGGAACGGGTGGAGTAACCTTAACTGCTAGTGGGACTGCTTCAAACTATAATTGGGCTCCCTCTGTGGGACTTAGCGCTAATACAGGCAGTTCTGTAGTTGCGAATCCCACTGCAACCACAACTTATACGATGACTGCGTTTAACGCTTCTGGTTTATGCTATAATGTTGATAATGTCACCGTTACGGTCAATGATATTAATCTAAATATTAGTTCGGTCGCGCAAGGATGTTTGCCTGACGGGCAAGCTAATGTGGTAGTTTCTGGCGGTAGTGGTAGTTATACTTACAATTGGCAGACCACTCCAGTACAAACTGCTTCTACAGCTACCAACTTGCAAACAGGTACTTATGAGGTTGTCGTTACAGACCAAATTACGGGCTGTACGGACTCGATATCAGCTTTGATAGGAACTAGCCCTTCAACTTTGAATTCGTTGATTACAAGTACTGTAAACGCTGACTGCAATGGGCAAAATAATGGAACGGCAACTGTAAGTGTCAATGGCGGTTCCAACAATTATACTTACAATTGGTCGCCTATTGGTGGCAATCTGGCTACGGCTACGGGATTGCCTGCAGGAACCTATGATGTTACGATCTCAGATATGAATACTGGTTGTACGACTACTAGTCAAGCAATCATCGCTGAGCCAGCGCCTTTGGCTATTTCTCTTCTTGGCTCTACAGACTCAGACTGTAATACTTTTGGCGATATCACCGTCAACGCTAGTGGCGGCAATGGCCCATTTAATTATCAGTGGAATACTGGTATCAATGATACCTTGAACAGTATTGATAGTCTTGGACCCGGAACTTATACGGTAACTGTTACAGATCAATCAAATTGTGTCCAAAACCTTCCCGTTGTTATCACCGGACCACAATCCCCAGTCCTGCTGAGTACAATAAGTCAGGCAGATGCTTCCACTTGTGTCAGTTCTGACGGAACGATAACTGTGGCTGGAACGGGTAGCAATGGTTCTATCACCTATGCATGGGATAATGGACAATCAGGGCCAACGGCAACGAATTTAACTCCTGGCAGCTATACAGTAACTGCAACTGGTTCAAATGGCTGTACGGATGTTCTGGCCTTCACCTTGGGGCCTATTTGTCCCTTGCCTGTTGATTGGATGTCTTTTGAAGCAGAAGCCGAGACTAAAGCGATACGATTAGATTGGATAACCTTAGTAGAATATGAAAATAATGGCTTTTGGATCGAGCGTAGTTTAGATGCTGAAAATTTCGAGCGACTGGACTGGCAAGCTAGTGAAGCATTAAGTGGGGGAGGAGCAAACTACCGATATCTCGATAATAGCGCTATCCCACAACAGCTTTATTACTATCGCCTTCAACAAGTAGATCGGAGTGGACAAAGTTACTTTTCTGAAATTAGATCTGCTAAGCTGTTGGTAGATAGGGGTTTATCGGTTTTGGAAGTCTATCCAATACCGACAAAGGATCGAGTTTTTGTCGAACTCTTTAGTCAAGAGTCTCAAAAGCTCACCCTCAATCTCACAAATGCTTTGGGACAAAGAGTGAAAAGCCTTAACTTATTTGTCGAGCCCGGTAATAATCGAATTGAAATTTCAATGGACGATCTTGCTAGCGGCATGTACATCGCAACTTTTGAAAACCTAAACGGTACACATTCCGAATGTAAAATCATCAAGGAATAAGAATTTGTGTTGAGGTTTTGGTTAGAGTGCCGGTCTGCCTTTTGGTGGATCGGCTTTTTCTTTTGTAGTTTGTATCAGATATGTGGAAAGGAGCGAAATTTTGGGGCTGGCTAGCTCAGGTTATCATATGGTGTGCGGTCTATCTGCTGATAAGCCCATTGCCGCTTGGATTAGGAGGGATCGCCTTATTTCCCTATGCTCCTGAGACTGTCTCGATCATCGTATTGTATAGTCTTTTGTTACATGCCTTCATTTTCTATTCCTATACATTTTACTGGTTTCCCCGCTACCTTGAAACTGCTTCAATCCGATTTTATTGGCTTGTCAATATTTCCTACCTCTTAGGAATTGCCTTGCTAAAGTCAATTATAGATTGGGCATTTACCTTATGGGTTTTGGCGTTCGCCGAGGGAGGCGTAAACATCCTAGGACTAGATCTGCAAGGACAACTACTACCCGAATCAAGTGCTCCTTATACCTTTTGGAATTGGCTCTTGCTCAATCTGATGAGTACTGCGATGATCCTTTTGATTGTCAATGCCTATAATTTCATCAAAGATTGGTGGCAAAATCGCCGGGCAAGACAACAACTAGAAAATGAAAAACTCCGTATGGAGTTATCGGCCCTCAAGCATCAAATCAATCCACACTTTTTATTCAATATCCTCAACGGCTTATATGCCTTAGCCTTGAAAAATGATGATGAGCAGACTGCGGATGGAATTGAGAAACTGTCTGGGATGATGCGCTATGTCTTGTATGAGTCTAATGATACTTTTGTCTTACTCGAAAAAGAAATCGCCTACATCCAGAACTATATTGAATTGCAAAGGCTAAGAGTGGGCAAACATGTAAAGATATTGTTGCAGGTTGAGGGACCCGTAAAAGAACTGCAGGTGGCACCGATGCTATTCATCCCCTTTATCGAAAATGCCTTTAAATTTGGTATCAGTACCGCAAAACCGTCTGATATTTTTATCAATCTCAAACTAGAAGGGGACGAACTACAATTTGAAGTAGAAAATACCATCCATCAGCGGAAAGTGCATGACCATATTGGTTATCAGGGGATTGGTTTAGAAAATGTAGAGAAAAGATTACAACTTTTGTATCCCAACCGCCATCTGATAGATATACATAACCAAGACGATCGCTTTCGAGTCTTATTAACGCTAAAGCTATGAGAAAATTAACTGCAGTTGCGATAGATGATGAGCCATTAGCCCTTGAGGTGATTGAGCGTTTTGCCGGCAAAAGTGGGGATCTAAATTTATTGATGGCTTTTGATAATCCATTGGAAGCGATTTCCTTTTTGCAGGATAACAAGGTCGATTTAATCTTTCTTGATATTCAAATGCCTGACCTGACGGGCATTCAACTGCTCGAAAGCTTGATTTATAAGCCTATGATCGTCTTTACCACTGCATATTCTCAGTATGCGGTGGATAGCTATGAATTAGGCGCCATTGATTATTTGTTGAAACCCGTCTCTTTGGACCGATTTCTCAAGGCAGTAAATAAAGCGGTAAGCTTTGTCAGAGCACAAGATGCTTTAGATGAAAAGTCGAATGAGCAGCCTGATATCAAGGACTATATGTTTATCAAGTCTGATACTCGCTTTTTCAAGGTCAATTTAGGGGAGATTCTTTATGTAGAAGGCATGCGAGATTATGTAGCTGTACATACGCCCGAGCGCCGAATTATGACTTTGATGAGCATGAGTAAGATGATGGATAAATTGCCAGAGTCAGATTTCATGCGGGTACATAAATCCTATATCATTGGGCTAAACCATATTCAACTGATTCAAAACAATCGGGTTAAAATCGTCGAAAAGGAGATTCCGATCAGTAATTCCTATAAAGAGTCTTTTCTCGCCTTCGTCGAACGCTTGAATAAATAGACAGGGCGCAGAAAATGTTTATTTGCTCCCCGCTATTCGCGGAACCTTTGGCCGGAGCCTCCAATACTGGATATAGCTGTACCGTATCCCAAGAGATTTCTTGAAATTCGATTTTGAACTTACTTATTGATTATTTCAAAGGTTTTTGCCAGCAAGAGCAGCGCCTACTATACCAGCTTCATTGAGGAGTTCCGCAGGGCGGATAGGAGTGGGAACATCAAGCTCTTCAACAAATTTCTCAAACTTTTTACTGGCTCCACCTCCTAAGATGATGACATCAGGGTAGCAGATACGATGCACATGATTTAGATATTCATTGAGTCGCTTACCCCATTCTTTCCAGCTTAGGTCTTTGCGTTTACGGACAGAGTCTGCCGCATAATGTTCTGCAATCCCTCCCTTAAATTTCAAATGACCAAACTCAGTATTAGGGACTAAGACTCCGTCAATAATCAGAGCACTGCCTATCCCAGTACCTAGTGTCAATAAGACGACTAAGCCTTTTTGGCCTTTGCCACCACCATAAGTGGCTTCGGCGAGGCCTGCAGCATCAGCATCATTGACAACTCTGACTTTACAATTCGTAGCTTCAGCAAAAATTTGTTCAACATTGACGTCGATCCATTTATCATCAATGTTAGACGCTGTTCGTGCGATACCACCTTGGATAGCTGCCGGAAAGCCTGCTCCTATCGGACCTGTCCATTCAAAATGTTCACAAAGTTTTGCGACCGTTCTGGCAACCGCTTTGGGGGTTGCAGGTTGAGGTGTTGGAATACGGTGTCGCTCCGTAATGAGTTTGCCAGTTTTTAGATCAACTATTGCTCCTTTGATTCCGGAGCCACCGACATCAATCCCTAATACTTTCACGTGTTAGCCTTTTATCGTTTGTTAAGCGGGTAAATTGGAGATTTTTACCCATTAGAGCAAATCTGTTTTGATCCCTAAGTCCTTGCATATATTGTATAGCTGGAGTCTAAATCGGAAAGGGATAAGATGATCAAAACGTTTTTCACGATTTTTAAGTGAACGTTGCAGGTTGCGTTTTTGATTTTCCTCTTCAGTCGTAGAAAGATTTCGCTCCAACTCAGGGATTGAGCGGAGCAAGTTTTCTATCGCCAATAAGTGAGGATCTCGCTTCATAAGCCTGAATATAAAAAATCTTTTTCTTTTTGCTCGATCAGAGATTTGGAATACTAAACATCTGCTAATATTTCGACTCACAGAATAATTTCATAGATGATTTTTGGAAGATTTTTTTGTTGCCCTCTTTTTCAATATATTTGAATTGCAGACCACATTACTAACTTATTGGGGTATTTATCAACTTGAATGGTCTTTAAACGAGCAGTTTTATTTTTTTTAGGCTTCGCTCAATTTATTTCCGTAGTCGCATACAGTCCAAATGACAGTATTGCGAAGGAGATTGATATGTTGATTACAAATGGATCAGATGATTATGACCTTATTCATAATCGTTTTGAGGAACTCATTACAGCATATCAAGGAGAAAATCAATGGACTGAAGCTATCTATAAAGCTGAGGAGGCGATGTACCTTTCTCTCCGCTGGGAAGAACCATTGTACCAATTTAAGTTTCTTCATTTACTAGGACAGACCCAATACCTATCACAAACGGACGATAATCTGGCCTTGAATTACTTGCTTCAAGCCGAGCAAATTGACCCAAACGTAGTCGAAAAATCTGATAAAGCAGAGGTTTATGCCTTGATGTCTAAGGTATATGTCAGACTTGGAGATATCAACGAAGCACTAAAAATGCAATTGCAGGTCATCGATATGTGTCGGGTAACCAAAGACACAGTGATGCTCGCAGAAGGTTATCAAAATTTAGCCGATATATATACGGGACAAGGAGATTATGAAAAAGCTCTAAAGGCTTATTTGACTGGTTTACAGCTCGCCAAGACCGCTACGATCTTAGAGCCCCGACTGATGATGAATTTGCTCAGTTCTACTGCGGCTGTCTATCTCAAACTCCGAGAACCTGAAAAGGCAGATCGCTATTTGGCCTCCAATTTTAAACTAGCAGACTCTTTACAATCTGCATATGGCTTAGCTAAATACGAGCAATACAAAGGGGCATCTTTGCTTATGCAAGGGCAATTTACTACTGCACACACTTATTTTAGAAATGCAGACCGCTATTTCTTAGCAGAAAACCTGTATGCTGATCAAGCTGAAAACAAACTCAATATCGCTCGTCTGCTGCTAATTGATGAGCAAGCATCCCAATGTCTGGCTTTGTTAGATTCTATTCAACGCTTGGCCACCCAAATCCAGCGCCCGGAATTGGAAATGCAGCTTACCAAATTACGCGCGGATGCCTTTAATAGTCTAGGCCGTAAAGATTTAGCCTACGATAACCTATATCGGTACCTTCAATTACGTGACTCCATTTTTGGGACTCCTGTACGCTTAGATTTTGCCTTAGCGGAATCGGGGATTGCCGTGAGCAAAATCGAAGAGGAAATCGCAGAGATTAAAGAAGCCCAACAAGTCGCTAGAAGGCAAATGATCATTGGCGGCATGATTGCTGGATTTATTCTTTTGCTGGTCTTACTCTTAATGGGCTATCAAAGAAATCGAGCGCTCAATCGGGTCAATAAAATTCTCGCTCAAAAGAACGAGGAGATATTTATGCAAAATGAACGACTTGCTAGTTCAAATGAAGAGCTCAGGCAGTTTGCTCATATAACTTCTCATGATCTAAGAGAACCTTTAAGGAGTATTGGCGGCTTCTCGACCCTCCTTGAGCGTAAGTTTAAAGGGAAGCTAGACGAAAGAGGCCAAGAGTATCTCGACTTCATTACGTCTGGCGTCAGACGGATGGATAGCCTTTTGGCGGACCTGATGAACTATTCCGTTATCGGTATCCTTGAACAAAAATTTGAGCCCGTTGAGATTGAAAAAATCATCTCGAACATCATCGAAACGATGCATCGAGAGAAACGTGCTCAAGGTGCTCGTATCAAAATCAAAAACTTACCCGTAATTGTTGCTGACGAACGACAAATGGGGATATTATTTGAAAACCTGATCGACAATGCCGTCAAGTTCCGATCAAAGGATGGTCCCAAAATTGAGATCAATTGTCAAAAGGAGGGAGAGAGTTATCTATTCTCGATCAAAGACAATGGCATAGGCATGGATGAGGCTTATCAAGAACAAATCTTTAGTCTCTTTTTACGACTGCATGCCAATTCTTCTGAGTATGAAGGTACAGGTGTAGGCCTATCTATTTGTCGTAAAATCGTCCAGCAACATAAAGGCCGCATTTGGATCAATTCTCAAAAGGAATTAGGTACCACTGTCTATTTCCTCTTACCGGCATCGCCTCTTGAGGTTACGAGTCCGATTAAATGGCGCGCCGATCGTTAAACAATCACAATATTGGTTCCTGCCTGTTTTGGTAGCAATACTACCTTTAGGTCTCTCTATCATTGGCTTCCAATACTTAGAGGAACTTCTGTTGTGGATTAACCGAGAAGCCATCTTGGGCCTGCTGATATTTAGTAGTGTCAGTATATTTAGTATGGCCCTAGCTTTAACGCCTACTACTTTTGTGGCCCTGGTGGCGGGTTTTCTGTTTCCATGGGCCTACTTCCCATCCTTACTATTGACCTATCCTCTAGCTGCTATTTTAGGCCGGACTATCGGCTTAGCTTGGTTTAAGTATTGGAAGCAGGATTTGGTGGGAGCTGCTCCTCGATATCAAGCTTTTTTGGACCAGCTAGCTGAACGCCCCTTCGTGATCTTATTGATGGCCCGACTTTCTCCTGCGCTCCCTTTTGCTATGACAAATCTGGTCTTGGGGCAAGTGAAACTCAGTTGGAGGACTTATCTTCTTGCTACTATGTTGGGGATGCTGCCGCGAACGCTTCTTTCCTTTTGGGTCGGTAGTCAGGTCAATGACATCTTTTCTTATTTACAGTCTCCAGAACCTTTGGCATCTGAGCGATGGATTGTGCTAGCTTTGTTATTAATTTCTAGCCTTACTTTATTACTGCTGATGGGAAGAATTTGGCGTCGCATCCAGATTGGCAAATAGAAGCGGGATTTACGTACTTGCCAAAAAATTAAGCGCTTATTTATGGCTCAAAATCCTGGTTGTCTGCGTCCTTTATTGATTGGCATCATTGCCTTGACCAGTTTTAGCATTGCGGCTTGGTACCTTTTGTTTGCGACCAACCTCTATGAACCACCCGAAAAGGCAGAAGAGGCTATTTTCTTTGAAAATGCCTGGATCTGGGATGGTGAAGCTGATAGCCTTATGCTAGGCGATGTCTTGGTGGAAGGAACTGAGATCACTTGTGTGGGGAGTGGATGCGTTTCGCAAAGCGGTACCCTCAAAGTAGATGCGACTGGTAAAACCCTCATGCCCGGCTTGATCGATCTGCATCTCCATTATTATGCGCCTAGTCTAGAAAACAAAGGCATGAATGCCGTTCAACAATTGCCTGATTATATCAAGCAAAGACCTGAAGTTCGAAAAAATTTGGTGCGGCATGGTATTACTTCGATTCGCTGTGTGGGAGATATCACAGACAATATCTTACAACTAAGAAGGCAAGTTCAAGAAGGAGAGTTTGCTGGGCCTAGGATATATGTTAGCGGTGGATTTTTGACGGCGCCAGGTGGACATCCCGTTTCTACGCTTTTTGCAGGCAATGAAATGCTCATCGAAAATGCCTGCTTTCAATTGGCTACGGAGGATGATGCGATTGCAGCAGTTGCTACTTTGAAGTCAAAAGGGGTAAATGGGCTTAAAATAGTTTACACCAAAGGCCCAAATGGAGCTCTTCCTCGTCTTGATCTCAAGGTGCTGGATGTTATTATTGAGGAGGCTGAAAAGGCCGGTTTATGGGTTGCAGTACATGCATTGAGTCGTGATGATCTGGCCGACCTTGTCGAACGCCCCGTCACGAGCATAGAACATGCTTCTTTGGCAGAGATTGATTCTAGTTTGATTGAAAAAATGCTCCAGAATGATATCGCCTTTATACCTACTATGGTGCATACGATGCCCCAAAATGCTTCTCAACTCAAGCAGTTGGCAGATCGAGGTATCATGATCGGTACGGGTTCGGATACCCAAGGAGAAATGCTTTTTGGTAAATCCTTATTGCAAGAAATCTCCCTTTTACATACTGAAGGGGGCTTAAGTAGAACACAGGCCTTGAGGGCCGCGACCTTAGATGCTGCTCGAATAATGCGGATTGATCATCTTGCCGGAAAAATAACTAAGGGAAAAAAAGCAGATATACTCTTAGTCGAGGGAAATGTACTAGATTCTCTGCCTACTCAAACACGTATTCTAAGTGTATTGATTGATGGCAAAATCATGAAATGGAATGGCAAACTCTATGAATAATTAGTGCTGAGTTTCTAATACCCATTCATAAACTAGCAATATGTTCAATAAGGATTGCTCAGTTCCGTTTTCAATTGCTTGTTCCCAGTATTGGATTTGATCGCTGCAAGCGTCTGGAAAAGGATACATTTTGTAGTAGTTCCAACCTTGAAACTGCTCCACAGCATGAAAAAGAACCTGATCTCTAGATTCTGGCCTATGTGTCAGAAGGTCTAGCGCATAGGCTCGGCTCTCAAATCTCGCACGAAAAGGGGAGGGGATAGGGAGCAAAAACAACAGAAAAAGTAAGGACCAAGCTCCTAGCCAAGGAAAGCTAAATACACCGAGGCTTAGAATCTGTGGGAAAAGATACCCCATAGCAAAAACGGGCCAACTTATCTTTTCTGCATCAATAAGGTGAACGGCTTCATGCGCAAGCGTTTGCATAGCAGCCTCGGGATATTGCTCGATATAGCTACGATTGGGAAAATAAACCGTGGTACCAATGACAGTCGTAAAACGTGTCAAGAAGCCCGGACAAAACCAACCAATTAAAGCTTGCAAGATTTGCATCTCCCATGCTTCTTCTTTGTAGCGTATACGAAAAGGAGTAAGGACTTGTAGTTCTGCGGCAAAGCGCTCAAATCTATCCATAGTTCAAGATACACAATTCAATTGAGGATTCTAATCCAAGGATAGGGTGAATCCTTTCCTCTCTTCCAACGGCTGGGAGTATATAAAAATTGGTTGTCAAAGGATTGAATAGCGGACCGACTATGATGAAAATATAGCACAGACATTTCAGGCACTCCCAAGGTTTCAAAGTTCTGGAAGGTCTTTTGCCTAGCTGCGTCTAATTCTTTTTCGGCAAATATTGGGCTATCAAGGATATGTATTTCTCCTCCGCTTGGAAGAAAATTCCGACATCGGTTGATTAGTCTTGGCAGGTTCGGAAAGAAATCTATGGTTCGATTTAGGATGATCAAATCGAAACTAGCAGCTTCAAATAAATCTGAGTAAATATCTCCGTAGGCAAATTGCACATTAGATTTTGCGCAGACCCTGCGGGCTTGTTGTAAACTTGATAGATTAATATCCACTCCCCAAATTTCAGTATTAGGAATCTCGGCTAATTGATTTGATAACCATCCGTTCCCACAACCTAAGTCCATGATTTTTAATGGCTTATCTAGTTTTTTTAGATAGAG
>JBGCFA010000203.1:0-18223 GCA_045106675.1 Bacteroidia bacterium
ACTTCGGAAGTCTGGTTGAAATAATCGTAAAGTTGATAGTACTCTGCCTGCGTGATCGGGTCGTATTTGTGGTCATGGCAGCGACTACAGTTTACCGTCAGACCCATCCACAGTGTCCCAAGGGTCTCGACTCGGTCAAAGACATTTTCCACGCGGGTTTCTTCAGGGATGCGACCTCCTTCTCCATTGATCATATGATTGCGGTTAAAGGCCGTAGCGAGGACTTGTTCGCGACTCGCATCTGCAATCAAATCTCCCGCCAATTGCTCCACCGTAAACTGATCGTAGGGCATATTGTCATTGAATGCCTTGATGATCCAATCGCGCCAAGGCCACATCGTACGCTCCGGATCAGCCTGAAATCCATTGGTATCGGCATATCTCGCAGCATCTAGCCAATCCCAACACCAGCGTTCGCCATAGGCTGAGCGAGCAAGGAGGCGATCTACTAGCTTTTCGTAAGCATCGACAGATTGATCTGCGACAAAGGCATCAGTCTCCGCTAGGCTAGGAGGGAGGCCGTTGAGGTCTAGGCTCAGGCGGCGGATCAAAGTGCGTTTGTCAGCCTCGGGTGAGGGATTAAGTTTATAGGGTTTTAGGCCTTGCCGAACGAAATAATCGATGGCTCCGCCTCGATATTGCCACTGCTTTGGGATAAGCGGTTTTTGTGGAACTGTAAAAGCCCAATGCTGATTCCACTTACCGCCTTCAGCAACCCATCGAATCAGGAGCGCTTTGTCGGTCGGACTAAGGCTCAAATTGCTCTCAGGAGGAGGCATTTGTTCATTGGGATCGCTACTGAGGATGTGTCTAATCAACGAACTCTCTGCTGGTTTACCGGCTTGGATGATCGGGATTCCCGATTCTGCTAATTGACTGAGCCCTTCGGGAACGTCTAATCGCAGGCTCGCTTCACGTTTTTTTTCATCAGGGCCATGACAAGCAAAACAGCGATCCGATAAAATAGGACGGATGTGGGTATTGAAGTCGATTTGGGCGGGAAGCTCACCCATGGCCTCCTCTATCGGCTCAGGCCAAGTTGGGCCACAAGCAGAGAAAGCAAACATCGAAAAAGAGGCCAGCAGAGCAAAGTAGTAGTAGCGTATCACCTAAATAAGCTACACAAATCGGCGCGTGAAATCAATAGGTGATAATCTACCCACAAAGGACTAATTGAGCTTCTTCTATCGCTAGTTTGGCGATTTCTAGGTAGTTGTAAGTATTGAGGATTGCGAGTCTCGCAGTGTTGATAATATAGTTTTTGGGTCCATTGGCCCATTGGTATTCCGCAGAATTGATTCCTGACACTTCATTGCGCCCTTCATTGATCAGTAACCATTGTCTTTCGATCAGGATTATTTGGTCCCGTGCCTCTTGGATTTCTTGTCTGGCCAGACGCAATTGTTCAATGGCGATTGCGCTTTTTTCTTTAGATGATTGGCAGCGTGCTTTTTTTGCAACGCGATAGGCTTTGCGACTCGATTCGAAGGCGAGATCGACTTCTCCCAAAGAGTAATCAGTCAATAGAAGGGCCGTGGCGATAAAATCACGTCCATCTATATAATTACAATTTTCGAGGATTGGATAGCTGTTTTCGGCTTGGGGTAAGCTCTTATAGCATGAGTCAGTTGCGATTTCGGCAATCAACAGATTTTCCATGATCACTTCATTTTGACTGCAAAGGCATAAGGGGAAAAGGCAAAAAACGAATAAGAATGATTTCATGGTCCTGTGTTGTGTCTGGCGATAAAGGTAAATAATTATTTCAGGTTACATTTTCCCATTCTCTTTGCACTAAGGAGTAAAACCTTAAGAATATTCCCTATGCGTATTTTGACCTTTTTACTTAGCGTGTTGCTTGTAAATACAGCTTTTGGGCAGGATTGTCTGCCGGGCTGGGCACATTATCGTGAGTTAACTATCGACTATACGGCGAGTACTGATAGTCTATTTGATGCTCCGGTCAACATCATAGTCAATACTTCAGCTTTGCTCAACGATGGTAAACTGCGCGCTGATCTAGGTGATTTGCGCGTTACGGATACCGATTGTAATCCATTGCCTTTTTATCCGGATTCTACGGCCACCAGTACCGAAAATCAGCTATGGACCAAATTGCCCGTTCTGCCAGCAGGAGAAAGCATAACGATTCGCCTCTACTATGGCAATCCTAATGCAGAACCCGCTTGGAACGGAGACGATGTCTTTGTCTTTTTTGATGATTTTGCTCAAGACTCCGTTAATCCTGCCAAATGGGAAACCGTAGGTGCTTATGATAAGTTTGAGGTCAACGCTGGCATGTTGGAATATTCTACTTACAGAGACACTGCGAGCAATTCTCGTTTTAAGTTTGCTCGCTCTGCTGCGTCTTTTTCTGAGCCTGTCTGGATGGATTTTCGTATCCAACAAAACAATGCCTCTGAGTTTGGATTCAGTAGTGCTGATAGTCTAATTGAACGCTATATGTTGCGCTACCGTCTGCCGGGTGATTCGATCAAAATCCTTGCGATCCTTGATGATACGCTCGATAATGGTTATGCCGTTGTTACTGATTATCCTTCGATCATGATACCGCGCAACGAGCTCCAACGTATCCGCCTCAAGGCTTCGATCAACGCCAATAATAAATTTTACTTCTCCGAAATTCATAATTTCGACAACGGCCAATTCAACGATACTCCTTTTGAATTTCCATGGTTCGATATGAGTGGCTTTCACTTTCTTATCACGACCTTTTCGTCTGGTTTTACGGCGAAGTTGGACTATATGCGGGTGTGGTATGAGCGGGAAACCGAGCCTATGAGTAGTATCGGTGATGAAATTGCCAATCCAATCTTCGTTAGTATCGATTCTGAGATCGCCATTTCATGGAACGCTTACCCTAATCCTACGACCGGACAGATACAGATCACACTCAATGATCCTGAGGCTGTCAGTGAATGGCGTTTGATTGATATGCAGGGGCGTACACTCAGTATATGGAACGGATCCAATCGTAGTTTGAACCTAAATACGATGCCAGCCGGAGTCTATATCCTCGCGGCGATCAAAGATCAACAGCTCGTCGGTCGCAAGCGGATCGTATTGATGAAGCAGTAGGGAATATCTAATAAACAAGATCAATATTGAAAATTGTGGCGGCGCAAGATTTTGCGCCGCCACAAATGCAAGATTCTGCATCGGCACAAATTTTAATAAATCCAAGGCAATACTCGCCAAGTCCGTTCTTGATAAGCAGCGTATGCCTCACCAAAGTGTGAGAGTAATAATTTTTCCTCTAGGCCAATCCGGTTCAAAACGGCCCAAAGTGGCAAAATGATCAGGATCGCCAGACATAAGGTATTGCCCATCATCAAGCCCAAACCAATATAGTAAAGCAATAAGCCGGAATAACTCGGATGACGGAGGTATTTGAAGATGCCGTCAGTAGTCAATTTTTGCTGTTCTGACACCTGCAATTTTACCGTAAAGGCTTGCCCCAATTGCCAGACTGCGTACCAACGGACTAGCAAACCAATCACTAGTAAAAATAAGCCTAGGGCAAACACAAAGATTGAATCAAGTAGCCAAGGCCCACCTGTGAAAAAGATAAACAGACTCCCGACTAAAGCAAGGGGTACCGCAAAACGAAATAGTAGCAAACTGTTCCGATCTTCTTGATCATCAGGCTTTTTCTCGGATTTATGGACCCTTTTTGTGATATTAATCCAAAGGCCTGAAATAGTAATCACCATTGCTGCTCCCAATACAAAAAGGTCTATTGCGATTATCATCCCTTGTCTTATGAAGTTGCTTATTCCTATCAATATACCGAATGTTCTATCGCTCTATCGGCTGTTTTCTTTTCCGATCGTATTGGGGATTGCCTTGACAGGATATGAGGAAATCTTCGTAGTGCTACTCTGCATCAATTTGATCACAGACATCCTCGATGGTCTGATCGCGCGGCTCTTCAATATGAAAACAGAGATCGGTGCTCGCTTGGATTCGATTGCGGATTTGGGCACTTATATACTCGCCATCTTAGGGATCTTTCTCTTTAAGTATGATGACTTTGCCCCTCATATGCTCTCTTTTGGAGCATTCATCTTTTTGTTTGTCTTCAGTTATATCCTCTCGCTGATCAAATTTGGCCGTTTCCCCAGCCTGCATCTCTACTCTTGGAAGATCGGCGGCTATATCCAAGGCTTTTTCTTTTTTGTGCTTTTTGTGTGGGGCTTCAATTTGCCATTTTACTACCTCATGGTAAGTTGGGGGATAGTCGCCTTCGTCGAACACATCCTCATCCAACTGATGATACCGGAGATGATCAGCAATGCCAGAGGTTTGTATTGGGTGATTAAGGCTAAGCGTTCAGCGCAGCTGAAATAATGCGGTAGTTTTATATCTTGTGAGGAAATACTTGAATCTATGTCAGATCTTAGCGTCCAGGAAAACAAGGAACTCAATATTTGGGAAGCCTTGTTACCGATATTTGTGTTGGTGGGTTTGTTGGCCTTCAATGTACTCTTTGTCTTTGGGGACAATGCCTTGAGTGGTTCAAACCAGTTTATCCTCTTAATGGGAGCTGCGGTAGCGGCGATTGTAGGCTTTCGCAATAAGGTGAGCTACAAAACCATGATCGAGGAGATCGGCAACAACCTCAAATCAACTGCTGGGGCGCTAATTATCCTTTTGTTTGTAGGAGCTTTGGCAGGTTCATGGCTCGTCAGTGGTATCATCCCAGCGATGATCTATTATGGCTTGAAGATTTTACATCCTAGCATCTTTTTGCCAGCCTCATTGGTGATTGCTGCGATCATATCGATTGCGACGGGTAGTTCTTGGACTACATCAGCTACAGTGGGTATTGCCTTGATCGGAATTGGTCAAGCGATGGGCATTTCATCGGGCATGGTCGCTGGAGCAGTGATCTCTGGCGCTTACTTTGGTGATAAGATGTCTCCTCTCTCAGATACGACCAATCTCGCTCCTGCGATGGCAGGAGGCGAATTGTTTGCTCATATCCGCTATATGGCCTATACGACCATCCCTTCGATCTTGATCACCTTAGTGATATTTATCTTTATCAATCTTTTTCAAGATACTAGTGGTGCGGCGGATAGTGAGGCGATCTTAGCGGTAATTAATGACAATTTTAACGTCAGCCCTTGGTTGTTCTTAGTACCGGCGTCGGTGATATTTTTGATTGTCCGTAAGACCAAGCCTATCATCGCTTTAATGGCGGGAACACTGCTCGGGGCTATTTTTGCCTTGATCTTTCAGCCACAGATCATCGCCCAAGTTGGGGGTGTAGAAAGCTTGGACTTCGTTAGCGGCTATAAAGGCGTGATGATCGCCATGACCGAAGGCGCGAGTATTGAAACTGCCGATGCTGCGATGAACGATCTCTTCTCATCTGGCGGCATGGCAGGTATGCTCGGGACTATTTGGTTGATCGTCTGTGCCTTGGCTTTTGGTGGGGTGATGGATGCGATCGGAGCCTTAGATCGGATCAGTCGTACTTTATTAGCAGCCGCAAAATCAGTATTTGGTCTATTTGCTAGTACAGTAGCGAGTTGTCTCGCTCTCAATGTTACGGCTTCGGATCAATATCTCGCCATCGTCGTACCCGGAAAAATGTTTGCCAAAGCATACAAAGATCGGGGCCTCGCTCCTGAAAATCTTAGTCGTACCCTCGAAGATAGTGGCACCGTAACCTCTGCATTGATTCCTTGGAACACTTGTGGGGCTTATCAGGCAAGTGTATTAGGAGTGGCGACGGGTGATTATTTTGCTTATGCGATCTTCAATTACCTCAGCCCAATTATGACTTTGATTTTTGCTGGTTTTGGAATCAAGATCAAGGAGTTAGAGCCAGAGAAGTAGAGTTGGTTTTTCTTTCCGCTTCGCGGAACGCTCATTTCGAACGAGCGTAGCGAGGAGAAATCTACAAGTCCTTAGGTGTGTATGGCTCTGAAGAAGAATATAGGTTACTATTTCTCCTCCAACTTCTCGCGTTCCGCGAAGTGGTCCCATAAAAGAGAATTGCGAAACATATAGCCTCCGCCTACCTTTTGAAGTAAGATCAAGTCTGATAGATAATCTAGAAAAGGCACCAAATGTAGCGGGAGTTGCCCAGTAAGTGTCAGGATAAAACGTAAGCAATAGTGGCGGATCACATTGAGGCCACCAAACCACAAAAAAGCGATTAGAAAGAC
Organism: Bacteroidia bacterium; assembly: GCA_045106675.1. Lineage (GTDB taxonomy): Bacteria > Bacteroidota > Bacteroidia > J057 > J057 > JBCAWW01. Next base: position 6,201 of record JBGCFA010000203.1, read on the forward strand.
TATCGCAGCTGACAAGGCAGAAGCTATGACATAATCGATGAATACTTTTTCGGTGAATATTTGTGCAATCACAAAACCAAAGACCAAACCAAATACTGGTCCCACAATCACTGCGGCAAATAATCCGTTTCTAATAGAAAGCTTAATGCCTTCATTGGGTACTGTTTTGTCTTCGGCTAGTCCCATGCGTAAGCCACCAAAGAGCAAGCCCACTAGCCCACATTCTTGGAGGTTGAACCATAGGTTGGGCAGCATATCTGCAAATGTTTCATAGCCTGCGGTGCCTCTGAGTAAGATGAAAAAACTCAACCAAACCAGCAATCCCCCCACTAAACCTAGTCCTAGTCCTTTCAGGGAACGCTTCCACGACCAACGCAAAGACTCGGTCATGCCAATATAATCTTGATTGTTGCGAATCCCTGCCCGCATGCCATACATGATCGCGACAAATACACCGCCTTCTAAAGGATGCGAAAGCCATAAAAACAGTTCCTCTGGCCAACTCGCTCCGTGGTACAAAAAGCAAGCGACAATCCAGATGATACTCCAGATGATATAGTAAAAGATGATTCTCAAGACAATCCAGAGAGCTTCTTGCCAAGGATTACGTTGCCGTTGTCGCGCTTGCTCGGCTTCGCTCATGGTTTTGATTCGCCAATAGTCCCAGATCGCTACGATAAATATCCAAAGCGGAGAGAGTAAATACCAAAATCGATTGGATTCATTGGCAATCTCTCCGGCTGGATCAATAGAGTCCGAAGCATACCAAAGCGCATGCAAAACCAAGCCGAGAAGTAAGCCTAAGATGATACTGTATAAGCCAACATTCAAGATCCGATGTCCTAAGTTTGGCATCCAATTGGGCTGGATGTTTTCGAGCCAAAATACACTATGGTGATGGGTCTTGAGCCGTTTGGCAATCCAGCTCAATCCATCGCTAACTGTCTCATCACTAAAAGGCGGATCCTGACGACCTTTGCGTTCTAATACGTGCGTTAGATAGGTTTCTACTAACAGACCATGTGGCCCATCTTCTTGTAAGTCTTCTCGCCAATTGTCAAAGGCCGCTGGATCGAGCTGATAGGCAATATTGATCATGCCCAGCATCAATGGCGACTGAGCCTCAGCCAAAAGACTCGGTGTAGCGTCTAAGAGTTGTTGTAAACCGGCAGTGCTGTCTCCTGCTTTGAGTAGATAGGTGTTGATTTGAGCCTCGCTCAACGGCTGCAATAATACTGCGCCCTCAAAGTTAAAGCGTTCCGCAAGGCGGGAATATGCGTCATAACGGCTACACACTGCTAGGCCCATCTTTTGCCCCTGCTCGGTCTGCTTGGCATATAAATCGTTGATGGCTTTGACACATGCCTCGCGCTGATTGGGCACGACTTCATCCAAACCATCCAACATCAATATGATACGTCCCTCATCGAGAAGATTTTCTGATTGCTCCTCTGGGATTTTATACTTTTGATTGATCTCACGGATGGCCCAATCCATCATGCTGAGCTTTGAGTCTGACCAAGTTGACAAAAATAGGACGATGGGAATCGGCTGAGAAGCATCTTGCTCAAAGCGTCGGATCAGGTCCTGTGCCAGAACGAGTAGGCTGATGGTTTTGCCATAGCCGGGCTCGCCCAGAATCAATAGAGAGCGTTCTTTTTCATCAAAGAGTGTCATGAGGACTTTCCCTGCTGGAACGCTTTCCTCCTCCTGATTGGGTACATTGATGACCCCTTCCCAATCATTTTTGACGGCTTTGGGGAGGAGTTTTTTGTCTAGCTCAATGGGTGGTTTGAGGGTGATATCTTGTTCGAGCTTCCCTTCAATCCAAAACTGCCGCACTTTGCTCGCGAGTGTATTGAGAATTTTATGCGTTTCTCGATCTGGTGGTTCTAGGCGATAGGAGGATTCGAAGACTACGCCATCAGGCGAACGCATAAATAGAGCGGGCGTGGCCCATTCCATCCCTCCTGATTGCTCTTGAGTTTGATAGACCGCTTTGCGGGCCTCGGCCATGATCAAATCTATCGGATGGCACTCCGGCAACAATCTATAAAAGGTCTTGGCAAAACTAATGGCTGCATTGTCGGAGATCGGATACTGCATGGCAACAACAGCAGGTACGCCCGCTAAGGTGATGGCCGAAGCTACCCCAGCAAAAGGATCATGATGCTCTCCTTCCCCGCCTTGAGCGGTCTTACAAGCATTAAGAAAGACTAGACGTAAACTAGGTTCGTCTCGCAACAACACCCCAAAGGCTTCTCCGGAAATTAAATCTGGCTTGCCGTTTTCATGTTCTAAGACCAAGACTCCTTTAGCAGTGCGTTGGTCAAAATCACCATGTCCCATAAAGTGTAGCACATGATAATCTGCAGCGGCAAGTTGTACTTGAAGGCGTTCGCGAGTAGCGCCGACTAGATAATCGACCTGTACATCGGTGCGACTCCCCCAGCTTCCTTCAATCAGTGATTTTTCGTGATCGAGATTGAGTGAGGCCGAACCACTTGGATTAGCCATCACCACTAAGATGCGAAAGGGAGGGATAAAGTTTAAGGCTTGATAAGGCCGCGCTAAGTGCATATAGCGAACTACTGGGCTGCGCTGCGAAAGATTGAAAAACTCGCGGCTATCCTGTCGATACAAAAGTTCCCAAGGCAATTCGCTCAACTGGGCTAAGCCTGCTCCCTCTGGATCAATCTGTAGTTTGAGTCGTAATCCTTGATTGCGACCATTCGTTAGATGCTGACTCCGATCCCAAAGGGCAAGGACTTCTTCTGTAAAGAGCGCTTGAAAGAGCTTACTCCCCAGTTCCTTGGGTTCAATGCGTTCCTCAGTTTCGTTAAAAATGAGATTTCTGGTCTTATCATGCCCTCTCAAAGATGGGCCCAAGGCCGCTAAGCTTTCGGAGATCGGTTTACTATCAAAGGTGGGCAGTGCAAAAAAAGCGTTCAGGGAACCTGCGGGAGAACTAATATCGAGTGGGTATTGACCGCCAAGCAAGGGCTTGAATTTGATGAGGAAATCCTCGTATTGCAGCATATAGGTCGTTTCGGGGCTTGTGGTATTGAGACTAGAAAATAGTCAAATTCTTTTAACTATCTTAGATCGCAAGATGATAAAGCGACTCTCTTTTCCTTTTTGGCTGTTTTCTATTGTCACGATGCTGCTACTTACTAGCGTCGGTTGTCAAAGCCGCAAACCCGACAAAAGTACCGTAGATACCTATCAAAGTAGTGGGGAAGAACTCCGGATATTAAGCTATAATTTGTATTTGCGCTCGCCAGCTTTGCTGTTTTGGAATCAGCAGCAAGACCGCATTGCGGAACTGCGTCCCTCTTTATTGGGCTATGATGTCTTAGTTTTACAGGAGGTTTTTGGGGAAGGCTATCATGAGCAGATAATCGATTTGGTCTCTGACGTATATCCTTATCATTCAGAAGTATTGGGGGGAGCCGGTAGTAAGCAAGATGCGGGTGTGTTGATCCTCAGTCGCTGGCCATTTAGTGAGCAAAAATCATTGCCCTATGGCGAGACTTGTGCGGGGGCAGATTGCTTAGCCACCAAGGGGGCGATATATGTGGAGATCGACAAGGAGGGACAATCCTATCATATTTTTGGTACTCATCTACAAGCTAGTAAAGAACATCAGTTGGTCCGAGAAGCGCAGCTCGCTTTGTTAAAAGATTTTGTCGATGCACAGGCGATTAGTCCGTCAGAAGCCGTTTTGATAGTAGGCGATTTGAACGTCAACCTTTATGCGGATGAACAAAATCAAGCTTATAGCAATATGCTCGATAGTTTGGCGGCGGTGCATCCCGATAATATTGATAGCAATGATTATCCACCCACCTTCGAGGTAGAAAATAATGCGTTCGCCAAGGGCGCAGAAAATGAATACCTAGACTATGTACTCTATTCACGGGAGCATCTTACGCCTAAGGCCGCGTACAATGAAGTCAAAATCTTCAAAGTGGACGAGCTTGACCTATCAGATCACTATGCTGTGATGGGGTATTTTAGTTTTTAGGGAATGTAGAATGTCCAATAATGACTTTCAATTTTTAAGACTATTGCGGTCTCTCTGGATTTTGCCTGCTTTGCAGAACGCTGGCTTTTAGGACGTATGCAATACGTCCCTACCATTTGACGATGTCGCGGTTTCTTGCCTAGACTGATTTATGTTTTGCCTGCTGCGCAGAACGCTTCCCACAAAAAGATCCCGGCTCTATGAATTCGTTTTCACTCATTCATTAGGCCGGGATGTACGGACGATAGTTTAGGATTTAGATATCCCATATTTCCTTTTAGTTGCGTTGCAGAACGCTATCCGCTTCTATTTCGTCGTAATTGATCGCTTTGAGTTCTCCGATTTTGGGGATGATTTGGATCAAAAAGCGCTGATTTTTTGACTCTTCGACGAGGTCTCTACCGACGCCACCTTCACCAGAACCAGAGATCATCACTTCTACGCGATTGGGATCAAAGTTGAGTCCTTTTTCCTCCCATAGTCGGAATAAGGAGAGTGCACGTTCATAACTCAACTCATAGTTGCGGTTATAATTATCGCTAGAGGCCATACCCTCTATGACAAGCAAATATTTGACATTGTCATTGGGTTCGAGTTTGTCTACTAGGCCTTGCAAGGCTCTTCCCGCTTGGAGAAGGGTCGTTTCATAAGTTGGAGGGATATTGTTTTGCCCTTTGGGAAACTGTACCTGAGTCCGGAGGACGTGGCGTTTGTAGGCTGGTTGATAGACAAAATAGCGAGGGTCAAGTGATTCAATCGCTTTTTGGATCTCTTGGAGTTTTTTGTACTCCTCCTCCATTACAATCAGACGGGCGCGTTCCAGATTAAGGTCCTGGATCAATGAGCTGGCAAACATCTCTTCCTCACTGAGGCGACGTTGGAGTTCTTCAAGGGCTACGCTCTGGGCATCTATTTCGAGACTACGCACGCGTAGTTCTGCTTCAGTGGTTTCGAGGGCGGCAGCTCTGGTTTTGAACATTTTATAGCTAAAGACAAAAAGCGCCAAAACGATGATAAATAAGGCAGTCATCAGGTCAGCATAGCTCACCCAGAACAACTTGCTACTATCTTTTTTCATAAGATTGGGTTGTTGGGCTTAGGCTGCAAAGGTGTTGATGATATAGAGGGCACCGGCACTGATACCAAGGATGAAAGCTGCGATACCTGTATACATAAAGATTTGGACTACTCCATTTCCTAAAACGCTAGAGTTTTTAGTCTCTATCTCCTGAAGTTTGCTTTGTAGTTGAACCACGGTTTCTGTGAGCATTTTGCGGCTTTTAACCTCTTGATCCATATTACTCACCAAGGAATTGGCAAAAGACTGTTGTTCTTTGCCGTCCAGATTGGCGAGGTATTGATCCATCTTGAGGAAGGCTGCTTGAGTACCTTGGTCTAGCGCCTTGATATTTTGATCAACAGTAGTCTCCATTTTGGCATCGACAGTCTGGAGGTTTTCGCTCAACTTGCGGGTAAAAGCATCTGCTTTAGTTTGGTAGGTTGCAAAGTACTGGGCTTGCTTTTCCATCACGTCCCCATTATTGCGGAGGATGGTGTTGAGGCCGTTAAGCTCTTGTCCTATCGAACGTACCTGTTTGAAAGCATCATTGAGTTCTCTAAACATCCTTAGGGTTTCACCCAAGGAATCGTTCATCTGAGTTTGATACTGAGCAAAGCCTGACTGAAAGGCAGAAAGGGAATCTCTCAAACCTTTGATAGAACCCTGTACTGGAGCTGCTTCTGGATGAAATACTTTGGTACGGAGAAACTGGAAATAGTTTTCCATGCCTTCATCACGGGCTTCAGCTTTGATCTTTAAGGCGTAGTTGGAACGGACCGTTAAGGCAAGGCCGATAGCCGAACCCACCATACCAACGATAACTCCACCGATAAAGGATTGAATAGCGGCATCGGTAACACCATGCCGAGCAATTTCGATCAAACCGATAATTACACCGGTAAAGGTCGCTAACAAACCTATGTAAAGCGGCAGCGGCAAATTGGTTTCAATTGCACTCTCCATTGATTCGGACTTGCGTTCCGCAATCTCCTGGAGGCGTTCTCCTTGGGAGGCTCCTTTATTACGGGTCAAATAAGCATTGGTCATCTGGACAATGTCCCTAAACTCGCTGCTAAAGCTACGCTTGTCGCCTAGTTGAGGTACTGTACTGGTGTCTGCTGCTTCTAGGTCAACCACGGTTTCGTCGTTTACCTCTAGCTGGCTGGCTTGAGGAAAGAGTTCGCCTAGGCGCTTGATAGCTCCATAGTTGCGGAAAAAGACCCAAAATTGGACGACTATAATCAGTCCAACGATGATGATTTCGATCAATAAAGGAAGTTCCATGTGGATAGGTTAATGATGTTGCAAGTACGACTGCAAAGACGGTTCCAGCAAGTAAAAGGTTCTGTAGGAGGCTTAAAAACGCCCTCCAATCCTCGAAATTGTATCATTTTGGGAAAGTGTTTGCCGATTTGGGAATCTTAAACCACCTCATCCTGCAGCCTAATAGCCCTCTAAGGTCTATATCGTGTTACATTTTCTGTGAAAAACGGAAGATAAGAAAGGGAAGATTTACCAATATAGTTAGTGATCAAATCATAGAAATTAGTAGCTCAAATACGATAAATGAGAGGTTCTGGCTTGATGTATATTTTCATTTTCCTCTTACTGTGGGGAAATGGGTATGCCCAATCTTTTCGTGTACATACTTACTCGATGCAAGATAATCTGCCGAGTGAACAAATAAACGGAGTTTTTGAGGATGGAAGAGGCTTTATGTGGATTGCTACTCAGGCTGGCCTTTCGTTTTATGATGGACTAAAATTTAAAAATGTAAGGGGAGAGATGGCTAATCGGCCAAGCTTTGATTTGGCGGCGCACCCTGACGGACGTTATTTTTTGATCAATGATATTGGGTTCTGTCAAATATTTCCAGCAGGAGATTCTGCGAGGATCGAATTATTAGCTAAAAGTCAACCCCAGAATGATAAGTCCGGTCAAAATTTTTTGCCTCAGGGATTGCATATCAGTAAGGATGGTACAATTTGGATTATTGATGCGTTTGGGATTAGTGCATGGATAGACAATCAGCTGATTCGCTCTATAATGCCTGCTTATACGCGACCATTTGACACTAGTAGAGCTAACTTTCATTTGGCGGAAACTTCTAATCAATTAATAGCGATTTCTCGTACAGGCCACGCTTTTGTCTATGATAAACTCGAGGGTGAATTTATCCCATTTTCCGAAGAGTCCATCCTCCCTCGCAATCATGGGATTTTGGCTCTTAATGATTCAATTGTACTGGCTGCGACTAATCAAGGCTTATTCCAAATAAGTTTTCTGGATGGGGGAAAGATAAAAGAAGTTAAATGTGTAACTCCTAATTACCCATGCAAAGACCTGATTATAGATCACCAAGGCCGATTGTGGGCATCTAGTATCGATGGAGGACTTGCGTTTGCAAAAGTGAGCGGAAATGAAATTCCCGCATTCACTTTTCTACCAGAGACCAAAGGTTTATCCATCATCAATTTTTTCCTTAGTTCTACTGGGACGCTTTGGGCTGGCTCATATACAGCTTTTGCTCATATTGAAGAACTACCGATACAGCATCTTTTTTATGAAACATCTCCTCATTTTATCCACTGGATCTCTGAAGATGAAGCGGGCAATATTTATTTTAGTGATTACAATCACTTTGTAAAAGTTGAGCAAAAAGAGGAAGGCTTTGAGTTAAAGATCCTCTATAAAGAGCCGCTCGGATATTGCGGGCCCATCTCCTCACATTTTGGGGAAGTATGGGGCTTCAATTCTTTAGGGGAGTGGATTCGTATAACCGCAGACGGGGAAACCTTTGTAACCGCTGTTTCAAAGACGGATGATTCGCATATTTCCAGTACTGCCTTTGGCAAAAAAGGGATGTGGTTTCATCAAGTACGGGAAAAATACCCGCGACTGATTCGTATGGACGGGAGTATCACGACCTATGAAGAAGCCGCTGAGGTCAGTGCGTTAGCCATTAGTGAATCCCGAGAGGTTTATTTTGCTGCTGGAGTAGATTCCGCTTATCTCTTTCGTTATGAACCCGAAGCTGATACATTTATCAATATCAGTCATCCACTCAAGTTGAATGAACCTCTTAAAGAGGTAGTAGATATCACCTGTGTGGGGCCAGATACAGTTTTTATTATGTCCAAAAGCGGGCTTATCTGTTGGACCGCTGACACTGCATACCTCTTAAATCTTGGCCGATATACTGATATGGAAGTATATGCTATGGAACAAGATCGTGAGGGCTATATGTGGATTGGCAACCATGCCGGTCTAATTCGATATAAAGATGGCGAAATGCAGACTTATGATATGTCCAATGGTTTGCCTTCCAATATGATTGGGTATAAAACGCTTTATTTCGATACCAATGATAGACTTTGGGTTGGCACTTCCCGTGGTTTGGCTGTGATGCCAAAACCATACGAGCAAAAATCTACCCCAAAGCCAGCATTACTTTCTTTTCAGGTCAACGGACATCATGCAAGTCCGGAGGAAGCACTAAGAGAAGGTAGCGCTATTTTACTTGAACTTCGATCGCCACTATTTCCATCTGATGGGTTGAGATATGAATACAAAACAACTTATGCGCCAGAGAGAGGGTGGCAAAGTATCGAAGGAGCTAACTTACTTTTGACCAATCTGCCTAATGGCTCCCATCAGGTCGAAATCCGCGCTCGTAACAAAGGTCCTTATCAATGGAGTCAAGCACTAGAAGTTAGTCTAAATATCAGTCCTATCTGGTATCAGACTTTATGGGGGATCTTACTAATCATCACATTGGTAGTGGCGCTATTTTTCGGCTTACTCAAATTTTATACTTATAACTTTCGGGTCCAAAGAGAAAAACTACGCCAGCTCGTTGCCCAACGTACCCATGCCTTAGAACAAGCGATAAACAATGAAAAGCAAGCGCGTACTCTAGCGGAAGAGGCCAATCATGCCAAAAGCGCTTTCCTCGCCAATATGAGTCATGAGATTCGAACGCCGATGAATGGGATTATCGGCATGGCCGAACTCATGCATCAAACCACTTTAGACAAAGAGCAGCACAACTTCTTGTCCACCATCACTAGTAGTGCGGACAATCTACTCTATATCATCAATGACATCCTTGATCTCGCCAAGATCGAATCAGGGAAGATGGAGCTAGAACAACGGGCATTCTCTCTTGAATTGACGATGGAGGACATTCAAAATTTATTCACGACCGTCGCCGCGCAAAAGTCATTGTACTTTTATACCTACGTACATCCTTCTGTTCCTAGTCTGATCATTGGGGATGCTACAAGGCTCCGTCAAGTGATTGTAAACCTTGTCAATAATGCACTGAAGTTTACCCAAGAAGGCGAAGTTATGGTGAAGGCTTTTCTCACTACCTCTGAAGTGCCTAAAACCGATCTGCAACTTAAAATTGAAGTAGAAGACACTGGGATTGGTATCCCAGCCGAGAAGCTAAAACACATTTTCGAGTCCTTCAGTCAAGCTGATATCTCTACCACTCGGGAGTTTGGTGGTACTGGCCTTGGACTTACCATCTCGCAACAGATCATAGATCTTATGGGGGGCAAAATCATGGTGGATAGTAGCCTGGGAGAAGGCAGTTGTTTTTCTTTTACTATTCCTGTTAAGATCGCTTTGAGTGAAGTCCGAAATGTCCCTAATCGGTCAAGAAACTGCTGGATAGTTTGTGATAAACGCTCTGTTGCGCATTCGCTGCTGATGTATCTAAACGACTTACATCAAGCAGTTCGATGGTTTGAAACATGGGAAGATATCCCGCAAGATATAGGGACTCCTGATATCATCTTTACTGAAGAAATTGAAGCAGGCGCGAACTACTTCAAACCTGTCCAATGGGTGAGCCTCCAACCCTTTCATCAGAAGCAAGAAGGGTATCATAAGCAGGAAAATGTCTTCAAGCTTAGAGTCCCCATAAATGCAAGAGATTTGCGAGAGTTATTTAGACCGCAAAATGATCCTTCCGTGCATACGAAACTGCTGCAAGAGGCTGCGCCCATTGTTGATGCGAAACTTTTGACACAATCCTTACGTGTACTCGTCGCCGAAGACCACCCCGTCAACCAAAAGTTGATTCGTAAAGTGTTAGAAAAAATGGGCTTCCCAGATGTACAAATTGCTGCCAATGGGATAGAGGCTGTCGAAGCCTATCAAAGTGGTGATTTCAATCTGATCTTGATGGATATGCAGATGCCTCAAATGGATGGACTCGAAGCCTCTCGTCAGATTCGAGAGATCAGTCAAGATGATCGTAATCCAGTTATTATTGCGCTAACCGCGAACGCCATGCCCGAAGACCGTGAAAAATGCATCGCTGCCGGAATGAACGATTATTTGAGCAAACCATTCAAGCCAGATGCCTTGTTAAAACTCCTCGGTCAATACTCCAAAGAGTTTAATAAAGTCGCAGTCTAAACCTATTCTCGACGACCGATGTAGGGGATATCAGCTGCGCGAACGCTTTGGTCAAAAGCTGAGACCTTATCCTCTAAAAGCGCATCGATCACCTTTTCCTTTGCGGTCCATTCATCCAACACATCTTGAGCTCTTGTCTGCTGCCCACTCGTGAGTGGAGGCAAACTTCCATCGATAGTCCCTAATATATGGCCGATTTTGGCGTCTATTTGATTGGGGAAATTGATCACATCTTGAAAAGTCTTTTGTTGAACCTGAACCATCGTTTTTTCTAGGCTATCTATTTCTGATACGATCGCTTCTCCTTGGGCTTTCAACTTTTGCTGCACTTGTTCTGTGGTATCCATACGTGCCGTGAACGCTTGTACCTGAGCCTTGATATGCCGCATATCCTTGACTGCCTTGAAGACCTCTTTTTGACTTTGATAGAGCTTTTCCATGAGCGCCATTTTCTCTAGATAGGCACTAGTTTCTATGTTTAAGCGAGGGTCAGGCATCACTTCAAAATCTTTGATTGTCGTATCTCCTTGATAGATCAATCTAGCCTGATAGCTTCCCGGTGGCACTTGATAGCTAGCAGTACCCCCCAAAGTCAAGAGTTCTGGTATCGGCTTGACACTTGGCATCCTGAGATTCCAGACGAGTTTATTGAGCCCGCCTTTAGCGGATAGCTTTTTTTGTGGTGATTTTTCAGCACTGCTGAACGCTCGAATCATGCTGCCAGCGGCATCTAAGATATGGAGTTCGGCAGGGCCGGACAGACTATCGGCTACCATATTGAGATGGTAATAGATCACTGCGCCAAAATCTGGGTTTGCACCACGATCTGGCAAACTATCACGGCGAGGTCCACCATAGAGATAAGGGTTTCTCACTTGGTACATTGAGGCAGGGCGTTCCGCGAGTGAGCGGTAATCCAACTCACGTAGCGGACTCAGATCGTCCAACACCCAAAAGGCGCGCCCTTGTGTAGCCGCAATCAAATCACCCTGGTGAACCTTCAAATCTGTAATCGGTACGATAGGCAAATTGCGTTGAAATGCTTGCCAATGTGCCCCATCATCATAAGAAAGATATAAGCCCGTCTCGGTCCCTGCATATAACAATCCTTTTCTCTCTGGATCTGCTCTTACCACTCTCACATGCGCTTCAGGAGCAATCCCTTTTACCACTTCGGTCCAAGTGGCGCCAAAATCCTCCGTCACAAAAATATGCGGCGCAAAGTCATTGAACTTATAGCGATTGAAGACGAGATAGGCTTTGCCAGCTTGATGAGTAGAAAGCTCAATGCAATTGATCAAACCCTCTCCTAATCCGGTGGGTGTGATATTTTGCCAGTTTTCTCCGCCGTCGCGACTGATATGTAGCAATCCATCGTCAGCACCGGTCCATAGCTCCTGCGCATCAAAAGGCGACTCTGCGAGGTAGGCCAAAGTATGGTAAACTTCTCCACCAGCGCCTTCATTGGTGATTGGACCACCGCCTTTTTGGAGATGTTCTGGGATA
>JBGCFA010000204.1:0-12159 GCA_045106675.1 Bacteroidia bacterium
CCAATGACGATAGTATAAGTACCTTCTTGGTATCGGAAATCAGCATTGATCCCTACTCCCCAATGCTCGCCAAAGTTTAGCCCCATTTGTAAACCATAACTTGTCCTTAAGCGACGGATTTTCCGGAACTCGACTGAGGTATATTCGGTAACCACAAAGTGATTGCTCATCAACCCAAACTGCCATTGAGCAGCTTCGACGGAGCGTTGTGCGAAGCACAGATTAACGATGACAAGCAGCAAGATCGTCTGAAATAACGGTAGTGATTTCATAAGCTTGTTTTAGATTTTCTTTTTGGTGATCACTCGATACACCCCCACTTGCAAACCATACTGCATAAAGTAAAAGGGCTTATCACTAATCCCTCCCGGCCATGTAAACATGATGCTTGTGTCCATGCCCCAGTTATCGCCTAAGCGGTATTGCACTCCGCCGCCAAGAGCCATGAAAAGACCACCCCTAAGGCTAAATCTATGGACAGAAGGTTCTCTATTTGCGAGATTCGTATGAAAGGGATAAGCAGTGGTTCCTCTATAAAGGATATGAGAACCGAAATTTAGCTGAAGAAATGACCGGAATGGCTTCCTTCTCTCCTGCGGATACCAACGACTATAGAGATCAATGATACCATCATGGTAATCATAATCAACGATCCGATTTTCAACGGGAACATAAAATGCTCGAAATCCATATCCTCTCGCATTTATCCTTTGCCCCTTAGCATGCTTATAGCTGATATGAGCTCCTAGCCCAAAATGTTCGCCGAGGGACCATTCCCCTGTCAAGCCGACTTGATGTCGCAGAGGAGTGATCGTATAGACTTCATCAGAAGTATTGGCGGTAAACTCTCGCGCCAAATAATGATGGCTATAGATACCAAAATGGCCGCGAGTCGGTTGGACGAGACCTTGGGCGAAGCACAAATCTGTCAAAAATAATAGGCAGAGTGTGCCTATCAAGTTGTAGTAATTCATGGTATTGTGTAGTGCTGAGAATCCTTAAAAACTGCGATAGATGCCCAATTGAAAACCAAACCCTATCAATCCAAGACGAGTTGTATACGCGGCGCCATTCGACCATGCATAACTACTGAGACCCATTTGAAATTTGGGCGACTCGACACTTTGCTGGGCAATACAAGGATTACCAAATGCCCAAAGGCACAAGACCGGAAGAAGAATTTGCAGTTTCATGATATGGCTTTCCCAGCAGACGCCTAGCTCCGCTAAAATGCTGCATCAGAGGCTATTCCATAAATAAACCTGCTTCCAAACGACCTCGTTTGATGAGATTACCCGCACCATCGTAACGACTAATATCTTCGGGCTGGCCTCGCCAAACGCCAAATAGTTGATCACGAAAACGTGTTACAAAAGTGCCCTCGCCATTAATGGTATCACCAGCCCAAATACCAGTAAAGCGACCGCCATTTTGCCAACTAATTTGACCTTCGCCATGCCGTTTGTTTTGCTGCCATTGGCCCATATAACTCGTGCCGTCTGCTTGAGTATAGCGTCCGGTGCCATGATAGAGGCCTTTTTGCCAGTAACCATCGTAGCTACTGCCATCGGCATAACGATAAACTCCTTTACCTTGCGGTTGTCCATCTTGCCAACCGCCGCGATATTCACGATCATTGGCTCCTTTGAAAGCACCCCAGCCATGATAAGCATCCGCTAACCAATTGCCTTCATAAGATTCACCATTGGCGTAGGTCATTTTGCCTTTGCCAGTACGTTGATCCTCTCGCCAGTTCCCTTCATAGATATCGCCATTGGCGAACGTTTGGGTTCCAAGGCTATCTCTTTGCCCCATCTTCCAATAACCTTCGTAGTGGCTATCATCTGCATAGTCTGCCATCCCATAGCCATGAGGTGTCGCTTGCATGAGTGCACCTTCATAACGAAAGGAGACACTATCTCGATTGAGTTGTTGACTGAGGACGCCTGCTGGTATGATGAGCCTTTGGGTTTGCGCTGAGTCTTGATAGCTCCCTGCGGGGAACGCTTGGATATAGATGTCGTAGGCCTCGACGGTATTTTGGATTTTAGCGTTCTGCCAGGCAGTGAGTTCTTGCTTAGCCAATTGCCAGCGTGGTACATAATAGCCGAGTCCACCCAAAACCGTCACTATAATAGCAGTGCCTAAAACCGTCCCGACGCTTCTGAGACGTGCTTTATTCCGCAGTTTCTTACTCTCTGCGAGGAACTGCTCCCTTGGTAAATAGCTGTTTTGCCATTGTTCGCTCCGCTTGCGCAGGCGTGGGTGCATACGTAATCCCCGCTGTAACTTATCCCAATCCTCTTTCCGACGCGCTAATGCCTTATCTACTTGTGCTTCCTGTGGGGCGAGCGGCTGACGCGGAAAACTATTTTCTTGAACTAGCTTTTTTTGATTCTGATAATCGTCTTTGAGCTCTTTATAGTCCTCAGCCCAAACTTGCAGCATGAGTTCTTTGAGACGCATCCGCCAATCCGAAAACTGCTTCTCCCAATTGTGAAATTCGTTTTGGGCTAGATTGAGATGGCTTTCGAGTTCATCGAGCAGCGGTATGGCGGCAGCATTGGTATTATAATCTTCGACCGCTAGTTTTTGCTCGATCTCTTTGATGAGTTGCCGCGCTTTGCCTAGCCGCAGAGGATGTATCTCAGGATTGCTTTCTAGCTGGGCTTTGAGTTGAGCGTTCCGCTGCAGCGGCACTTGATAAGAGGCCTCAAATATCGTCTGATGCTCTCGCTGCAAAGTCTCCAACTGATCAAAAAGATGCCAATTGCGCATATATCCCAAATAGGCATGCTCTTCCCTGACGGCTTTGATTTCCGTCACTTTGGCTTCGATCTGGGTCCGCCAATGGGGGTCGCGTATGTAGGAGAGGGCAGGCATCTATATGATTTAATGATCTGTGGCAGGTGGCAGGAGTTGTAAAGATTGCAATTTTTCTTCCCAATGAGCCGCCTCCACAGTACGTAAGCGATCAAAATAACTATCTAGGTCAGCGCGGATCGCTTGAAACTCTTCGTCAATTTCGGCTTTGAGGGTATAGAGAGGATCAAAATCTTGGACAGCTTTATCCAAATAGCTTAGGGCCTCTTTAGCCTGCTGCTTATGGGCATAAAATCGCGCCAGATTATAGTAGTTTTCAGGAATGCCCTTCTCATCATATTCGGCGGCTTTTTGGGCTTGCTCGATAGCAGCATCAGTATCGCCTAAGACATAACTGACCCATGCCGCAAGAAAATATCCTAAAGCTGCGAGCGCTTTATTGTCCAATCCTTTGGCGTAAGTAGCGCAAAGTTGGTAGTGCTCTAGCGATTTGTTCAGATCATAGAGATGCCCCGGATCTTGGAAAATATGCCCCAAGTACAGATGACAAAAGGGATTACCGCGATAGATATCGACACTCTCTTGCAGATAATCGCGAGCATCAGTCATGAATTGCGCCTCATCTGAATGCACTTCATAACGCTCATAAGCTTGTTTGCCGTCGAGGTAGCGTTCTCGAGCTTGGGTCTTGCGGCTATTTTCGAGTAGATCAGCTAATCGTTCGTAGCCCGCTTGAATCTCATTGCGTTGTAGCTCAAACTGAGAGACAATATCGACCATGCCCATATCGAGACTCGCCCGTAAGCCAGTGATGCCTTCTTGGATTTGTTGAGAGCTGAGGATGATATTCTTTTCCAAAGAACGCGTGGCCTCAGTCTGGGTATTGAGTTTATCTGCCATTTGGTCAAAACCCGCTTCAAGACTTAACTCTATTCCCCAAAAACCTTGTCGAATCACTTCTGTCTGACCGAGCACCGCTCGATGGATATTGCGTCCCTCTTGCTCCACTCGATCGAGTCCATCTTCGACTCGATCCAGTCCATCCTCTACTCTATCGAAGCCATCGCGCAGCGTACCATCGACCTGTCGGATGCCTTCACCTACGACATGCAAAAATTGTAAAGCTTGTCGATGACGACGATAAGCTTCAGGATCAGCCTGACTTTTGAAGGGTTTAAGCAGCTTCATGCCCGAAATTAGGGAAAATTGCCATACTTTGGCTACCTTTAAAATGTATCCTACGTATAGGAAATTACGTTAGCAAAAAGAATCGATGAGTGTAATAGCAATTGCGAACCACAAAGGAGGGGTAGGAAAAACCACAACCACCGTAAATCTTGCCGCTGGACTCGCCCAAGAAGGAAACAATGTCCTGTTGATCGATATGGATCCACAGGCCAATGCAACAATGTGCCTAGGATTAGGTAAGCAGTCCCAGACGATTTATCAGGTATTGGCTTTTCAAGATGATATCAGCAAGATGATCCAAGATATTGGTGATCTAGATATCATCCCTTCAAGTGTGCATCTCGCTGCTTTTGAAAAAAATAATGAGGTCGGCAAGGAATTTATCCTACAAGAGAGTCTTGCGACCATCAAAGATCAGTATGATTATATCCTGATCGATTGTCCGCCTTCCTTGGGAGCTTTGACGATTTCGGCCTTGACTGCGAGTGATTTTGTGGCGATCGCCTTACAGCCAGAAGTATTGGCTTTGCAAGGGATGAATGACTTCATCAAGATCTTGCGCACAGTGAAGACGCGGATGAATCAGACCTTAGAGCTTTTGGGGATCGTAATCACTCAGTTTGACTCGCGCAAAGTCTTACACAGAGATGTGATCCAAGCCGCGGAAAACGAATATGGAGAAGCAATTTTCACCACTCGTATCCGTAATAATGTAACACTCGCCGAGTGCCAAAGTTTCGGGCAGCATATTTTCACTTATGATAAGCGCAGCAATGGAGCGAAGGATTATCGTTCACTCGCCATAGAGGTGATGGCTAGAGGTACCGCAGAGATGGCGGTATAGTTTTTTTATAGGTAGTATTTAGCAGTAAGTAGATAGTATCGGGTAGCCAGTAAGAAGTCTTAGTGCTTTCTACCAACTACTTTCTACTCAAAAAAGGAATAATGGCGAAGAAATTTTTGGAATCGATGGGAGGAGAGGCATACGGCGAGGATGTCTTGGCAGACCTTATTCCTATTCGTAGAAGCAAAACGGCCCCAAAGAAAGAGACTCCAAAGGTCAAAAAGCCTCGTATTGAGGCCAAAAGGAGCAGTGGTGGACGCAAAAAACGCTTTTTGGATAGCATCGATAAGCAGATGCAAAAGTCTCGCCCCGAACGTAAACCCGCCAACAAAGGAGGCCGTAAGAGTTTTCTTGATACCATCGAAGAAGCCCTTGACAATAACGTATTTGACGATATAATCCCAGAAAAGCCAAGCTGGGCGAAGAAGCAGAAGCCACAATCTGAGGCTGAGCAACGCGAAGAAATGGAACGTTTTAGTACTATGATCACCAAAGAGGTGCTAGATCGTGCCCGTGAGATAGCCAAACAAAAGGGCATTCGCGTCAAGGATGTCATCAATACCGCATTACGCTATTACGTCGAGAAGGAAAGCTAATATTCACTCACATGGAGATTTTGATTGCTGACCGCCGCGACTTAGCGGAGGCTGATGTGCTTGCGCTTTATCGAGCCAATGGCTGGAGTGCGGCCGATAAGCCGCAACAATTGATGGCGGCCCTTCGCAACTCACATACTTTGCTTAGCGCCTGGATCGGCGAACGCTTAGTTGGCTTGGGTAATGCGATTTCGGATGGGCATCTGGTGGTGTATTATCCGCATCTATTGGTGCATCCTGACTATCAAGGACAAGGTATCGGCAAACAGATAGTAGCGCGTATGCAGGAGATTTATGGCGATTTCCATATGCAGATGCTCACTGCCGATGGCAAAGCGATTGATTTTTATGCCCGCAATGGATTTGCAAAAGCGGGTGAAACCCAAGCAATGTGGATATATGATGGAGGTGAGCATTAAGCAGTAGGTCCGGATTGCAAGCCGGACCTAATAAATAAAGCGAAATGGTAATGGCGCAAAATTTTGACCATTTATAGCGGGCCTGAGATTTGTGTGTGGTGGCCTAAAATGTGTGTGTGTGGCGGCGTAAAAAAAATTTGTGTGTGGCGGCGTAAAAAAAAAATTGTGTGTGGCGGCGTAAGATTTTACGCCGCGCTACGGCTGATCGTTCCGCGAAGCGGTGAAAAAGGGAGCCGCTATAAAAAAAAACTACTTATCTGGTTGTGCTTGCAGCTCCATGATCCGTCTCCGAAATCCCAAATGCCACAGGCTGCCTGCAAGTGCCAATCCGCCGACTATTAGCCAGCTGATCATAGTAGGGCTCCAGAAGTTGGTACCTTCAGATCCAATCGCAAAGCACCCGGCAAGCACCATCGGACAAAGCATCAAGATGATACTAGCAAAGACTAAACACATGGTTTGCCACGCCCTACCAGCGGGACTTAGTATCTCACGATTGTAAGCGGCGACGAGGAAGGCAAACAGTTGGATCAATAGTAAAGCCAATAAGCCTACAACGCTATTATTGACATTGCTACCCATCAATAGTAGGCCTCCAACGGCAGTTTCGAGGATTACTAAGCCCAAACCGATCACGACAGTCCAGAGTATGTGAATCCAACGCAGATAGGCAAATAGCTCTACACACATCCAAATAAAGGGGACGATCATAAGGAGCCATCGGAGCGCGACATCGCCAGATTCGGTATGTTCAAGGCCATAATGGAGTAAAGCAGGTATAGATCGATATTCTACAACCGCAAAAAATACGATCGGCATGGCACTCAACACCAAAGCGCCCAATCCAAATAAGAACTGATTGCGCAGTAAATCTTTGCTTTTCGTACCCACCAGATGATCCCAATAGCCCGTTTGCTGTAAGGATCTGCCCCAGAGGACCAAGCCGATCAATACTGGGAAAATAAGTACCAGCGTTCCCGACCAGGGTGAAGTGAGATCATCCTCAGACATAGGTAATAGCAAGGCATAAATGAGCGCAAAGAGGTTGCCTAATAAGCCCCAAAACAGCACATGATGAATTCGTGTCGCCCAAATAAAGGGACGATTGATGAGTAGTTGATGATCTAGCCTACTCAAAAATGCTGGACTAAGGGCAGTAAAGAAGCGTTGCATTTTATTCGGGGGGCTGGAGATATAAAGCTAATACTTTCCTGCGGAAATAACGATGCCACATGACAATCGCAAAACCGGCTCCCAGTATCCACGTTATTCGCTGGCTCATTGCAGCGGTACTGGGCTCTTCGATATAAAGATTGAATTGGATAGATAGCAAAATAGCCGTCGGGATCACCCAAACATGCAAGGTCGAAAGACCCAAAAATATCACCTGCATCCAGATTGAGCGCTCTTGGGCAGGATTGTCTTCATAGATCCATTCGACGAGGAGCCGAATTTGAGCCACCAAAAACATCGCCGTAAACAAGGGCAAAGCCGTATCACGCCCCGGTCCGAAGGCTTCGAGGATCAAGGCTAATAAACTAGTCACACCGATAGCAGCCGCGATAGTCATCCAAAACTGCTTTTTGCGCATATAAGCTGACATATCGGTCAATAGCCAAAGTAGCGGCAAGCCTGCCAGTAACCACCATTGCCAGAGATGATTTGTGGAAGCGAGGGGACTAGTCTTCAAGATATTGCTAAAGCCACTAAAGAGGACTTCATATGAACGTTGGCTGAGGAGTTCATAATATAAAACGGGGATCGCGCTCAACAGGCTTGTTCCCAGTAAAAAGAGCAGCAGATTGCGCAGACTGAGCCAGCCTTTGAGACGGCCTGCTTGTTCTACGGCAGGAAAACGTAACAATGTAGTCCACCATATGCCAAAACCCACAAGGCTGGCTAAGCCAAGCAGGCCAGTTCCCCCTAGCAAAAGCCAGAGGTGGCGTTCCCCAACGGGGGCATATGAGCCATAAAAGCCTGCCAAAAGCAATCCCAAGACTGACCAAAAGATCACATGATGGATGCGCGTGGCCCATAGAATTGGGTCATTGAGCAAAAGATGTTTATCGATGCGTTGGAGCCAATTGGGCGTCAGACGTTTGAATAATCTCTGCATGATTAGCGAGTTTTAGGAGATGCTTCAAGTTTAGAGATACGATTATTTAAGCCTAGATTCCAAAGAACCAAGACTAGTATAGGGCCAGCAATGATTGCGATCTCGTACGAGATACGGGTCGAAACCAACCAATCTACGACCGCAAAAACACTAACTGGAAGAAATAATAAGGCTACAATAAAGAGGCTAGCAGTCAGTTTTTTTGTCAGTTTGTAGCCTTTCGATTTCCAAGTATACCAATAGAGAAGCGGCAGTAGGGTAGCCAATAAGCCAAAGGTCCAAGAAGAGGACCCAACTAGAGCCCAGATAAAGGGAATTATGCCGATCGAAGCCCAAAAGACGCGCCCTCCTAGTTTAAAAAGGACCATCAAGAATACCAGAGACCATAACAAAAAGCTAACAATCGCCCCCAAATATTGTACCGTCAAGAAATGGGTATCCCCAGCTTTTGCCTGACGGAGCATATCCAAGTTAGTCTCTACTATCCGCTCCACAGTAGAAAGCATATAATCCCCATAGTTTTCATAGACACCAAGTTGAGGCTCCTCCTGGAAATTATTCAGCACTTTTTTAGCCTCAATTTGTAGAGGAAACGAGCTGTATTGATTGACTATCTCCAAATAAAGTTCAATGGCCTCTTGCTGGTCTTGGTTTGGGCTTTGTAGAGATTGAGTAAAAATCTCTCTATTCTCTTCCGCTTTCTTTATCGCCTTCTTTGGCCAACCATAATAGTAAAAGCGAGCAAAACATCTTTCTTCAAATGAACAGCCTCTTTCCTCACCATTAATATCTTCCGGATCATTGCGGAAAAAATTGCTCGCAACATTGAGATGATTGATCTCTGCGATCAAAGTATCATCCGAGACCATATTGGCCACTCGCTGACTCATCTGATAATTGAGACTTAGCGGGATGAAAGAAAACATAGCAATCACCAATAGGTAGATCGCTTGCTCTTGGACAGTCTTACTACTTTCGGCTTTGCCGAACTGCTTTTCGCGTTTGAATTGGGAGACTTTGTATACCCAAAATCCAAAGCCAATCAATAAGGGCAGGATAGGTAATCCAAAATATATACCCGGATCGGGTACATCCTGAGTATTGATCGGCACAATCGCGGTCCAAAGACTAGCTAGTCCATAAACTATCAATAGAAAGAAGCCCACATAATGAACCTTAGTCGCCCAGACAGCAGGAGACTTTATCAGCCAACTCTGGTCAAGCCGCTTCAGCCAATTGGGGATCAGTCTTTGGAGAAATCTTTGCATGACCTATCGCGTTTTAGGACGTACATGAAGACGAATGAAACTTTGCCGTAAGCCGAGGTTCCAAAATACTAATGGAACAAGTGCTCCGCCTATTAGTAGATATTCAAATACCTCAATCCGATGGAAAGCCGGAAAATACTCTGCGAAACCAAAGGGTCCATTGAGCTCATATACCACCTGCCAGAGTGTTATCGGCAAAAAAGCCAATCCTACTACAAATAGAGTGAGCACAACTTGTCGCCAAAGAATCCCTTTTTGAGTGGTTTTGCGGCGTAAAACGAGGAGTCCAAGCACCAGCATCACGCCCAAATGAATCACAGACAGCCAACTTTCTGTTCTCAGAATGTTGGAAAAGTGACGCAAGCTCTCAGCGAGTATTACTCCCCCTGCTAATATTACCCCTCCCATTATTCCACTGATCAAGAAGCTACGTCCATTGGTCTGTAAACCAATCAGTAACAAGCCAAAACCCCATAGAAACAGGACTGAGATCATTTTCCAACTATCAGCGCCAAATACATGAGACTCGCCTTTTTTGGCTTCTTGTAGCTTTACCAGGTTGGATTCAGTCTTATTTTCAGCGGATCTAAAAGTGTAGCTAAAATTGATCTGTTCGATCTCTCCATTATTCAGCTTAGTGAACTTTGAGTATATCTCCTCTGCGGTAACAGAAAAGGGAGTAGAGCTATACTTTCGGAGCAGACTCACGTACTTTTGCAGTCCTTCCAGCAATTCTGCTTTATGCTGAGGCTTAGTAAGCTCGAAAAATTCATGACTATTAAACTCCGAGCCATTTATTTTGTCAACAAAGGCGGGATAATCCGAATAGTATCGAAAGGAATAGTTTTCATATCTCTCTTCTAGCGTCTGTGGTTCATCATTCCAACTGTTATAATTGGAAGTTAAGCCTTGAAACAAATTGAGATGGTTTATATCCGCGACCATTGTTTCGTCATCAATACTAACAGCCACTTTTTGACTCACCCGATAGCCATGTAAGACGGGTATCCCCAAAGCCATCAGTATGATCAAGCCATAGATCATTTGATCTCTTAGGGCCACTTTTGTCCCGGCTTCGCCGAACGCTTTGTCGGTTTTGAAGAGAGACACTTGCCAGACCCAGATCGCTAAACCGATCATACTAGGGATCACAGCATAAAGCAGATGACTCCAAGCGTTCGGCACGGCCGTAAGCTCAACGGGAAGCAGCCAAACGCTCAGACTGCTCAAGGCCAAACCCAATAAGCCAAACACCAAGGCGTAATGAAATTTAGTCGCCCAAAGTCCGGGCCGATTGAGTAAGAGTTTTTGGTCCCAAGCGCGAAAGAAGGCTGGTTTTAATTTTTCAAATAGTCTATGCATGGTCTGCTGTGTTGGCTTATTGTTTTTTGGGCGAGACGACGAGTTGGAGCATCCGGCCTTGAAAGAGGAGATTCCAGAGTATAAAAGTGATGCCACAGCTCACGATATAAAGCAGTAGTGCCTCTCTATCAGGCCCACCGTCTAGCATCTCTTTAGCGATCGCAGGTATGATGGTCGTCAAGACCGTAAAGAGGCTCAAGGCGATCATACGGATTTGTTGTTGGCGACTACTTTTCACCTCTCCGAGGAACGCCATGCCTCCTAATACGAGCCAGTTGAGACCCAGCATCAAGACAACAAACTCTTCATCCGCTCGGATGATATCGGTCGCTAGCACGATCCCAATGATCAATGACTCGACGAGTAATAGTCCTAGTCCACTTATGATAGAGAGTAAGAAAGTCTGCCAGCTACTACGCACAAACAGGAGTAGCACTAAGCCAAAACTAGCCCAAACGGCAAAGAGGGTTAATCGATCATCGGTGCGGCGAAGAATGGGTCTTTCGGCTCTTTCTAGACGGCGAAAATTAGTATTGACCTCTCTTCTAATACTCTGTAGAGCCAATATTTCATCATGTAACCTTTTGCCCTTAGCCATTTTATGGAGCATATCTTCTCTATTCAGCGAATAAGCCACATGCTTAGACCCGTATTTTGCGGCCAACACTTGATATCCTTGGATCATCTCATCCACATCCGCATTTGTTTCTAATGCCACATTACCATCCAAATGGAAGATGTTTCCCAAGCTTTCAAACTCATCCATATCGGCATCGAGTTGGCTATCAGCCACGGCAAAGTCCACGCGTTGCTGATGCAATGCATAAAAGCCCAAGGGTAATAAAAGCAATAGTCCTACCCCCAAGAAATAAATCCCTTGATCTCGGAAAGCATGCAAACGCCAATGGGATTCACCTTGTTTCCAAGGTTGGTAATGGGCCAACTGTACGGCCCATGCCAGTAAGGAGAAAGCCGAAACAATCATGAGCATGACTGTCGAATTTTTACCTTCAGGCACATCATGAAGTTGGATTGGCATCAGCATCAATAAGAGGCTAGCCAGTCCGGCACCCATCAGCCAGTAAAAAAGGAGATAATGGACTCTCGTAGCCCAAAGGCCCGGACGAGACACCAATAATTGATGATCGAGTTTGCGAAGAAAAGCAGGTGTGAAGCGCTGAAATAATCTATACATGCTTTTATTTTTATCGAAGGTTGTACTAAAAGTTAACGCGCAGAAGGAGTTGTCTGCAAAAAGTTGATCCGCGTGCGGATAGGACCTAGCCATAGACTGCTCATCACTACCACTATCCCTGCTACCAATGGCAAGGAAGTAGGTTCATCAGGACTATTAAATAATACTGATGGGGCAAAGCTCAATAATCCATAAACCCCAAATAGGCCGATCATCAAGGCGATCTGCTGCGCAGAACGCTGCCAAGGTTTGGCGTTCGGCTTGCCGTAACCATAATAAAGGGCAAAAAAACTGATGATAGCGGCCACACCATAAAGCGACTCCCCAATATCAATGCGGTAAGTCATA
>JBGCFA010000205.1:0-13013 GCA_045106675.1 Bacteroidia bacterium
AGTGATGATATTACGACTGCGTCGAACGCTGCGGGTGATGTCTCTGGGACTTTCCCAACGCTAACGGTTGACGGCCTTCAAGGCAATCCTGTTGCCAATACCGCTCCTACTTCTGGCGAAGTCCTCAAGTGGAACGGCACCCAATGGGCGCCTGCTTCTGACATTGATAACAATACAACCTATACCGCTGGTACAGGTATGACTCTTTCTGGTACGACCTTTATCAATACGGGCGATACCGATGCCAGTGATGATCTTACCAATGCCAGTACAGCTGGAGGCGATGCGAGTGGTACATTTGCTGCTTTAAATGTCAATGGTCTTCAAGGTAATCCCGTTGCGGGAACCGTGCCTTCAAGTGGAGAAGTCCTCAAATGGAATGGTACTGCTTGGGAGCCTGCTATTGACCAAGATGCCGGAACAATTTATACAGGTGGCGCAGGGATTACGGTCTCTGGTACGACTATCATCAATTCAGGTGATACTGATGCCAGTGATGATATCACGACAGCTACGGCTGGTGCGGGTGATGTTTCTGGGACTTTCCCAACGCTTACGGTTGACGGCCTTCAAGGCAATCCTGTCGCCAATACCGCTCCTACTTCTGGCGAAGTCCTCAAGTGGAATGGTAGCCAATGGGCGCCAGCTACTGATACTGACAACAATACTACCTATACTGCTGGTACAGGTATGACTCTTTCTGGTACGACTTTCATCAATACAGGTGATACCGATGCCAGTGATGATTTAACGACTGCTAGCTCTGCGACAGGAGATGTAACGGGTACGTTTTCTACCATGACTGTCGAAGGGCTTCAGGGCCGTACAGTCGCCAATACTGCTCCCTCCTCTGGTGAAGTCCTCAAGTGGAACGGCACCGAATGGGCTCCAGCTACGGATACTGATAACAATACTACCTATACTGCTGGTACAGGCTTGTCTCTTTCTGGTACTACTTTCGCCAATACAGGTGATACTGATGCCAGTGATGATATTACGACCGCTACGGTTGGTGCTGGTGATGTCAGTGGTACTTTCCCGACCCTCACTGTTGATGGCCTCCAAGGCAACGCTGTAGCTGCTACGGCTCCTGCTAGTGGCGAGGTCCTCAAGTGGAATGGTACTGAATGGGCTCCTGCAACTGATGACGGAACTACTTATAACGGTGGTACTGGTATTAGCGTTAGTGGCTCTACGATCACCAATACTGGCGATACAGATGCTTCTGATGATATTACGACTGCTACGAGTGGTGCTGGTGATGTAACGGGTACTTTCCCGACTCTCATCGTTGATGGTCTTCAAGGCAATGCTGTAGCTGCTACGGCTCCTGCTAGTGGCGAAGTCCTCAAGTGGGATGGTACCGAATGGGCCCCTGCGACGGACGATGGCACAACTTATACTGGCGGTACTGGTATCAGCGTTAGTGGCACTACTATCATCAATACAGGTGATACTGATGGCAGTGATGATATTACGACTGCTACCTCAGGTGCCGGTGATGTCAGTGGTACTTTCCCGACTCTTACGGTTGACGGTCTGCAAGGCAATCCAATTGCCAATACAGCTCCTACTTCCGGTGAAGTGCTCAAATGGAATGGTACTCAGTGGGCTCCGGCCAACGATACTGATAATAATACTACTTACACAGCAGGTACAGGCTTGAGCCTTTCAGGTACTACTTTCCTCAATACGGGTGATACTGATGCCAGTGATGACATTACTACTGCTACCGCAGCTGCTGGTGATGTTAGTGGTACTTTTCCGACATTGACGGTTGATGGTTTACAAGGTAATCCAGTTGCCAGTACTACACCTACAAGTGGTGAAGTACTGAGCTGGAATGGTACTGAGTGGGAACCAAGTACAGATGCTAATACTACTTACGCTGCAGGTACAGGCTTGAGCTTATTAGGTACGACCTTTAGCAACACAGGTGATACCGATGCCAGTGATGACATTACGACAGCTACGACTGGTGCAGGTGATGTCAGTGGTACTTTCCCGACATTGACAGTGGATGGTATTCAGGGTAATCCTGTTTCTAATACTGCGCCAACTAGTGGCGAGATCCTCAAGTGGAATGGTACCCAATGGTTGCCTTCAATTGATGCGATTGATGATGCTGATGCAGACCCTAGCAATGAGATTCAAACGCTCTCGATTGCTGGTAATACCGTAAGCCTTTCCAATGGTGGAGGCTCAGTCAATATCAATCCTTATACAGGCGGAACGGGTATCTCTATCAGTGGTACAACTATCACCAATACGGGTGATACTGATGCTAGTGATGATATTACTACCGCTACTAGTGCTGCGGGAGACCTCACCGGTACTTTTCCGACTTTGGCTGTTTCTTCTCTGCAAGGCAATGCACTTTCGAGTTCGGCTCCAGCCGGAGAAGATGTACTACGCTGGAATGGTAGTGCATGGACCCCTCACGCTGATACTGATTCAAGTGAAACCAATGAGATCCAAGGGCTTACCATCGCCGGTAATTTGCTGACCATCTCTGCGGGTAATACTGTCTTGCTCCCCACTACCGCACCTACTTATTTGCCGGGAGCGGGTATCGATATCGATGGCTCTAACTTTATCATCAATACTGGTGATCGTGATAGCACCGATGATATTACCGACGCAACGCTCGCCCTGGGTGATGTGAGTGGTACTTTCCCTACCCTTACGGTAGAGGCTTTACAGGGTAATGGAGTTTCTACTTCAGCACCAACTACCCAAGATGTACTACGCTGGAATGGTACCAACTGGACCCCTCATGCAGATACTGATTCGAGTGAGACCAATGAGATTCAGAGTCTCGCAATTAGTGGTATCACGATGTCTATCTCAGGTGGTAATTCGGTCAATCTCCCTTATGTGGGTGGATCAGGTATCGCACTTTCTGGAGCTACGATCTTCAATACGGGTGATACTGATGCGAGTGATGATATTACGACTGCGTCGAACGCTGCGGGTGATGTTACGGGTACTTATTCTAGTCTGACCGTAGCGGGCTTGCAAGGCAATCCTATCGCCAATACTGCCCCTACTAGTGGAGAGATACTGAAATGGAATGGTACTCAGTGGGCCCCTAGTGTGGATGACAATGATAATACTACCTACGTTGCGGGTACAGGTCTTGCGCTTTTGGGTACTACCTTTAGCAATACCGGTGATATCGACGCGAGTGATGATATTACAACAGCTTCTACTGCCGCAGGTGATGTTTCAGGTACTTTCCCAACGCTTACCGTTGATGGCTTGCAAGGCAATCCTATTGCCAATACAGCACCAGCCTCTGGTGAAGCTTTAGAATGGAACGGTACTCAGTGGGCACCAGCTGTAGACGATAATACTACTTATACAGCGGGTACGGGTATATTCTTATCTGGTACTGTATTTAGTAATACAGGTGATACTGATGCCTCTGATGATATTACAACTGCGACGAATGCCGCAGGTGATGTTTCAGGTACTTTCCCAACGCTTACCGTTGATGGCTTGCAAGGCAATCCAGTGGCCAATACCACTCCTACTTCTGACGAAGTGCTCAAATGGAATGGTACTGCTTGGGAAGCTGCCGCTGATGATACTTCTACTTACATAGCGGGTGCTGGTTTAGCCCTTACTGGCAATACCTTTAGCAATACGGGTGATACCGATGCCTCTGATGATATTACGACTGCGTCGAATGCCGGAGGAGATGCTAGCGGTACTTTTGACAACTTGACTGTAGATGGCCTGCAAGGTAATCCCGTAGCGATTACTGCACCAAACACTGATGAAGTGCTCAAGTGGAATGGCGCAGCTTGGGAAGCAGCGGCTGACGATACTGCGACTTTTGTCGCTGGTGTTGGTTTAGCGCTTACTGGCAATAGCTTTAGCAATACGGGTGATACAGACGCAAGTGATGATATTACGACTGCTACTAGTGGTGCTGGTGATGTCTCTGGGACTTTCCCAACGCTCACCGTCGATGGCCTCCAAGGCAATCCTGTTGCAATCACTGCACCCAACACTGATGAAGTACTCAAGTGGAATGGTGCGGCTTGGGAAGCTGCGGCTGACGATACTGCTACCTACGTAGCGGGTGCTGGCCTAGCCCTTACTGGCAATAGCTTTAGCAATACAGGTGATACCGATGCAAGTGATGATATTACGACTGCTACTGCAGCTGCTGGTGATGTAAGTGGTACTTTCCCTACTCTTACTGTTGATGGTCTGCAAGGGACTGCTGTATCAGCAACCGCTCCTGATCAGACTGAGTTTCTGAAGTATAATGGTACTGATTGGGCGGCTGATACGATCAACTCTGATGAGGTACTTTATGACGCTAGCGTGATTCCAACTACTGATGCTACCATCGACCTCGGATCAAGCGCTAACCGCTGGAGAGATGCTTATGTTGCCAACGGTATCACCGTAACTTCTGATATGAGAGCCAAGACCAATGTCGAAAATCTCGAGTATGGTATGGACGAAATCATGGAGTTACGCCCAGTACGTTACAACTGGATTGGTGATGCTAGCATGGAGCAAAAACTAGGCTTGATCGCTCAAGAAATGCTACCAATCATCGGAGAAGTGGTACAGACTCAAGAAATTCGTGTTAACCCAGAGACTGGTGATACCGAAATCGTGGAAATGTCCCTATTTGGTGTAAATTATATGGAACTGCTTCCGGTCCTCATCAAAGGGATGCAGGAACAACAAGAAACCCTCCAGACGCAACAACAATTGCTCGAATTGCAAAGCAAGCAAATCGAACTACTCGAAAAGCGCTTGGAGCAGCTAGAAAACAAATAATCAATCTAGAATAGCCAATAAGCAGCGGAACTTATCTTAGACGTTTGTTATTGGCTATTCTAAATTTACATTCTTAAAATTATGAAACGGATCCTTTTTACTATCCTTTCTTTGGGAGTGTTTGCAAGTGTCAATGCTCAATTAGAGATTGAACACTATGCCATTGTGCCAATGGGGGGGCATAGCTATAGCTCCGATTCTGTCTTTAGCATGTCCTATACTATCGGCCAGGTCGAAGTCAAGACTTTAACCGCCAATAGTGGTTCGTTGATCCTTACCCAAGGCTTTCAACAGCCTGAACTTATCAACAACACCAGCATCAAAGATGACCTTAATGTATTGCTGGACTACCAACTCTATCCCAATCCCACGGATCGATTCCTTACCGTCAAGTTAACCACCGATAAGGTCGTTGATCTACAATTGGAATTAGTCAATATTTTGGGGCAACCGATCGGTATTCCAGTCCAAAAGAAGAAAGTACAAGGCGTCTGGGAAGCTCAATTTGACTTAGAAGGAACGGCCGAAGGCTATTACCTTTTGATGCTTCGCTATGGCGACGGACAAATAGGAGGGGCATGGAAAGTGCACCGCCTAGATCAGTAGATTTAATCAGGAAAATGAAAAAATACCTCATATTCACCCCCTTGATCTTGGCTTGCTTTCTTGCAGATGCTCAAGTATTAACGGCTACTAGTAATCCCGTCAATCTCGATTTTGGTTATCCTGAATTGCGTTTCAAAAATGATGTTATTCGCTTCATTGATGAAAACGACAATGGTATCATTGATCCCGGAGAAGGAACCATCATTCGTTTGGTGATCGAAAATCTGGGTAAATACCCCGCTAGGGATGTGATCCTCCAACCGCAAGAACTTAACCAAATCAATGGTTTAGAACTCCCCGTAGAAATAGAAGTGGGAGATATAGAGGCCGGAGAACAAAAAGTGGTACAAGTTGGGGTTGCGGCCGCTGATGAATTAGATACCGGCACCGCTAACTTTATCTTTTACGCCAAAGAAGCCGCCGAAAAAGGCCGCGTCTCGGTGGTTTATGCTGTGGCTACCGTGGTGGACCCCAATGAAAAGTGAAATAATCAGACACCCAATCTCGAAGTCCAATGCCGAATAGCCAAAGTCTGATTTGGGCCTTGAAATTCAAGATTGACCATTAGCCATTCTCTAGCGTTCCGCGCAGCGAGAGGATAAAATAAAGCCTAATCACAAAATAGCAAGGGACAAGAAAGCTTAAAATATTTCGACTTTTAACTTTCTTGTCCCTTATTCTTTTTTATTTATCTACTCCACTCCAACAGGCACAGCGACCAGGGTGTTTCCCCAACCAATGTACATACTGTCTTTGTCAAAGAAGATCGCCATTGATTCGATGGCTTCTTCGCTAGTCCCTGCGGGAACGCTTACCGTCAATACGTCCTTTTTCTTATCGTGGCGATACGCACCCCACTGATCCAATTCTGAATTGAGGATAATCTTCCACTCAGACTCTCCGGGGATAGTGAAAAGCGTATAAGTTCCGGCTGCTACTGCTTCTCCCGCGAGCGTTACATCTTGGTAAAAGCGAATTTCTGTCGCTTCATTGGCTCCAGTACGCCATACTTTGTCAAATTTGACCAATTTCCCAAAGATTTCCCGATCATTCATCTGCGGCCTTCCGTAAACAACCTTAGCGACAGTTTCGCCACCGGTTTTGTAATACGAGATATCAGCTGGACTTTTATCAGCTTTCGGTACTTTTTGGCCCATAACTACTTGTGTAGCCATGACAAAAAGGAGTAAACTCATCCATTTGATCACATTTTGCTTCATCTTGTTATAAAATTTGGGTGTTGTATTTGTACCCTCCAACAAAATCGGGCACTTTTTGTTAACTTTGTTTTTTAATGAATATAAATCCTCTCGAACTTTCCCAAGCCCGTGCCGCCAGAGCCGCCATTGAAAGGCTCTATATCGAAATGCGCCACCTCTTCAATAGTGGTGTCTATCGTCATGCTGGTATGGCCGGTCAAGTATTGACCGAAGCCCTCCTTACATTGAGCCCCGAGATATATGGCTCCATGGCCGATCCCGAAAAAGTTGAACTTGACGGTCTGGTCTATGTTATGGATCGCCTCCCCAAAGGCATCGAAGAATGTCGCCTCATCAAACTGATCTCCGAAGAAGGCTACAAAGAGTCTGAATTTGAGGTGATTACCCCTTATGCTCGTCGACGTAATTGCTATCGCATCGATACCGAGCAGATGTTTATCGAGGTTACTCGCGGGCGTAGTGAGATTTATGATATCCTCACTCACTTGACCTTCATGTATATGGAGGCCGAGAAAATCAAAGAACACGTTCTAGACGAAAATGGAGAAACCAGCTTTGAATGGCAAAAACTGGAAGCGATAGTTGAAGGAGAAGCAACTCTCACCGATAAAAATGTCGAGACTGCTTTTGCCTATCTGAGTACTATTTTAGGTCGCACCTTCGGTGAAACGCAACGTGCCCATGAGCGCCTCAAAGCCCATAGTTCTACCAATAATGGCCTGTTTCATGTGGTTTACTGGTTAGGCAAAATTGCGATAGATGAAGATTTGAGAGAGTTGCCGCGTGAGGTTAGTTTTTCGCCTACGCTACGCGAACGCATTGGTCATCATATTTATGGTGAGAGCTGGGCCACTCGGATCAAAAGCCATCTGAAAGAAGAAAAACTGTTAGATCGGCCAGTCCATATTATTAGCGCGAATCTGCATAGCGTACTTAATAGTCTGTATGCTTATCCTGCGCTTCGCAAAACGCTGGGCAAAAAAGTCAGTATCCTTGAACTGGCCACTCAACTCAGTGTTGAAGAAAATAGCCGCCTACGCCGCAGAGTCGAAAAGTATGCCTATGAGCATGGGATGACCGTATTGGAAGATCCTTTTGGAACCAATATCTCGGTGCAAATCATCGATACTCAGAAAATAGATTGGGGCAAAATTACCCCCGAACTACCCTTGAAAAGGGAACCCAAAAATAAGAAAGCGCCCGTAATCATCGTCATGGATTATGCTTTCGGAGAGCAAGCTTACGAAACCATGGATGAGTTGCTCAAACCAATCAATGAAGCTTCTTCCAAAAAATCACGCAATCTCTCGGTTGCTTCTATCAATATCATGGGGAAGGCGGGCATTCTACATGGAGGCAAAGGTGATATCATGGTGCCATCCTCTCACGTCTTTGAAGGGACTGCCGATAACTACCCCTTTAAAAATGATCTCAAGGTATCTGACTTCAAGGATAGTGGACTCAATGCTTATGACGGAGCCATGATCACTGTATTGGGTACATCGCTCCAAAATAGATATGTGCTCGCTTATTTTCGCCAATCTTCCTGGAATGCAATTGGCCTAGAAATGGAAGGTGCTCATTATCAAAAAGCCATCCAAGCAGCAGCGAGGATTCGACAAAGTATCAGTCCTAATGTCGTGCTACGATATGCTTATTATGCTTCGGACAACCCATTGTTGACAGGAAGTACCTTGGCTTCTGGTAGTTTAGGGATGGTAGGCGTTATGCCGACATATCTCATTACCCTCAAGATGCTTGAGAAGATCATGAAGCGATAGCTGATTGGTTTTTTCTCCGCTTCGCGGAACGCCATTTCGAATGCCGATGCATCGGCAGAGAAATCTTAGACTAAATAAAAAGGGGAATCCTGGAATTTGATCAAAAGAGGAAATCTCAACTTTCAACCAAAACGATTTTCAACTGGTCGCGCATACATCGCGATAAACTGCTCTCGTAATTGATCTTGTGGTCCTTCTACCTCTTTGAGTCGCTTATCCAAATGCTGGAGAAAAGCATTTTTTTCAGATTGGGTATAATGCGCCTGATATCGTCCCTTTTGGGATTTGAGGTCTGCCGCTACGTAGTGGGTAGGCCAAATTTGATAGAGGTCTTGTATCCGTCGATCCAATAGCGCTTTGAAGTTTTTATACCAATCGTTCCGCTTAGCGGAACCTCCTAAAGACTGATAATCCTCTTTGGTAAATGGGTCTCCGATCGCCATATGAATCCGTCCCTTATAGTCGCGGATGCCACGGATGATGGCCATTTTGTCGCTTTTCTCAAATTCGCCACCATTGCGATTGGTAACGATTTCTGCTGCTTTGAGCATATCGCAAGGCTCATATTCATAGGAGATGGCCATCGGGATAATATTGAGGGCCAGAAAACTCTCAGGCAAATCATCAGAACCCGAAAGAGAGAGCATTTTGAGTAATGCGGTCTGCGTCTCGTCATGCCCATCTTTGGTACGACCACTCCTTTGGGCAATCCAGATAGACTCATTTTCGTCTAATATGGACTTTCGGATATAGTTGGATAACCTTAGACTATAAGCATACAGTTGTTGTCGAGGCAGTGAGCGGTGTACGATAAAGCTTTTGTTAAGCTTCATCAAATCAGTAACCAGAGAGGTAACGAGGAGATTGTCTCCGATGGCAATGAGCGTGGTCGGAAGATTGCGTTGGTGCCGTTGCTCATTGAAAATACCGGGATCAAGGATGATATCTCGGTGGTTACCGATAAAAAGATGAGTTTGAGAGGCGTCGAGTTCGGCAAGGCCGGAAACACTCAACTGACCAGCCGAAGCAGAAATCATACGTCTGATCGCTTCGCCTATATATTTTTCTTGTAGTTCAGCAGTGCTATTTACCTCGGCAAACCTTTGCTGAATCTCTTCAGGACTTAGTTCTGGGAAAAACACTCCCATCATCACGAAGAGAGAGGTTTTTTGGGTGAGGCGTTTCATGACTTCGGGTACCTCTTCGTCCGTATAAGGACGGATATCCTCAAAGTCATAGGGGGATACGTTCATGCGCCGAAATTATGAAATTTACTGGATAGTCGAATTGCTTTCCTGTACCGCTAGAGTTTCCAACTCATATCCAAGCTCAGGATATTGGCTTTTAGCCCATCTGACCGTTGATAATAAGCATATCGAAGCCCTAAACTTTTAAACATCGCAATGCGTTTTTTGCCTAAACGAAAGCGCAGAAGTCCATATAGAGGGGAAAATCGTACGCCTAATCCCAAACGATGCGATTGAAAAGCAGAAAGATCGAAATCTGAAGTCCAATAAGTAGCCCCATCTAAATGCTCATTATAAGGCGCGAAAAATGAGGCTGCCGTTTGTGTGTGAAAGCGATAATAGGGTAGGAGAGTGAGACTTAAATGAAGCTTGAGCGGGACTTCTAGACGAAAGGTGTGAGCCTTGATATCAAAGCTATCAAAGTAGTAGCGATAGTAGCTGCGCAGAACGAGCCAATCCGTTGCAAACCAGTTTAGACGCATGCCGATTGGATACTTGAGTCGCCATAGCGGAAACTTCTCGATACGAGGCAGGCTTTGATTTTGGAAATATACGCGATGAAATGGGGTTGAGAGTAAGCCTTGCTGAACGACTAATTCCGCTCCCAAAGAGGCTTGCACCTTAGGCCCGAGTACTTGGCCCCAAGTAGCTGCTAGGTTGAAAGAGCGCCGCTTATCCGTCGGTACGCTCACTAGGCCCGGAGCCCGCAACTCTTCTGGAAAAATCACGATCCAAGTGTCAAAAAAGGCTTGCCCTTGTAAACTGAGAGATTGGTTTTCGTCTTTGGAAAGCCAAGACCAATTAGCCGCCAAAGATTTGGAAAGATAATCTGACTCCACACTCATACCCGCCCCCATGCCTGCTTGGTACTGATCCCCCAATTGACGCTGGTAAGCAAATTGTAAACTAGCGCGGCTATCTTGGCGAGAAGCAGAGGAGACATAAGCATCAATCTTGTCGGTAGAGGCAGAAGTGTAATGATTGACGTCAGTTTGTACCCTCAGGCTTTGGATACTATCTAACGGGACACTAACCACGATTTTTCCCGCTCTATCAGTTAACTCTTCGGTGCCTTGTCCTCCCGTTACAGCAGAATGAACGCCATCTTGCTCATAATAGTGAAACAAAAAATCCACCTCAATGACTTCAGCGGTGCTGTCAGATTGGGCGAGAGCCCCAAGGATATTAAACAGACAGAGAAAAGCAATCAGATAGCGCATAGCTGCGAAATTAAAGGGCAAGAAAACCGTTTGCAAATGCTGTTCATTGCTTATAATTTACATATCGTATGGATACATTTACCAAATATGGGACGATCATTTTGATCCTTTTGCTGCCTCTCAGCATTTGGGCTCAATCTGGTGGTCTTCCTAAGCTGAGTCTAAGACTCGAATACGAGGCTTCTACCCTCCAAAGTTTCGATCTCAATGATTTTTATCGTTCGTATAACGAATATCATGCTTCTTTTGCCACCCAATACTTTGATACGCTCTCAGCTAATGCCCTTAGCCATCCCGCCATTGGCCTCGGGACGAGATATGTGATAGGGGATGATTTTGGCTTTTCCAGTGGCTTATTTTTGACTTATGGCCGTAAGTCGGTGAGGCGAGAGGCGCGCTTTTTGACCAATATTGTCACTCGCAGCGATCTTTTGACTCATGACCTCAATCTGCAACTTGATTTGGGTTTTCATATCAAACGTAAGTTTTTTCTACATGGGCATATCGCTGGGCGATTTCGTAAAAGTATCCTCGAAATCGGCAATATCTATCCCGATGGTTCTTATAGCCTTGGAAATGAATATGATATCCTCGGAGTCTATCAGGCCAATACAAATAGCTTAGACCTCGGGTTCAATGCCGCTTTCAAAATCCAAAAAATCTATATTCCAATTGGGATTAGTTGGCCGATGCTGGGTTTATCTTCAGATGGAATGCAGTGGTTGCAGGATTTTGATATCCGTCAATCACGTCAGACAGAACTGCCTAGAGACTATGAGCAATGGGCAAATAATCCTACGAATATTGACCCGGCTACTGATCTGGTCCGCAGCGAGAGTTTTCAAGCACTTCGTCTAAATATTGGGATTGAATATTGGTTTGGAGAGTAAAAACTAAGCGATGAAAACAAATAACCTAAAGATATTATTGCTGAGTTGTCTGTTTTTAGGACTACTCCTTAGTAGCTGCGGTGATAAGCAGCAGCGCTATCTCCAACGACTCGAAGGCCGCTGGAATTTAGTATCCGAAACCATTACGATCATCAATATCGATGGTACGGTAAATTTTGAATCGGAAGAATTTGATGTGGGCGAGCTCGCGCTAACCAATGAAAACGGGCTGGATTATTTTTTGACCTATACCTTAACTCTGGCTGACGGTACAGTATCGGCCGGGCCGAACGATTTCCAAAATGATGAGCAAAACAAACGAGTTTTGTTTTACAATTACTTTTGTGCGGATGAGTTTGATTGTGATTTGGCGGCTACGGTAGAAGAAGATAAAGCCAATCGGCAAGTCTGGAATTGGTACCAACCATTTGGTAGTGGTAGCCATCGTCGCGTCCGTTGGGTCCTAGAGCGCTAGTTTAATTACAGCCACAGCCGCCGCCAATCTTGCCGCCATTGATGCCAGCCGCCCCTTCACGGTATGATTCTACATTGATTTCGTAAGCTTGGATTTTTGCATCTTCTAGCTTCATATCCTCATCGTTGAGGTACATTTTCTGGTAAGAAGCCACAGATACGCAACTGCTCATGCTTGCTAGGACAAAGAGTAGGAGGAGAGATGTTTTAGTCTTCATTATTTTTTCTCTTTAGCTGCACCGATGGTGAGTTCGTAGTGAGGGTGTTCTCCTTCGGAGGAACGCTCCAACTCAATGCCCTTGGAGCTGATCAGTTCATCTTCATCTGTTACGAATAAGCCTTCTACTCCTTTGAGGCGATTGATCAAAGCCAAGCCCTCCTCAGGCCCAAGCACAAATACCGAAGTCGCTAGCGCATCAGCTAATTCGGCATCAGGACATACGATCGTAACGCTTTTGAGACCACTGACTGGCCATCCGGTCTTGGGATTGATGATATGAGCATAACGCTTACCTTCTATCATGGCAAAGCGTTCATAATCTCCCGAGGTAACTACGGCTAGGTCATTGATGCCCAGCCAGGCGAGGATTTGAGTGCGGGACTTGGGATCAGCCACGCCTATCCGCCAAGCCTCGCGTTCCGCAGGGCGGCCCCAACAAATGATATCACCGCCAGCGTTGACAAGTCCACTTTCGATCCCCATCTCCAGCATGAGCAGAGAAGCTTTGTTGGCGGCATAACCTTTGCCAATGCCTCCAAAACCGATCTT
>JBGCFA010000206.1:0-10667 GCA_045106675.1 Bacteroidia bacterium
CCGTAAAATATTGCTAAATTTCTCGAGTCTAATAGAAAACCATGATTCAAGAAACTGCGATTATCCTTACGGGAGGACAATTCGACCATAATTCGGCCAAAACTGCTCACGGATTGGTCAGAGGCTCTGAGCGCTTTAAAATAGTAGCGGTCATCGACAGCAAATCTGCCGGCCTAGACGCTGGTATAGTAGTTGATGGCAAAGCACGTCAAATTCCGGTCTTTACTAGTATGGAGTATTATCTCGCTCAGGCCCGTGAGCTGGCGAGTCACTGTATCATCGGTATCGCCAATGCTGGCGGGAAACTACCTGAGCAGTTGTTTCCTGTCATGGAGACCGCCTTGCGTAACGGCATGTCATTGGTTTCGGGCATGCATGAGTTTTTGACAGATAAAGCGCGTTTTGTGCAATTAGCAGCCGAAAACGGGGCTAAATTAATCGACGTTCGCAAACCGAAGAAAAGGGAAGATTTACACTTTTGGGACGGTAGCATTTTCAAAGTCAAGGTGCCCAAAATTGCGGTATTAGGGACTGATTGTGCCGTCGGCAAACGCACTACTGCCTTACTTCTACGTAATGCCGCTCGGCAACAAGGGCTCAATTCAGAGATGATTTATACTGGTCAAACTGGATGGATGGTCGATGGACGCTACGGTTTTGTATTTGATTCTACACTCAATGACTTTGTCTCCGGCGAACTAGAGCATGCGATCGTGAATTGCTATGAAGAAGAGGCTCCAGACCTAATATTGATCGAAGGACAAGCAGCTTTGCGCAATCCTAGCGGACCTTGTGGTTCAGAGTTTTTGGTGTCGGGCAATGCAGATGGAGTCATTTTGGTCCACCCTCCAGGTAGAATTTACTACAAAGGATGGGAAAAACATGGTCGTAAAATCCCTTCTCTGCAAGATGAAATAGACTTAATTAAGATGTATGGAGTCCCGACATTGGGCATTGCACTCAATACTACTGGCTTAAAGTTGAAGCGGGCCAAAGCCTATCAAGCTCAATATGAGGCAGAACTAGGTATCCCAGTCGCTCTACCCATTGAAGAAGGTGTTGATAACATATTGGCGGCCTTAAGCTAAATCCCTAACTTTGACTTATGCAGTTGCTTTCATTAGACCAAGTCGATGCGACTTATGATTGGCTATCCTCCATGGAGGATGAAACCCAGATCGCAGGGGTGATAGAGTCCTTTAGCGAGGCTCAGCCAGTATTATTGACCTATCTGATGACGATGGGAGAGTCCGATTTTGATTTGGACGAAAACGAGTTGATGTTATTTTTGGGCGTCATCCTCTGGCAAACTTATCTACGAGAGGGCCATCATATCGGCCAAATTGAGGAGAGCCATCTTGATGGTATACAAGAGCAAAATGTCAAGATGCTAGAGTACCTCGCAGAAGAGGGAGAAGACGGCTTTGAGCAAGTAGCTCGCAATCTGATGGAGGAGTCGCCTCAACCCCAATTATTACGCTTTTTAGTGCAAATTATTTTTGAAGAAGAGGCTGATATCATTAAGCCTACCAATCAAGGAATTATGTTTATTTTCCTCAAAGTGGTAATTGATGCGATAGAAAGTAGTCTCGAAAAGAAAAAATAAGCCTCGGAAATTCCAAGTTTAGTGAATCATCATTATCTTAGCAGAATAGCTACGTGCTAATCTTACCCTTTTTATTCGGATTTGATACACTAAAACCCTAGAAACTACTACATGCATTCTGTGATTGAGTGTGTTCCCAATTTTAGCGAAGGGAGGGACAACAAACTCATAAATAAGATTGCAGACCGAATCAAATCGGTCGAAGGCGTTTCCCTACTGGATATTGATCCAGGAGCCTCTGCAAATCGTACTGTGATCACTTTTATTGGTGAACCACAGGCCGTTGTGGACGCTGCATTTCTAGCCATTGAGCAAGCTGCCAAACTGATAGACATGCGCCAGCATCAAGGTGAACATCCTCGAATGGGCGCTACTGATGTATGTCCACTAATCCCAATTAGCGGCATTAGTATGGAGGAGGTAGTAGAGCTAGCCCGTCAACTGGGCCAAAGAGTCGGTGAGCAGCTGCAGATTCCCGTTTATCTCTACGAGAACGCTGCGACCCAGCCAAAACGACAAAATCTCGCAAACATACGATCAGGAGAATACGAAGGTTTTCAAAGTAAAATTCTTGCTCCAGAATGGACTCCGGACTACGGTCCTCGAGAGTTCAATCCTCAATCTGGCCAAACCGTGATTGGTGCAAGAGATTTTTTGATCGCTTATAATGCCAACTTGAATACTCGTTCTGTGCCTCACGCCAAGGCGATAGCGGCTGACGTTCGTGAAAGCGGAAGAGCCAAAATCGTGGATGGTAAAAAACTACGAGATGAAAAAGGACAAATCGTTCGCGCAGCGGGTATATGCAAAGCTGTGAAAGCGATTGGCTGGTATATGGAACAATATGAGGTGGC
This sequence comes from Bacteroidia bacterium, assembly GCA_045106675.1. Classification (GTDB taxonomy): domain Bacteria; phylum Bacteroidota; class Bacteroidia; order J057; family J057; genus JBCAWW01. The sequence continues at coordinate 2,461 of JBGCFA010000206.1, forward strand.
TCAAGTCTCGACCAATTTGACGGATATTGATAAGACCCCGGTTCACATTGCTTTTGAGGCGATCAGAAAAGCCGCGAGGGAGAGAGGTTTACGGGTTACTGGTTCTGAATTGATAGGGATGATCCCTAAACGATGCTTAATCGAAGCGGGACAATACTATTTAGACTTACAAGGGGTAGAGGGAAGTGTTCCGGAAGCGGAGCTCTTACATATAGCGATCAAATCGCTCGGATTAGATGAATTGGGTCCATTTGACCCACAAAAAAAGATCATAGAATATCGTATGGCGCAAGCTGTAGCGGTATGATAGATAAAATGTGCCCTAGTACAAACTACGATTTGTACTAGTGGGAGAACGAGAAATTTGGCAAAGACCCAACGTCTGGCCATTTCAACCAGTGTATGTTAGTAGTACAGGACTGTTTCAAATGAAACAAGACTGTTTTTTAATTCTGTAAACCAATTCCTGACACTTATGAGAAAATTATTGACACTATTATTATTGGTCATGGGATCGAGTGGTATGTGGGCACAATTGACCTACCTTCCCTCTCTTGTATCCAATACTACAAATCCGGGCGGTATAAATACCGAATCGGAAACCACGACTACGGGTTGGACTGAGATCCAAGCTGCGGCTCAGAGTACCAATGTACTTTCTGCGGCACAGGCGATCGGCTTTCCTTTCGATTTTTATGGTACCCCTGTAACTCACTTCAAAGCAAGTCTTAATGGAGTAATTACTTTTGACACTGCGACCGTTGTGATCCCTGGTGCCAACACCAATCTCCCTAGCGCAGGCTTGCCTGACATGTCTGTCGCAGGTCTATGGGATGAGTTTACGTCCTCTGCCCCAACAGGTGGTAACGACCGTGTTTACACCAAAACGTTTGGTACTGCCGGTTCACAGCAAATGTGGATCAAGTGGTTTTCCTTTGAGTATGGCAACCCAAATGTAAGCTTTGCTTATTTTTGTATCGTTTTAGAAGAAGGAACCAACAACGTCCATATTGTTGATCTTTATGGTTCGGCTACTCCTTCATTGTCTCGTACGATCGGTGTACAAATGGATGGTACAACTGCAGTACAATTTGGCACTGACCAAAATGCTCAGGAAGGCAATGGTACTTCTCTCTCTGACAATGAAGTATGGACATTTGCTCCTTTTGTACCTGCTCCATTTAATATTTATGCGATCAGTGCTACTTCTAGTGCTATAGACAATTCTTGTAATGGTACTACCGAAACAGTAACCATTCAGATTGGCAACTTAGGTACTAACCCAGCGACTGGTATTGGAGGTGCATTTTCTGTTGATGGTGGCCCGGCAACAACGCCTGAGCTTATCCCAGGTACTCTGAATCCTGGTGACACTTTGACTTACACTTTTACAGCTACGGCGGATCTATCGGCAGGTGGTGCTCATACTATCGACGCAGGTGCTACTGTATTGAATGATGCTGACTTATCTAATGATACAACTACATTAGTAGTAAGCACAGCGAATGTAATTGCAGCTCCATTTGTAGAAGATTTTGAAAATGCGGGCAACTTGCCTGCAGACTGGTCTACTAGTGCAAATACCACTTTCCTCTGGTTAGTAGATGAAAATGGTACTGGTTCTTCTGGTACAGGTCCATCTGATGACCATTCTGATCCGGGAACTTACTATGTGTATACTGAAGCCTCTTCAGGATCTGCTGGTTTTATTGATGAATTATTTTCGCCTTGTATTGACCTTTCAGCTCTTACTGCACCTCGCTTAGGATACTGGTACCATATGTTTGGTAATACTATGGGGAATCTTTATGTGGATGTAATTGCCAATGGTGTACGTACTCGTATCGATTCTATTATCGGTCAGCAGCAAACTGCAAATGCAGATCCATTTTTAGAGCGCGTACTAAGCTTAGATGCCTACATTGGGCAAACCATACAGCTAGCTTTTGTCGGTCAAAGCGCTGGTACATTTGCAGGAGACATGGCAATCGATGATGTTTCTATATTTCAAGCAGCCGCAATAGAAATAGCCGCAACATCTGTGGCAATAACGTCTGTCCTTGATTGCTCAAACTCAGCTGCAGCTTCAGTAGCAGTTTCTGTTGCCAATTTAGGTCTCAATGATATCACGGGTGTTAGTGTGAGTCTAATAGTAGACGGTGGTACGCCTACTGTTGAAACGATTGGTGGTACACTCCTTTCAGGCGATGATACTACTTATGTATTCCTGGCAACTGCTGATCTATCAGCAGCAGGTCTTCATACCATTGATGCCACTGCCACTGCTACTGGTGATACCAATACTTTGAATGATTCAACATCCACTACTACAACCTCTCCGGGTTCTGTAACTGCTCCTTTTGTTGAAGGATTTGAAAATGCAGGTAATTTGCCTGCTGGCTGGTCTTTCGATTCACCTACTAACTTTAATTGGACTGTAGATGAAAATGGTACTGGTTCAAGTGGCACAGGTCCATCTGATGATCATTCTGATCCAGGTACTTACTACGTTTATACTGAAGCTTCTTCTGGTGCAAGTGGAGATATTACAGAGTTAATCTCTCCTTGTATAGATCTTAGCCCGGTTTCTTCACCCAAGCTACGTTACTGGTACCATATGTTCGGTTCGGCCATGGGTACACTATATGTAGATGCTGAAGTCAATGGAGTACGTACTCGTTTAGACTCTATTGTTGGTCAGCAGCAAACTGCAAATGCAGATCCTTTCCGCGAGCGTGTAGTTGATCTTTCCGCATACTCTGGGCAGACGATACAGCTTATTTTTGTAGGGAAAAGTGCTGGAACATTTGCAGGAGACATGGCAATCGACGATGTCGAAATCTTCCAACCACCTGCATTTGACTTAGAGCTTACTTCTTTAGATATAACCAATGGTTGTGGCCTAAGTGCTGCTGAGCAGGTTATGATTACCGTAACCAACGCTGGTACAGATACGTTGATGAGTGCTTCAGCTCAATTCTCTGTTGATGCTGGTGCTTATACTGCTGTAGAAACAATCACTGGTCCAATGGCTCCAGGTGCTTCGGTGAACTATACCTTCACTGCGACTGCCGATCTTTCTGCAATTGGTCCTCATACTATTGATGCCGTTGCGACTGCAGCAGCACCAGCAGACCTCAATACTGCAAATGACTCTGTTTCTGCCACTTCTGAAAATGTAATGCTAGTTTCTCCTGCTTATCCCTATCAAGAAAACTTTGATAGTGGTGCTGCAGGTTGGATGGCGAGTGGTGCTAACTCCACTTGGGTTCTTACTACGCCAAACAAAGCTATCATTGATACCTCTGCATCTGCACCTAACTCTTGGGTAAATGGTGATACTACTGGTATCTATAGCCCAGATGAAAATTCGTTTGTTACTAGCCCATGTATTGACATGACCAATGCTCCTATGGGTAGCTGGGTATCTCTGAAAGTATGGTGGGAAAGTGAATTTAGCTGGGATGGTGCTGCTCTGCAGGTATCCTCTGATGCAGGTTCTACTTGGAGTACGATTGGTAATTCTGGTGATCCATTCAACTGGTACACTGACAATACAATCAATGGTAACCCAGGTGGTCAGCAACAAGGCTGGACAGGAACAGGTGCTTCGGGTTCAGGTGGCTGGGTACTAGCTGCTCACCCTCTTGATACGGCGCTTATTGGTCAAGCAAGTGTTCGCTTCCGTATTGCCTTTGGTTCTGATGGATCTGTACAAGAAGACGGATTTGCTTTTGATGATTTCACAATCTCTGCAGCTCCGACCTTAAATCTTGGTGATTCTCTCCTAGTTTGTGGTACTGCTATGTTAGACGGTGGCAATCCTGGTGCAACTTATGACTGGTCAAACGGTGATAGTACGCAGACATTGAACATCATGAACATGACAGGTATGAATATCATTGACAGTACACTTACGTTGACTGTTACTGATAGCTTTGGCTTGAGTGTTACCGATGATGTTGTATTGACTATCCCTGCTTCTATCCCTTCTGGAATGGCAATGGTTAGCGATTCTATCCTCTGTAATGGAGATTCTACTGGTTCTATTATGGTCAACGCTATGGGCGGAACAGCTCCTTATGCGTATACTTGGAGTACTATGGATTCTAGCAATATGGCGATAGGTCTTCCTGCAGGATCGTACAATGTTACTGTTTCAGATAGCTTTGGTTGTTCATTTGACGCTGCTGCTATGATCTCTGAGCCTGCTGCAATCGGCGTAGCACTTGATAGCTTAGTTGACGTTAGCTGCCCTGATGATTCTACTGGTATGATCACCATTAGTGTTAGCGGTGGTACTGGTGCATATACATTCTCTTGGAGCAATGGAGACACTAGTGAAGATCTTATGATGCTACCTGTTGGAGATTACACTGGTGTAATCACTGATGCTAATGGTTGTACATTGACTTCTCCAACCTTGACCATCGCAGCTACGGATACTTTCCCAGTTGCAGCATTTGATTATGTACCTGGTGATGTCAATTATGAAATCACTTTCTCTGACATGTCTACTGATGCGACTTCTATTATGTGGGATTTCGGTGATGGTAACACCAGCACTGATGCGACTCCTACTTATGCTTTCGCAACCAACGATACATTCATCGTAAGCTTGACAGCAACTAATGATTGTGGTACGTCTACTAAGACTGACACTATCATCGTAACCAATGTTAGTATTGAAGATGATCTATTGAGCCAAGCGGTTCAGGTTTATCCTAATCCAAACAGTGGTAACTTTGAAGTTGAGTTCGCGGGTATCACGCTGGACAATGTAGTCTTGCGTGTTAGTAACACAGCTGGACAGATGATTTACACTCGTAACATCGGTCAGGTTCGTGGTAAGCTCACTCAAGCAGTTAGCTTGCCTAGCACGCTAGCCGCTGGACTTTATATCTTAGAAGTGAGAACGCCTAATGCAGTAATGCACAAGCGTTTGATCGTCGAATAAGGGATTTACCCTAAAATATGTTGCCCCGTTCCACTAAGTGGAACGGGGCATTTTTTATGATGCTATTATTACTATCAATTTTCAGGCTTCCTGCTTCGCAGAACGCTTGTTTTTGAAGATATGCCTTACTAGACCTCAAAATGATTGCTAAAATGTAGTAAGCCGAAAAATCTAATGATGCTAAGCAAGATGCGATGACTTTTCATAGGCTTGGGCCCCGTAATGATTGAATACGGCGTTTGTGACAGGGAGTGGCTTCCGCACCACCACCAAGTCGCTATAACCTCGGTAGCAGGTCACATTGTGCTCTATCTCAAAACCTGCCTGCTGAACTGACTCACAAAAGGCTTCATGACTATGAGTCCAAAATTCTCCGCTGCGCTGCATCTTTCGGATATAGCCGTTCTGTCGACTCACTTCTTTGCCTTCTCTAAATATTTCCAGCGTTTTTCGAATCCCATGCTCCTTGATAAGTTGCGAACCGAGTGCTACTTGCCAGCCCAGTACATTGGCCATCCGTCCGGCATCAACCAACACAGCGGCGGCTCCCGGTTTGAGCCAATGGCACATATTACTTAAGACCGCGTCAGGATCAGAAAAAGTATATAGGGCATGAATACTGATCAGCCCGTCCAAAGAATTAGGCTCCAGTTCTATTTCGTCAACCCCTAGAGGAATAATTTCATGATTATTTAGTTGGGCAAGGGAACGTTTGTCTGCCGCATGGGCGTTCATCCCTTCATCTCGGTCTATATGCAGCACCTTTGCCTGAGGAAAGGTTTCAGCCAAGGCCAAAGAATAATTGCCTGTTCCAGCACCGATATCTGCCAGAAGATCGCCAGGCCGTATCCCCCACTTGCGCACCTCCTCCATTACTTCTTGCTGTAGTTGGGTATAGAAGGGATTATAAGCAAGCAGCATGTCATATTTCTGCGCATAGGTATTCCAGTTAACTTTTGAATTGGCAAGCATAATAATTTTTGTTAAAAGTAAAGAATGAAAAAATTAAGCCGCAAGGCGCTGGCGATTTGGAGAAGCGAGTTCAGCGATTCGTATATATTGGTCAATGTCGTGCTGGTCAAAGGCGGGCATTCCTCTTTTCAAAATGGTGCTCAAGGCGAGTTCAGATTTTTGGGCTAACAAAACTGAATCCGCATAGACTTGGGCCCATTTGATAAAATAGCGCCCCCGAGCAATCACCTCCATGCCAAAGAAACGTTTGTAAAAGGCCTGATGACGAAGCCGCACCAGATGCACAATGTATTCAGAACGATGAACAGCAGCGTTCATAGCATGCGCCCGGAACAATAGTTTACAGGCAAACAAAGAATGGCTTCCCTGGAATTCTGGCAAAACAGCAAAACGGTTGGCTTCCAGCAAACTCGTATTGCATCCTAATTGTTGATCGAGTTCTGATTGAAAATAGTTAGTCGCTTCTGTCGCATACCAATCATAACGTTCGGCATAGGCGCAACTACGAAGAGTGGCCACCGCTCGTCCCTGATACCAAACCAGAAAAATACGGGTATAAGGCAAAAAATCATTGGAGTCATAGAGTAAATTCCCCTCATTTTCCTGAATACCTGTCGTTTCCAAATTGGCGCAATATCGAATTTGGAACGCAACATTTTTACTGGACTCATTCATGCAGACCTCCAGAGTAAAATCATTGAAGATCCCAAGGATTTGCTCCGGATGAGGTGCCTGCGCGATAGAGACAACAGCTGTTTTTTTCATGGTAAATTTCTTTAAATGCTGAATTCAATCCAGTGAGCTAATTGCCGACCAATAGGGCCAAAAGTCGCCTAAAATAGTACTGGGAGCACATTCATTATGTCGCAGAGTCTAATTACAATTGATAACAATCTTGAACTGGAGCATGTGCCGAATTTCGTATATTACGATATTCAGTAATTTATACAGGAAATGAAAATAACTTTGCAGATAAAACTTACACCCCTCTTTCATATGCTCTTCCGGAGTTTTTTCAATCCTAATAGTTGTGCCATATTTGACAATCTAGTCTCGAGTATTAGCAACGCACTTGGCCAGATGATTTCCCCTCCTAAGAGCGGTCAGTTTCGTGCGAACTTCCCCCATGCAACTAGCTTGTCTAGCACGCTAGTCGGCGGACTTTACACCTTAGAAACGAGAACGTCTAAAGCAGTTATCTTCCAGTCTTTGCTCAGCGAATAAGGGATTGACACTAAAGTATTTGCCCCGTTCCACAATGTGAAACGGGGCATTTTTTATGATACCACTCTTAATGTCCTTTTTCAAGCTTCTTACTCACTGCTGTACAGAACGCTCGACCTTAACAGAAGCTTAGGCTGGATCGGATAATTTTATTTCTCAAGTTCCTTATAGCCATTAAATACTTTATTCTTGGTCGTTGCAAAGACGCCCTCTCCGACAATTATACTTTCTATCCCACTTGCATCCAACCAACTATATTCAGGGTTTTGCTCGATAAAAACTGATAACAAAATCATCATTTTCATACTTCGTTTCGGCCATAATTCTTGTTTGACTTTAAATTCATTGACTTCCTCAGCTTCTAATTTTAAAGGTATTGTCCCGCAAAAAATCCTTTTAGCATCTTTAGAATAAGGAAATCTCAATAAGCAAAAAGTGTCAGGCTCCGCTAAAACTACTTTTGTGCGATCGAGAAAAACATGCTGTTTATCCTTGGCGTATCCATTTCTCGATAATACTTGAAAAGTATCTGGATCAGCACCTAAGATAGGTCCCCCGAGATAAAATACTTGATTCTTATCTTTCGCATATCGCTTATCAGATAAGCATTGAAAACTTTCATTATCTACTGCAGCCAATTTTACGACTCTTTTTCCCACGGCCTCATCATATGAGACCCATCCCCATACCCCATCTTCAAATTTGTAGGCTGATTTCCAATAAAACGCCAAGATGCCAACCAGTACAATAAGGATAATGATGACACTAATAACCAATAATAACATATTTGATCCCTGATTTTATGTTTCACCTCTCGCTTGTAGTTGTTTACCGCTTTGCGGAACGCGTCATTTCGAACTCCAATCGTAGAGAGGAGGAGAAATCTACAATAAGCCAATCTATCACTTTTTTTCTATCGCTGAGCGGAACGCTTTCTTTTAGGTTCCGCTGGCAAGTCGAACCTACTAGCTCACACCAAAAAAAGCGCCACTCAATGAGTGGCGCTTTGCTATCGTATTTGCATGTAAGCTTTGCGGCTTTGCCTAACGCATCA
>JBGCFA010000207.1:0-8426 GCA_045106675.1 Bacteroidia bacterium
GATGAACGTCATCGAAAATTTCAGACTCGCAGGCATTTTCTGCGCAATACTGGTTTAGGACTCGCAGGGATGTGGATGGGAGGATTGGCCGGCTGCGATAGTCCCGAGCAAGCGCAATCTATCAATCCGGTATTGGCCAAGGCTGCTCAGTTTGCGCCCAAAGCCAAGCGGGTGATCTATCTACATATGGCGGGTGCGCCCTCTCAGTTAGAATTGTTTGACTATAAACCAGAGCTGGCTAAGTTAGATGGTTTGGAGTGTCCACCTTCTCTATTGGAAGGGAAGCGTTTTGCCTTTATTCAAGGTGTGCCGACAATGCTCGGACCGCGCTTTAAGTTTGACCAATATGGTGAATCAGGTGCGACGGTTTCGGAGCTTTTTCCACACTTCAAAGATGTGGTGGACGATGTGGCTTTTCTCAAAGCCATGCACACTGATGAGTTTAACCATGCACCGGCTCAGTTTTTTGCCCATACAGGCAGTCCGCGTCAAGGTCGTCCTAGCATGGGGGCTTGGGTTACTTACGGTTTAGGCTCCGAAAACGAAAACCTTCCCGGCTTTTGTGTCTTGATCTCCGGCCAATCTGCGCCTAGTGCGGGTAAGAGTGTCTGGGGCTCGGGTTTTTTGCCATCGGTCCATCAGGGAGTGCAATTGCGTTCGCAAGGCGACCCTGTCCAGAGTATTCAGGATCCAGACGGGATATCTCGCGATCTCCGCAAAGCCGCCATTGAGACCATCAACGCTATCAATAAAGCCCAACACGAAACTGTGGGCGATCCGGAAACCTTGGCGCGTATCTCTCAATATGAATTGGCCTTCCGCATGCAGATGACGGTCCCGGAGGCAATGGATATTTCCCTGGAGCCTGACTATATCCATCAGATGTATGGTACACAGCCGGGACAGACTTCATTTGCCAATAACTGTCTTTTGGCCCGCCGCCTTGCGGAACGCGGCGTCCGCTTTATCCAATTGTATCATCGTGGTTGGGATTCGCATGGTAGCAATGCCTTTGAGTCTCTGAACCATGGCTTTTTGGAGCGTTGCCAAGAAGTAGATCAACCGATGACCGCCTTACTCAAAGACCTTAAGCAAAGAGGTTTACTAGAAGATACTTTGGTCGTCTGGGGTGGAGAGTTTGGGCGTACGCCAATGCGCGAAAATCGCGGCGGTAAATTTGCTCCTTTTGACGGTCGCGACCACCACAAGGAAGCCTTTACCATGTGGATGGCTGGCGGTGGCGTAAAGCCGGGTATCACTTATGGCGAAACAGATGCGATTGGTTATTCGGGGGTCAAGGACCGAATCCACATCCATGATCTGCAAGCTACCATACTACACGCCATGGGCATGGATCATGAAAAACTAACCTACCGCTTTCAAGGCCGTGATTTTCGGTTGACAGATTTGTATGGAAAGGTGGTGAAGGATATCTTAGTGTAAGCTACTACTACAATGAATACTACTCCTGATTTTGTCCTCTTCCTCGGTCGGTTTCATCCCTTGTTGGTACATCTGCCGATTGGTATGTTGCTATTGGCAGGCGTGATGGAGTTTTTTGGACGAAAAGAGAAATACAAAGCGCTAAAAGGCGCTACTACTTTTGTGTTATTGATCAGTGCGATTGCTGCGATTGCAGCGGCCTTTTTGGGCTGGATGCTCTCGCAAGGCGGTGGCTATGACGAAGATTTATTGTTTTGGCACAAATGGCAGGGCATTGGTTTGGCAGTATTTGCCAGTCTCGCTTGGTTGGTCAAAGCCCAACCCAAGAAATTGAAGATCCCTGCGATCCTCAACAAAGCATATACACCACTTTTGATTTTGGCGATCTTCATGCTCGCTCTTGCCGGACACAATGGGGGATCACTTACTCATGGTGAAGATTACCTCTTTCAGTATGCCCCGCAACCTGTGCGTTCCCTAGCAGGGCTCCCTCCCAAAGCCGAAAAACGTCCTCCAATTACCGATATACAGGAAGCGGAGGTTTTTGCAGACTTAGTGCAGCCAATGCTCGAACAACGCTGCGTCAGCTGCCATCGTGCTGGTAAACGTAAAGGAGAACTTCGGATGGATACGCCTGCTGAATTACTCAAAGGAGGCGAAAACGGCGCTGTCTTTGTTGCAGGTAATGCCGATGAAAGCAATCTCTATATCCGTGTCAATCTGCCTCATGAGGACGAGGAACATATGCCGCCAGAAGGCAAAAAACCATTGAATGAGAAGCAGATTGAATTATTGGGTTGGTGGATCGACGCTGGGGCGCCCACTGATACTACCACGGTCTCCCAATTAGAGATTCCAGATTATATCAAGCCGATTCTCGCCGCTATGGGTGGTGGAGGTTCTTTAGACGAAGACCCAACTGCGCCCAAAGGGATTTTTGCGGAGCCTGTTGTGGAGCCTACTGCTACCGCCCTTGGCGAACTCGCAGCTGAAGGCGTACTTGTCATGCCTGTTTCTCAGCAGACCAATTATCTACGCGTCAAAGTCAATCAGGATACTACGCCTTTTGCGAACGCTCAAATGCAGCTTTTGCTACCGCTAGCGGAACAAATTACTTGGTTGGACTTGCGTTATGCTACGCCTACTGATTATTCCGTTCTGGCACAGCTCAAAAATCTCACCGAACTACACCTCGAACAAAGCCCGATCAAAGATGCTGATCTCAAGCATTTGGCAGGCTTAGAACGATTGGAATACCTCAATCTCTATGGTACCGAAATTACTAATGCAGGTATCGAAACCCTCAAAGCGCTACCCGCTCTCAAAGTTGTGTACCTCTGGCAATCCAAAGTAGATAAAGCTGGAGTGGCGGCATTGCGCGAAGCGAAACCCGATCTCGAAATCAATATGGGCTGGGAAGAGGAGGCTGCGGTAGCTGTTCCAGCAGAATAGTTGAGATTAAGTGTAAAGGCGCAAGATTTTGCGCCTCCACTGATTGTGGCAATCAAAATTTTCCTCCCGCAGGGAGCCTACCTTCGAATGCCGATGCCTATCGGGAGAGAAGTCTCATACTTGGGTAAAATGTGGAAGTCTTCCTCAACGGGAGAAGTCGCATATTTGAGCAAAATGTAGCCCTGGATTTGGTCCCTCTGAGATTTCTCACCCTAAAGGGATTCGAAATGGCGCGTTCCGCGCAGCGGCCCTCACAAAAAAAATCTCTCAGGGTGTAATGATCCACTAAGGCAGGCCACTAAAGTTGTAGAAACTAATTCAAATGAGTAGTGATTTCTACGAAATGTCGATTGCTCCTTTTGCTGGGATCATCATCAAAATCTGTCGAGCCTATACTTATACGCAAGAAGATTTTGAAGATTACTATCAAGAGGTATGTCTGCAAATCTGGCGGAGCAAAGACTCTTTTAGCGGCAAGTCAGCATGGTCCACATGGGTCTATCGAGTGAGTCTCAATGTCTGTATGACCTTGTTCAAAAAGCAGAAAGCCAAAACGCTCGATTCTTCCGAAATCCTGATGTCGGAAGCGAGTGAAGAAAATAAGGCTTTTGCCAACGAGAGTCTCAATCAACTTTATGCCGCTATCCGTCAACTCTCCGAAATAGATCGAGCGGTAATCCTGCTTTATCTAGAAGAGAAATCCTACCAAGAAATCGCGGAAATCATCGGCAGTAATGCCAATAGTATTGGTGTCCGCATCAACCGTATCAAAGGACGATTAAAAAAATTATTACATGGACAATTCAATTGAAAACATCTGGAAAGAGGGTTTTTTGCAGACGGATGCCTTGGTCGCACCTCAAATCAACGATCTCTACAATCAAAAATCGCAGCACATAGTCGAACGATTTAACCGTATGTATCGCAAAAATCGAACGGCGATTCTCATAGGGGCATCCATACTATTGATTGCGTCCATTTTGCTTGGTAGTCCGATCAGTGGGCTAATATTATTCGGGATGTTTATGGGACTCAATTATTTTAGTCACAAGCAAGGCAAAATCTTAGCTCAAATCCCCAAGGGGTATACTAGCTATCAATACCTCAAAGAGATGCATAGCAGTATAGAGCGGATCCTTAACGCTTATGTCTCACTCTATCGTTGGTTTTATCCGACCCTCTTATTGGTTTTCTTTTATGGGATGTGGAATGTCAGTATTGGAGATTTTAGCTTGAAGGACAGTGTACTCTCCGCCATACCAGATGCCAGTTTATTTTTAGGGGTTCCGATCTTGATCTTAGGTTTTGTGGTCGCTTTTTGTCTTGCTTTTGGGATTTTTGCAGAACCCCTATTTCGGGGAGATGTCCGCCTCGTCTATGGGCCTGTGCTGGATAAGTTATCTGAGCTTATCGCCGATATGGATGATTTAAAAGCCTAATTCTTCATACTCATGGGCTGGCCAGTCGTCTCGATCACATTGAGCCATAGGTCGCCTTCAGGGTCAATCTCTTTGCGCTCCGCAATCACCGTTTCGATCGGTAGGTACACAAACTTATTGTTGCGACGACCAACGACAAATCCTGTCTTACCCGCCATCGCACCGTGTACTGCGTGGATGCCGAGTTTGTTGCAAAAGATACTATCACTCGGATTGGCTGGCGCCGAACGAATAATGTAGCTCGGATCGATATACTTGACGGTGCCATTGAAGTCTTCGCGCTTGAAGTAGCTTTTGAGTTCCTCTCTGAGGAATACGCCAATGTCTTCGTGCAAGACATTGCCAGAAGCATCTTTACGCTCTGCCATTGCCTTGAACAAATGTTGCCCAGCTCCTTCGGCGACTACGATCAAGCAATGGTGCTTGGCCTCTAAGCGTTTGCGGACTACCGCAAAAAGTCCTTTCTCGCCTTCCAGATCAAAATCAATCTCTGGTACTAGGACAAGATTTACCTCGGGCATCGACAAAGCAGCATTTGCAGCGATAAATCCAGCATCACGGCCCATCAGTTTGACGATCGCTACGCCATTATAAGCGCCTTTGGCCTCGTTGTGAGCATCACGGATGATCGGACTGGCTACGGTAAAGGAAGTCTCAAAACCGAAAGTCTTTTCGATATGATTGATGTCATTATCAATCGTCTTAGGGATACCCGCAACGGAGATTTTGAGGCCTCGCTTTTCTATCACTTGTTGGATAGCTAGCGATCCGTGCAAAGTACCGTCACCACCGATGGTAAAGAGGATATTGACGCCATGTTGCTCCAGACAATCAACAATCGCCTCTGGATCTTGCTTGCCGCGTGAGGAGCCTAAAATCGTCCCGCCAAATTGATGGATCGGGGAAACCATCTCAGGAGTGAGTTCGACGAAGTCATGCTTATAATCCGAGATAAAGCCCTGATAGCCATACTGGACGCCCAATACCTTGCGGACGCCGTAGCGATAATAGAGGCTCATCACCAAACTACGGATCACATTATTGATGCCGGGACAGAGTCCGCCACAGCTTACAATGGCCACTCTCACTTTGGAGGCGTCAAAATAAATGTGCTGGCGTGGACCCGCCAACTCCATCGTTAGAGGAGCTTTGGTGGATTTGCTATGGGGATTGTATTTGACATCAAAGAGGATTCGCTCGTCATCGCTGACATAGTTGAGCACATTATCTCCTTTGGTAGTCGAAAGAGTGACTGGGGAACCGATCTTGCAGTCCCCCAGACATTTTATTTCTAGATCTTTAGGCGTCATGTTTTTAGGATACTATCCTTTGCTAGGCCTAAAGGTAAAAAACCTTGACTATTGCTTCACTACTTTGCCTTGAAAATAGTTTTCACCATCAGTAAGTAGGATCGTATAGAGTCCACTAGCGAGGCTTTGTAGGTCGAGCGTGATCTCCGGCTGGGCCGAACGCTCCGTTTGGAGGACGACTTTGCCCAATGCATCATATACTCGTAGATCGAGCATGCCGTTCAGCGAAGCTGGCAAACTCAAGTGGACGTTCGACGCGGTCGGATTAGGAAAGATCGTCAATGGAAATAACTGCTCTCTCTCAATCGCTGTCGAAATCGTAACTTCCTCACAAATCGAATCCGAGCAACCAAAAGCATCGGTTACGACTAAACAGACATTATAATTGCCAAAGAAGGCATATTGATGCAATGGGTTTTGGTCTGAGCTAGTATTGCCATCGCCAAAGTCCCAAGCCCAGCTAACCGCTGTGCTGTCAGTCAGATCATCCAATTGAATGTAGTCTCCACCTGTCGTGATCGTGAAGCCTGCCGTGAGACCACCCAATAGATTGAGGTTGAAAGTGTCTTCCACCACACAGCCCACACCATCAGTGATTTGCACACTATATTGACCGCTATCGAGGCCGCTGATATCTTCGGTCGTTTCACCATTGGACCAAGTATAGCTAAATGGCATCACGCCGTCCGTGAGACTAAGATCAATCATACCATTCATATCGCCCGGACAAATCGGGTCACTGAGCATATCCCCAAGGTTCGGCGCAGCCGTAACGGTAAAACTCACCTCTGTACTATCGGTACAGACGCCATCGTCGATCATCAACTGCACAATGTAGGTTCCAGCAGAGTCAAAAAGCTGGGTCGGATTTGGCATGCTAGAAAATGCTTGCCCATTGTTGGTCCAAGCGATCGTGTTTGCGCTGCTGCTCGTGTTGGTGAAGTCGATGCTTTCGCCCACACAAATAGCTGTAGAATCACTATGAGTAAAGTCTGCCGTGATACCTGCGCCAATATTGACGGTAAACATCTGGCTACTCTGACAACCGAGGCTGTCGGTAACATTGACGGTATAGCTGCCCATGCTGATGCCGCTCAAGTCTTCGCTGGTAGCACCATTGGACCAAGAGTAAGTAAAAGGCGACGCACCACCACTCAGCATCAAATCAATGGATGCATCTTGGCTATTGGGGCAGGTTTCGTCTGTGGACATAGCTGTCAGGGTGGCTGGGTCAAAAACATTGACTTGAACGCTGGCAGTATCATCACAAGTGGCGTTGGAAGAGACGAGCTGGATATCGTAGGTGCCGCTATTCGCGAACGTTAGCATTGGATTGGCGGTTTGATTGACCACAATGCCATCTTGATACCAAGTATAATTAGTCGCTCCCGTACTCATGTCGGTAAAGTTAACAGAGCCTCCTGCGCAGATATTCGTATCACCGCTCATAAAAGCAGTCGTTACGGGGACGCCTACACTGAGCACAACAGTACGAGTAGCAGTACAGCCTTCATCATCCGTTACCAATACTGAATAAGTACCAGCACTTAATTGAGTAGGATCTTCCATGGTACTACCATTGGACCAACTGTAGGTATAAGGCGAAAAGCCTCCTGTTATCATCAAATCGATCGCACCATTCATTTCGCCAGGGCAGCCTTCGTCGGTTGATGACGTTATGCTCGCACTCGGCTGATTGACCACGATTACTTGAGTCGAGGTGCTCGTACAAGTGGTATCACCCGTTTCGAGTTCGACCGTATAAGTACCAATCTGAGAAAAAGTAGCTCCTGCTTGGGTACCATTAGTGAGGTTTTGGCCGTTGAGGGACCAGTTATAAATGCTTTGGGTTTGATTGACTGCGTCGAACGTCAGGCTATCTCCCAAGCAGACATTAAGGCTAGGACTACTAACCGTAAAGCTCGCCACTGCGGCACAGCAACTACCGACATTTAGGGGTTGTGTCTGGGTCTGCGGGTTCTGCGTACCATTGGTAAATGAGCGTAATTTGAGGGTATAGGCACCCACAGGGACATTGCTAAAGTTTTCGGTATGCTGATGAAAGGACAAAGCCCCTAAGCATATCGGTCCACCAGAAATGGATATGTCAATATAGATAGTATCGGCTATGATGGATTGAGTGTAGCCATTGATTGTATAATTGATACAACCCAAGGTCCAGTCAAAGGTGACCGAAAATGGGTTACACTCCAAGGGAGCGGCGGGATTGATGATGGCTGGCGTGCCAAAAAATTGCGCCTGCATTGGTGCAGAGATGCTCAATAATAGCATGAGGCCGAAGCCATAGCGTAGTAGTAGTTTCATAGAAATGTGTAGTTAAGATGAAGTTCGTATTGATACAAAAACTAAAAAATGTCGAAAAGTGAAGCTTGTCAGTACGAATATGATATTGAATTATGAAGATTTTCTGAATCGTTCTGCGAAGCAGGTATCAAAAACTGTAGCTGTGGTTAGGTATTCTGAATTTTCTGCGGCTTGCAAGCCGTAAGCTA
Source organism: Bacteroidia bacterium (assembly GCA_045106675.1). Classification (GTDB taxonomy): domain Bacteria; phylum Bacteroidota; class Bacteroidia; order J057; family J057; genus JBCAWW01. Next base: position 8,158 of record JBGCFA010000207.1, read on the forward strand.
CTAGAATCTCGGATTGACGAAATTGTTGAAGCTAGAACCAAAACGATAGTTGAGTCCGACATAACTAAAGTACGTAAAATTGGTGTCCAATTGCTTGATTTGCAGTAAGATATCTACATCTGAGATGTCTGACTTCGCGATATTGATCCGATCACTCACAAAAGACACATAACCTCCCACATCAATACTGAGACCTTTGAATATCTGCCATTCGAGGTCGGGATTGATATAAGCGTTAAAGAGGCGGGGATTATGGAGATATTGCTGGG
>JBGCFA010000208.1:0-9392 GCA_045106675.1 Bacteroidia bacterium
TACTCGACCAGGACTGGGTTCACTTTGTAATTGAACAATGCCTTCGGTAAGCCAATAAAATGAGTTTGGAGAGCTTCCTGCTTCGAAAATTACTTGTCTATTAGAGAAATGGAGTTCATCGTACTCTTGCACCCATTGTTCAAATAGGTGTTTACCTTTTTGGCTAGAACCACTAGACAGATTGATAACTGCTTCGATGGTAAGGGGGCTACGCTTATTCGCTTTTTCAAGACGTAGATCAATTGCGTTCAATAATTCACTTAGCTCAAATGGCTTGGTGAGATAGTCATCAGCACCTAAGTTCATGCCTTTTCGAATATCTTTGGCATCCATTTTTGAGGTTAGGAAGATAAAGGGGATTTGTTGGGTTTCTGGATCTTTGCTAAGCAAAGAAATGACACCAAAGCCATCTAGTTCTGGCATCATAACATCACAGATAATGAGATCTGGATTTGTTTCTCGGGCTTTGGTTACCCCTAGTTTGCCATTGTGTGCTTTTAATATTTCATAGCCTGATAGTTCTAGAATTTCGGCCATGCTTTCGCGGATTTCGGGATTATCTTCGATCAATAGGATTTTAGGCATGTCAGTAACATTACGGTAGCTTGGGGAATTTAACAAATAAGCAATAGGGGAAAAGAAAGCTGTTAGATTTTGATGCATTTTGAAAAGATATTTCCCAGCCTAAGTCAAAGACTGGCCGGGAAAAACACCTAAACGTACTTGCATCCAATTTTTTTATCTCATATTGAGGGGAAAACTTAGAATAATTTCAGTGCCTTGACGCGGTTCACTCTTAATGATTAAGGAACCTCCGTATGATTGGGTAAGCGTTTTCGCGATATGTAATCCTAAACCTAGTCCAATTTGAATTTGATTAAACTGTCTGAAGGGGCCAATACTCAATATGTGTTCTGGACTCATACCCAAGCCCCAATCTCTGATGGAGATATTATAATGAGTCTGGTCAGATTGACCTCGAACCTTGATCTTTGTACCACCTAATGAATAGGAACAGGCATTATCTATTAGTTCGTTGATAATCTTCTGGGCATGGTTCTTGGCGATCTCTAAACAAGTGTGTGGTTCTAATTCAATATCTAAGTTTTCGAATCTTTTTAGCTCACTTGTTTTTTCTTGAATGATCTGACCAATCTCAGCAGTAGAGGTACAAAAGGACTTATTTAATGGGAATGGATCAAAATCTTTATTATCCATTAAATAATGATAGTGCATAAGATTGTCTAGTATCTTGTGTAGATCCTTTGAGGCATCCAAGGAACTAGCCGTTAGACCTTTGATCTCGTCCGGACTAAAAGTTTCGCCAAAGGAGTTTAAAATTTCTAGACAACCAATCACTCCATTTAAAGGAGTATTGATAGCGTGGGATATCTTTTGAAACAGGTGTCTCTTGGATATATGGATAGTTTTCTGACCAGTCATACACAGCGTAGGGATTAAAAATTTAGAGAATAGATTTGCTTCATGACACAAACCTAAAATCCCGCTGGCACTAAATGAAGGTCATACGATACCCTGCTATAGTCATTTGAGACGAGGTGGTGTCTCAAATGAGACGGCCCCAGTCAAAAAAAGAGACGAATGAATCGTCTCTCAAGATAAAATCCGTCTTAATCGGTTAATCTTCAGGAAAAAGATCCGAATAAGACATTACTTCACTATATACTGGGAAGATATTTTCACAGTAGAAATTTTGCTCTTCTATCGTTCTGGCACAGGTACAATCCGATAAAATAATGACTCTATATCCTTTTTCGAAGGCATCTCTACCGGTAGAGTCAATACAAATAGAGCTTACTACTCCAGCTATGATAACAGTATCAATTTCTTTTTTTACAAAAATGTCATCTAGTTTTGTATTCGAAAATGCGTTTAGCCCTCTTTTTCCAGGGATTTCTAAGATTTCTGTGCCATATTCTCTTAAAGCTGGGATTGTTTTTGCCCCATCAGTCCCCTTTTTGAAAGCACCAAGGTCTTTAATAGTCTTTAAAATTCCGACAGCTTGAAAAATCTCCATATATTCTGAGGTGAATTGGATTGGCGTCGAAATAATGGTAGCATCAGTTTTAGTGATACGATCTAAAAGCCTGACAGTATTGGGAAGAGTGTTGAAATGAGCAAGGGAGGATTGTACAACAGGATTTAGAATCCCATCTTCAGCAAAATAATCATTCTGATAACCAATGAGTACTAGAGCAGTATTTTTGAAGTCAGGAAACATACTTTTCGGTTTTTGTGCGATGCATAATATTTCAATTTAACAAAGATTAGCTCAATTCAATAATTCGAAATACTTGTTAGATGTAAGGAAAAATGGTGTTTCTTACCATCTATTAAACTATTTTATTAACTGGAGACTTTGTCTACCTATCCTAATGAATACTGTACCTACACATTCTCTGACGTTCACCTTGAACGAATCTGGAAACTTCACGACTTTACCCTCTAATTGGGTAGAGCATACTGGATTCCCTCCAGAGGACTCGCAGGGAGCACCCATGACTCAATTCCTGCATCCACTTAATCAAACTCCTTTAATTAACTGGATGCAGTCTGCCTCTGCGAATACAAATTCAACTACCCAAATCGTCAGGTATATTGATGCGAGAATGGATTGGAAATGGGCTGAGTTGGTTCTACGGAAAGACTTGCTCAACGGAGGCTTTCAGGGAAGAATTCAAGATCTACATGGGAGTAAAGATGCAGAGCAAAAGGTCCGTCTGGCAAAACTCGAAAAGATGCAGGAAAGCTGGCGACGAATCGCTGGCCCATTTGAACAAGAATCTCCTCAAGCTAATGTAAAGAGGATATTGACCCGCTTGCTTGAAGAGTTAGCGATTGGAAGAGTAGCTCTCGTAAAGAAAGGTAAAATCAGCACCTTAGTTGATGCCAATACAATTACTAATAGTGAACTTTTTGATTTCGAAAAAGAAAGCTTAAGGGGCTTAAATGTCGAAGGAGGACTGAGTCAATGGACAACGACTAATCTAAATGCTCCCCTGCGATATTCAGATTTGAGTCCTCAGATGGACCTGCATAAACTTTTTGCTGCCACAAGATTAGGGGATGAGAACCTCGAGTTGAGTCTGCATGTTGCTTGCCATCAATCTTTTCGTCCTCCATTAGATGAAACTGAAATGCAGTTGATCCAATGGACTGGCGGCCGAATCTTGGGGTTGTTACACCAAGAATCAGAAGCCAATTTAAAGCAACTGGCTAGGTTTGATGAATTAGTTGCTCGAATCTCCACTCAGTTTGTCAATATTGAACCTGAAGAAATTTCCTCGCAAATTGAGCAAAGCTTAGCCTTATTGGGGCAACAGACTCAAGTACAAAGGGCCTATATATTTCAATTAGATAATGAGAAAGAGACCCTAAGTAATACTTATGAATGGCTAGAAACAGATATCCCTTCCCAAAAAGAAGATGCCCAAAATCTACCTCAAAATGAGTTTTCGTGGTGGTTGAATGCTTTGAAAACGTTAAAACCAGTGAGAATTACCTCCTTGGATGCTCTACCCGAAGAAGCATCGATTGAACATAAAATTCTTGATAAACAAGGAGTGAAGTCTCTGGTTTTAGTGCCAATGGTAAATAAGGGAAAACTAGCTGGTTTTCTTGGCTTAAGTTCGACAGTTAGTAACCGGAAATGGTCAGATAGAGAGATTCATTTACTCCGATTAGTCGGAGATATGATGATTCAGGTACTTCAAAAGCAACGTCAGCATTTTGAGCTTCGAAATTTTGAGAGACGAGTAAATGCCTTAGCCAATACTGTATTTGATGCTGTTGTTACCATTAATGAAGCAGGCTATGTTTTGGAATGGAATGATAAGGCCGAAGAAATGTTTGGCTATAAAGTTAAAGAAGCCTTGGGGCAGCGAATGTCTGATCTGATTGTGCCTGATTTGTATCGTGAAGCTCATGAGCGAGGGATGGAAAAGTTCCGTAAAACGGGCGAAGGACCAGTACTGGGAAGTCGGATCGAAATTATCGCCATGAACAAGCAAAGAGAAGTCTTTCCTATTGAGTTGGCGATTACCCCAATTCATCTGGGGGATAGGTATATTTTTACAGGTTACTTACGGGATATCTCTTATCGCAAGGATGCAGAGCAAAAACGTGAAAAATTGCTTTTAGAACTTGAAAAGGCTAACCAAGAACTCAAAGATTTTGCTTATATCGTATCCCATGACCTAAAAGCACCTTTAAGGGCTATCGGTTCGTTGACAGATTGGTTATACGAAGACTATAAGGACCAGCTTGATGAAGATGGGCAGGATCAATTGGAGTTGTTAAAAGAACGAGTCCGCCGAATGTATGGATTGATTGAGGGAATATTAACTTACTCTCGCGTAGGGCGAACTGTCGAAAATAAAGAAGTAGTTGATTTTAACGTAACGCTGGAAGATGTAAAGTTAGGACTTGAAATTCCCAGTAATTTTGAAATTATTCTAGAAGGTAAATTGCCTATTTTGAACTGGGATAGCACAAGAGCCTTTCAGGTTTTTCAAAATCTCATTTCAAATGCAATCAAGTATAACGATAAAGAACAGGCTTGGATAAAAATCAGCTGCAAGGATGAGAGAACCCATTATCGAATTGATTTTGAAGATAATGGTAAGGGAATTGATCCTAAATATTTTCGAAAAATATTTCAAATATTTCAAACCCTCCAGCCTAGAGATGAATTTGAAAGTACCGGGATAGGACTCACTTTAGTCAAAAAAATCGTCGAAATGCATGGCGGGAGGATAGATGTCAAATCTACCCTAGGTGAAGGGACAACCTTTAGTGTCAAATTAAGTAAAGAAGAAAAATAATAAGATAATGGTAGAATCAAGAAATATTCTATTAGTCGAAGACGATAAAGTCGATGTCATGACTGTAAAGAGAGCGGTCAAAAAAGTAGGAATTAATAATCCTATTGAATTAGCCCAAAATGGCGAAGAAGCAATTTCGTATCTTAAAAACCCTGATAATCCAACTCCAGGTCTCATCTTGCTAGACATCAATATGCCAAAGATGAATGGGATAGAGTTTTTAAGAGAAAGGGAGAAAGATATTCAATTGAAAAAAATTCCTGTGATCATGTTGACCTCATCTGGAGAGGATCAGGATCGTTTGGAGAGTTTCCAACATTCTATCGCTGGATATATGATAAAACCAGTTGATTTTCATCAGTTTGTGACGATGATGGATACGATAAAAGGCTATTGGTCTCTAAGTGAAATCGCTGATTAGGAGGAATTAAATGTTCGATTCGCAATATAGGATACTCTACGTCGAAGATGATAAAGTTGATCAAATGGCTTTCAAGAACATGGTCAAACGCCGTGGTCTTCAATACGATTATGTTTTAGCCGGAAGTGCCCGAGAGGCACGTGAAAAAATAGCGGAAGATAAATTTGATTTAATTCTGATTGATTATCAGTTGGGAGATGGCAGCGCTTTCGATCTTTTTCCCTTCATTCAGGGAACCCCTTTTATTTTCACTACTGGTGAGGGAGATGAAGAAATAGCGGCTAGAGCATTGCGGGCTGGAGCCTCTGATTACCTGATCAAAGATCATGAACGCAATTATTTGACGCTATTGCCATACGCGATTTACACCTCCATTAATCGTAGTGCTAATATCAAACGGCTACAATTGCTAGAGTCAGTCGTAGTCAATGCCAATGATGCTATCGTTGTCTTGGAATCTCATCCCGATACACCATTAGAAGTGGAGCCTGTATATCTCAATCAGGCTTTCATTGAAATGAGTGGATTCCAGCTTAAGGAAATGATGAACCGTAGCTGGGAGATTTTATTCTCACACGAAAATGCTGATTCTGTCCAAAAAAGAGCCAAAGAAGCTTTCATCAATCAGACTCCGCTCCAGATTGAATTATTCAATCAGCGGAAAGATGGCGCTCATTATTGGGTAGATGTGAATCTCGTACCGATCAAAAAAGAGGATGATGAGCGCACTCAATTTGTAATCGTACAAAGAGACGTTACTGACCGAAAAGTAGCTGAGCAAGCCTTAATTAAAGCGCGGATGGATGCTGACGAAGCGCGTGAACGCGAAAAAAGGTTTCTCGCTAATATTAGTCACGAAATCCGTAATCCCATACAGACAGTACTCAATATTGTCCATCTCTTGAGAGCGAGTGAGTTGACTCCCAAACAAGAAAAATACGTAGGAAGCCTGCGCTTTACCGCCGATTTTATGGTAGGCCTACTCTCCGATTTGCTCGAAAAAGCGAAGATCGATGCTGGAGAGATCCAGTTTGAGGAAATACCCTTTGACCTAAGCAGTCTGCTACGTAAAACTTGTAATATTTATCAGTATCGAGCAAATGAGAAAAATCTCAATATTGCTTGTACCATGAATCCTGGTATCCCTGAAAAAGTGATTGGGGATCCTACCAAATTGCAGCAGATATTGTCCAACTTAGTCTCTAATGCAATAAAGTTTACTAGCGAAGGAGAAATTACTTGTGAAGTAGTCGCAAAAGCAACGGATGCGAATAAAATGCTTTTCCAGTTTAGTGTTCGAGATACCGGTATTGGGATTCCTGCCGAAAGATTGGACTCGATTTTTGATCCATACAAACAAGCAGAATCTTCTACTACCCGCAAATACGGGGGAACCGGTTTGGGGCTGAGTATTGTCAAGCATCTTGTCGAAGGCCAAGGTGGTCGCATATGGGTTGAAAGTGAAGAAGGTAAGGGCAGTAATTTTCGAATTGAGTTAAGCCTGAAAATCCCTCAAACTTCAGCAGGTGTTGAACAAGCTGGTAGCCAGGTAGATACAAGCATCCTGAAAGCTAAAAAGTTACTATTGGTTGAAGACAATCCTTCTAACCAAATGCTTATATCTAAACTCCTCGAAGTACATGAAATTCAGGTTCTTACCGCTGATAATGGCTTACAGGCATTAGAGGCTTTAAGGCATGATACTGTTGATGTCATCCTTACCGACCTCAATATGCCTGATATGGATGGGGAAGAATTGATTCGACGTATTCGCCTCCATGATCAAACGACTATCACTCGTCTCCCTATCATAGTGCTATCGGGAGCAACGGATCTTGATGTACAAAATCGTCTTGAAAAATTCAATGTCAATGGTTTTTTAGCTAAGCCTATACAACCTGAAGATTTGGTACAAACGATCGCTGAAATCTTAAGCGAAGTGAACAGCTTATCTTCTACTGCTGCCTCTGTCCAAAATGTTGATGAACCACTTGATTTAGGCCCTCTTTATCGAGTGTCTCGTCAAAACCCGAAGTTCGTCAGAGACATGATAAAAATTTACCTAGAGCTTACTCCCCGTGCACTAGAACAAATGCGTGAGGCAATAAAGATACAAGATTGGCTTTACCTCAACCGGACGGCCCACTTCATCAAATCCACCTTCAATACTACAGGAAATCAGGAACTGTTTCATCTCACACTCGAAATAGAAGAATTGTCCAAAAAACAACCAGATCCTTTGGCTGTGCAGGGACGATTTAACCGAATAGAACAAATTTGCCAAAATCTCGGCCCACGACTCAAAAATTTTATGAAAACAGAAATGTCTCCCATCGCTGCTGCCAAAGTTTAATCCTCAACTTGGATATTGAAGCTCGACTCTAGACCTTTGCTGAAACTTTTGCGCAAAATTACAGTCTATATAGTTGGGTAGTATATCTCCCGCTCAGCTCCTAGAGAGCTAAATCAAAACAAAGTGCATGAGCAGGACGCTTCTGATTGACAATTATGACTCTTATACCTACATCATTTACCAGAAGATCTGGGAGCTGAGCGGTATTCAACCATTATTAATCAAAAACGATGCATTGAGTCTGGAGGCCATCCAGCAGCTCGATTTTCAAAATATTATTCTTTCTCCGGGTCCCGGAACGGTTACTCGCGCCAAAGATATTGGTGTGTCTCGCCAGATCATGCAGGCTTATCCCGATATGCCGATTCTGGGCGTATGCCTCGGTCATCAATTATTGGGAGAGTTTTTTGGCGGAGAGATACAACAAGCTCCGCGACCCATGCATGGCCAGTATTCGACGATTGCCTTGGGAGACTCGCCACTTTTTGCCCAAATGCCTAGGCAGATAGAGGTCGTCCGTTATCACTCTCTCATTGTTGAGCGTGAATCCTTGCCTGAAGAACTGCTCGTCATTGCCGAAAATACTGCTGATCAGCTCATCATGGGCTTACAACATCAGCAACGACCTTGGTTTGGTGTACAATTTCACCCCGAATCTATTGGGACCGAGTTCGGAGATCGCATTTTTGCGAACTTTTTGCAAATCAGTGAAGATTGGGCCCGTGATGGACAATTACAAGCAAAACCTAGCCGACTCCAGTTTCGCAAGACGCTACTAGCTTGGCAGCAGCCCGAGGAGATATTTGCTCATCTGTTCCAGAACGCTCCCCTCTCTTTTTGGTTAGACTCTAGTTTACCCGGCTACAATGGCCGTTACAGTTATATGGGCTTGGGACAGGACGTTCTCCAATGGAGCCCAAACAAAGATATCGCTCCTCTTTTAGAGCAAAGTCTACAACGAAACGCTATCAAAAATGAGGATAAACTGCCCTTCAAAGGCGGTTGGCTCGGCTGTTGGGATTATGAGCAAGAGGACAATCTGTTTATGTGGGTAGATCGCTTCATTGCATTTGACCACGAGCGACAAGAGATGTTTTTGTGTACGGCCTTGCCGAACGCTCAAACTCATACCCAATGGGTGGAGGAGCAGACAAGTATGCTCCAAGATTGCCCCAAACTGCCTAAACTAAGTCTCAAAAAATCCTTATTTCCCCAAGAGAAAGAGAACATTGCCATTAAGGCCAAGCGTTCCCGACTAGGGTATATAGATGATATTAAGGCGATACAAGCGCTGATCAAGCAAGGTGAAAGCTATGAAGTATGCCTGACCAATGAGTTTTCGACCCAGCTGGATCTTGATCCGTTTTATTTGTATCGCGTGCTCCGAGCTACTAATCCGGCACCTTTTGCTGCTTATATCAAATCTGGAGATTACCATATATTAAGTTCCTCGCCAGAGAGTTTTTTCGATCTTCAAGCAAACGGCCAAATCAAAAGCGAGCCGATCAAAGGCACGATCAGAGTAGGGGAGTCGCCCGCAGAAACGGAGCTACTCAAACGTAAATTGCGTGAGTCCAATAAAGACCATGCAGAACTTTTGATGATCATTGACCTGATCCGAAATGATCTCTCGATGATCTGTGAGCGGGCTTCGGTCAAAGTGCCAGAATTGATCCGCATCACTGAGTATGCCACTCTGCTCCAAGCTTCCTCGCTGATTAAGGGGCAGTTGAAACCCGAAGTCAATCCAGTAGCGGCTTTGCAAGCGATTTTT
>JBGCFA010000209.1:0-23025 GCA_045106675.1 Bacteroidia bacterium
CCAAAAGTATTTATTACGCAGTAGCCGAGGGTTGGACAATAGGGTAAAAAAGAGCACCATCACCCCATGATATTTGCTATAAACAATCCCAATAATGGCGAGCGTCAGCCAGAGCGTATTGAGCCAGTTTTCGTTTTTGAGCCAGCGTTGATAACGATACAGAAACAGACTAACAAAAAACACCATCGGCGCATCAGGTACTGCTAAAAAGCCTGCTACTTGCACCTCGATCATGCCAAACATCAGCATCCAAAACAACCAAGGCTTTTTACGATCAGTCATGGCCCAAACCAGACCAATTGTAGCAACATTAAGTAAGATCACGATCAGTCGGACGCCGAGTTCGCCAGGGGCTAATAATGTACCCAAACGAATCACCAGAGCCACCATCGGCGCATGCTCTGCATAGCCCCAAGAAAGGTGCTTGGAAAACATCCAATAGTAAGCCTCGTCGTGAAAAAGCTCCGTTAGGCTACCCTGAATCAAATTAAGGATCAACCAACCAAATAATACTCCTCCGACCCACGGATTGCGCCACCAAGGCTGAGTCTGATCATGCTCTAAAACATTCATTGCCCGCAAAGATAGGTTTTTACGCTTAATCTCAGCCTAAAGTCGCTGGAAGATAGGAGTCAGCTATAAGTAGTTTAAAAAAGAGGTAGTTCTTCTTTAAAGGCTACGGACTAGAATAAAGTTGGCGGAGGTTCATAGGCTTGAATCAGTCTTTCGGACTCATTGTGGACACTACCCACATCTGGAGTTACGGGATAGGCTTTCATTAGCTCTGAGGGATATGGCCGCAAAATTTCTCTCAAATCTTCGGCAATTTCAGTCGCGGAAAGCCAGCGTTCGGCCCCAGCCGTATCTAAAATCGCGGGCATCCGATCATGGATATCGACCATCAGCTCATTGGGCTCGGTTGTGATTACGGTATAAGTCCAGATGTTTTTCCCCTCCGGAGAACGCCAGAGAGAGTACAAGCCAGCGAAATAGAATAAACTTTCGTCTTGCAGGGTAATACGATAAGGCTGTTTGCCGCCTAGGGTGTTTTTCCATTCATAAAAGCCATCTGCAGGCACTAGGCAGCGAGACTCTCTAAAAGGAATTTTGAAGGCGGGCTTTTCCAACAATGTTTCAGATCGAGCATTGATCATCTTATAGCCAATCTTAGGATCTTTGGCCCACTGAGGGATCAATCCCCAACGATAAAAATGAATATGACTAGGATCAGCCATCGGGATAACTGGCATCAATTGAGTAGGCGCGACATTGAATCGAGGGATCAAAGAGATCCTTTCCGTTTCAGGATAAATCACCGCACTCGCCTCCGGGACTTGGGTCAAGGTATATCTTCCGCACATAAAACAATTCCTTTGGCTGAAATTAGGGAATTCTGACGCACAAATTGTAATATCATTGCTGAATTGACACTTGCTATGCTAAAACGCTACTTTCTACTCCTATGCCTCTTGGGAGTATGTACAACTACATGGGGGCAAGGAAAATTATTACTTGTTGGCGGCGGCAACGAACAAGCCGGAGGTTGGAGTGATCCAGCCTATCAGTGGGCGATTGAAAAAGCGCCCAATCACCGTGTAGCTATTTTGTCATTAGGCGACCAAAGTCCCTGGTTACAGCATTACTTTGAGAGTCTAGGAGCTGATAGTGTCGCCGATTTTAGGCTACAAACCGCAGATGGACTTGCCGAACAGGAACTGATCTCAGCATTACAGACATTTGATTGTTGGTTTTTTCGCGACGGTCCTACCAAAGCTTACCTAGAGCGCTTGCGGGATCAAGCCTTGGGAAAGGCCATCATTAACAAATACAATTCAGGAGGCGTGATCGCTGGCAGCGGTGAAAGCATGCAATGGCTTTCCTCTGTTTTTTATCTCCCTGAAAACGATATGCCTAGCGCGGCGAGCTGTCTTTACGATATCTATGACGAAAGTTTACAGCTTCATAACGATTTCCTTCCTTTTTATCGAGGTTTTTTATTTGAGGCCCGATTCTCGGAACGCGGGGGTCTAGGCAGTATGCTAGCCAGTCTAGCCTACTGGCAAAATGAACGGCAGGAAAAATTATTTGGTGTGGGCCTAGACGACAAAACGGCTCTCTGCATCAATGACTTAGGACAAGGCACCGTTTTTGGAACCGGAGCAGCAAGCCTCTTTATTCCGGATCTAAGTCAAGCGGGATTTCAAGCTCATGACGGCAAAGCAAGTATAGATTCATTGAGGATGGTATCCTTGATTCATGGTCAAAGCTTTGACTTTATCAGTTGGACGCAAGAGCGCATGCGAGGCGACAATGGCATCCATTTGAACCCAAAAGGAGAAACAGCAGCTTTGGATCTACTTTTCAGCGGGAGCAACGCCTTTTCCGAAAACCAAGCGTTCCTCGCAGAGATCGTCAAAGCTCAGGGCGACTCTAGCCTTCCAATCCTGGTGATCAGTAGTCACCCGCCTTCCGCCAAAGAAGCCCTCCAATCCATATTAAGTAGTAAAGGTGTAAAAGGAGTCTACTGGCTCGATCCTCTTACTGCTCCGCAGAACGATTCTCCACTTGCTGAGCAAATTTCCCAAGCGCGTAAGATTTTATTTAGCGGAGTCAATGCTGACGCACTCAAATCCTTCTTAGCAGAGGGAGAAAATGGCACCACCCTATCAGACCGTATCCATCAGCCTTATGTGAGCATTGCTTTTATGGGAGCGGACAGTAGACTTGCGGGCAAATGCTACATCAAAAACTATGAAACTCAGTATGCTTCATATGATGGTATCCTTCAGCTAGAGGAAGGACTTCAATTATTAGCGCATACGATATTGGTACCCGATGTATTTTGGGATCTATCCGTCACCGAAAATACCATTACGGGTTTGACTTATGCCATGGCCAAGGATTCTTTGACTTATGGTATTTGGTTACCGGCAGAAAGCTGGGGCCATTATCAGGTAGAGAATGGTAAAAGCACTTTCACAGGATACGGTACACCTCTGCTAAGACATCAAAGTACCGATATGAACTTTGCGCCTGCTTATGAAGGGATAGCTCGTAATATCGTGGGTTACCAAAATATGCAATTGAGTCTTTTGCAGGCGAGCAGCATTGAGATGGGGATTTCGACTGACCCCAAAGTTGAGGTTGAAATAGCGAGACAGGATTGGATGTCAGTTTATCCCAATCCCGTCAAAGATCATATCAATATTTACCTCTATGGTGAGCAAAATGGTACTTTTAGCTTCCAGTTATTCGATGACCAAGGACGTTTACTGATGGAGAAGGATTATCAACTGAACCCAAATGATCCCAAATTGGTAATCCCTTTTCCAAGACTTCCAAGTGGAGTTTATCTCTTGCAGGTTCGCAAAAATGGTCAAGGCGTGGTGAAGAGCGTTCAATTATTGCATTAAAAATCAGCCTGCTTTCCAGATCCTTAGTTCGTGTTTTGACATTTTTCGTTCTTCCAGCTTCGCAGAACGCTTAGCTTGAGTATCCCCTACGAGAATTACCTAAATGTTATAGGATTAGGCGTTCTGCGAAGCAAGGAAAAGTAGAATGTCCAAGGAAGCCACTAATCATGGCAGGGAAAATCAAGAGAATCGTCAATAAATGCCACAATATTGCAGGTTTGACTATTTCCGCAGATCGGGTAAAAAATGCTAACTGCATGCGCCCTAGTCCGTAATATTGTGTGATATCCGCAATTATGTCGTGCACCCAACTTTCAATCCTGAAAAAATGGCAGTATTTTGGCTTGGGTACATATTTTGTGGACTATCAGATGTTCTCAACAATTCAATACAGCCCTTGTTAGTGAGATAGACCGTACAACAAATAGTGCTGTTAAAACTTTATGGCAGATAAAAACCAATTTCCGAATACAGACCGAAATAAAACACCTAGACCCAATAACAATATTTACTGGATCTACGCTGTGATTTTGGCATTCTTCCTTTTAGGAACTTTTTTCTTCAACCCTACCAACACTGAGAGTCAAATCTCCCAACAGCAATTAGAAAGCTACCTCCGCAAGGGATATGTTTCTGATATCAAGGTGGTCAATGCAATCGAATTTGAAGTTAGTCTCAATGAAAAGGGACGTGACAACGTCAATGATCAGAAAGGCAACGCATTTTCAGAACGCGGACCTCATTTATTGTTAAAAGCTGCCTCTCAAGACAATGGTGCCGAGGTGCAAAAGAAACTCAATGAGATTCTAGAGCAAAATCGACTGGCCGCAGTAAAAAGTGGGCAACAAGATAAGTGGGAAGCGAATGAAATGGTACGTATCACAACTGATACCCGTGCCAACATTGGCGACATCCTGCAAATCCTCATTCCAATTGGAATCTTAGTAGCATTATGGTTTTTCTTTATGCGTCGTGTTGGAGGAGCCGGTCCAGGTGGCCAGATCTTCAATATTGGCAAAAGCAAAGCCAGTCTCTACGATAAAGAAAATAAAGTCAACGTTACCTTCGACGACGTCGCAGGACTAGAAGAAGCGAAAGAAGAAGTACAGGAAGTAGTTGAGTTTCTCAAAAACCCGCAAAAATTTACCAAACTAGGTGGTCATATCCCTAAAGGCGTACTGCTAGTAGGCCCTCCCGGAACTGGTAAAACCCTCTTAGCGAAAGCAGTAGCGGGTGAGGCGAAAGTTCCTTTCTTTTCACTCAGTGGTTCAGACTTCGTCGAAATGTTTGTCGGAGTTGGTGCTGCACGTGTGAGAGACCTCTTTAAGCAGGCAAAGGAAAAAGCACCTTGTATCATATTTATTGATGAGATCGATGCGGTAGGTCGTAGTCGTGGTCGCAATAATATGACTGGTGGTAATGACGAACGTGAAAACACTCTAAATCAACTTCTCGTTGAAATGGATGGTTTTGGTAGCGATACAGGTGTGATCCTCATGGCAGCGACTAACCGTCCTGACGTATTGGACCCAGCCTTACTTCGCGCTGGTCGTTTTGACCGCCAAATTGGCGTAGATCGTCCTGACTTAGGTGGGCGTGAGCAAATCTTCAAAGTTCACCTCAAGGTTCTAACCTTAGGAGAAGACGTAAACGAAAAGAAACTAGCCTCTCAAACGCCTGGTTTTGTTGGTGCAGATATCATGAATGTCTGTAATGAAGCCGCTTTGATCGCAGCTCGTAAGATGAAAGAAGCCGTTGAGATGGACGACTTTCAAGATGCGATTGACCGAGTGATTGGTGGACTAGAGAAAAAGAGTAAGATCATTTCTAAGGATGAGAAAAAGATTGTGGCATACCACGAAGCAGGGCATGCCGTTTCTGCATGGTATCTAAAACATGCTTCTCCTCTCGTAAAAGTGTCGATTGTACCTCGTGGTTTAGCGGCATTGGGTTACGCCCAATACCTGCCAAAAGAGCAATACCTTTATACATATAGCCAATTGATGGATAACCTTTGCACTACCCTTGGTGGTAGAGCAGCAGAGGATATTATCTTCAATGAGGTCTCTACTGGCGCTCAAAATGACTTGGAGCGAATCACTTCTACTGCCTATAGCATTGTAACCAAGTTTGGTATGAATGAGCGTGTCGGTCAAGTATCCTTCAAAGAAGATGGTGAATATAGCTTCGGTAAGCCTTATTCAGATGAAACTGCGCGTATCATTGATGAAGAGGTCAAGAAAATCATCGATGAAGCTTATGCTCGTACGAGAGATATCCTCACAGAGCATCAAGATGATCTAGAAGCGATTGCTCAAGAACTGCTTCAGAAAGAGGTTATCTTTAAAGAGGACGTAGTACGCCTCATCGGCGAACGCCCTTTTGCAGAGCCGAGTGAACATGTAGTGGATTTAGGAGTTGATAAGCCAGCTGAAGTCAGCGAGCTAATCGAGCCTGATGTTACTCCCGAAACTGAGTAAAAAAGCTAGGTTTTGGCAAATAAGATCTATTTCGTTTCGGATATGCACTTTGGGGCACCTAGTCCAGAAAGCAGTCTAATCCGAGAAAAGCACTTTATAAAATGGCTCCGCAGCATCAAAGACGATGTTGCGGAGCTTTACCTTTTGGGAGATGTCTTTGACTTTTGGTTTGAATACAAAAAGGCAGTTCCCAGAGGATATGTACGTCTATTGGGTGCGCTGGCAGAATTAAGTGATGCAGGGGTCAAAATTCATATTTTTGCAGGTAATCATGATCTATGGTATCATGATTATTTCAAAAAAGAAATTGGAGCAGAGGTGTACCACACACCTCAAAGACGCAATTTCTTTGGCCGGGAATATTATCTCGCACATGGAGATGGCTTGGGGCCGGGAGATCATGGCTACAAATTGATGAAAAAAGTAATCACCGCTCCAATCTCGAAGTGGATGTTTCATCGTCTTCACCCTAATGCGGGGATTGGTTTAGCTCTATGGGTTTCGACCAAGGGTGGTGATCACAATTACGAAAGTGAAGGCCATGAAGCGATGTACTATGGACAAGATGATTATCTATATATCCATAGCCAAGAGTTGCTTAAGAAGCAGGAAAAGATCGATTGCTTTATCTATGGCCATCGTCATGTCTTAGTACATGATTGGATGCCAGCAGGGCAGGAGTTCGTCATATTAGGAGATTGGATACAATATTTTTCCTACCTTGAAGTTAGTCCAGAAGGCAATCAAATCGCCGTTTTTCCTGCATGAAATTACTCCAACCTGTTTTATTGAGTCTTTGCTTGCTATTCGGTATAGCGTTCTGCGAAGCACAGAGCCTAGCGTCTTACTTTGGCCCAGCCATAGATAGTGTGGGCAATTTGCCAGAGATTTCAGAGTTTACCGTCGATGCCGAACGCAATCTCCTATTGGTCGATAGCGAAAATGGGATGTTGTATAAATACTTTGCGCTCGCAGATTATGACTCGATGATCAGTATCGGTGGCAAGGGTAATCGAGAAGAAGGTTTTCTTAGTCCCTCTCACCTATCCGTTCAAAATCGCCAAACACTCTATTTACTTGATGAAGCATCACAAAAAATTGTGGTTTTATCACCGAGTTTTAGACTCCTCAATAGTGTTGACTTTTTATCTCTTTCCGGCCTAAACAATCAGTCGGAGAGCCTTTATCCCATCAGTTTTGATGTAAGCGGTATAGGAGAGCTATTTATCCTCAACCAATGGGACAATAAAGTCTATAAACGCAACGAGCAAGGACAAACGGAGCGCAGTTTTGGGGGCCTCGACTATGGAGAAGGTTCGCTTTATGATCCTGTGAAGATCAAAGTCAACGAACAAGGCCAAGTATTTGTCAGTGAGCCAAAGCATCAACGCCTCAAGGTCTTTGATATATACGGTAGATTTAGATTTACTCTCAAGCCACAGAGCAGTTTCAAGTGGACAGATTTTACCGTACAGGGCGATCTACTGTTTTGCTGGGGTGCCAATCATCTCTATTGGCAACAACTTTCTACAAGCCAATCAGGAGAATTATTGATCCCTGGATTACAAAGCCTAGCCCTAGATCGGGAAATCCTTTACTTGTTAAGAGAAAATACGGTACATTTGTACCGCTTCAACGATAAGTGAAGATGTAGGATATGCTAGATAAACTTGGACAAATAGAACTTCGATTTGAGGAGGTTCAACAAAAGATCATTGATCCTCAGATCATCAGTAATCGCAGGCTGTATAAAGACCTCAATATAGAATACAAGCAGCTCGACGAAATCGTCAAAAAGACAGCAGAGTATCGTAATGTTCTCAGCAATTTGCAAGAGGCGAAAGATATGCTCAATGAGTCTGACGATGAAATGCGTGCTTTGGCGAAAGAGGAGATTCCGGGTCTACAAGAGCGACAGTTAACGCTTGAAGAAGATCTGAAAATATTGTTGATCCCAAAAGATCCTGAAGATTCCAAAAATGTAGTATTGGAAATCAGCTCTGGTGCAGGAGGAGACGAAGCCGCAATCTTTACTGGCGACCTATTTAGGATGTATCAGCGATTTTGCGAGAACAAAGGTCTAAGGTTTGAGATAACCAGTATCCAAGAGGGCACACAAGGCGGCTATAGAGAAGCTGTAGCAACTATCTCTGGGGAAGACGCCTATGGCATCCTAAAGTTTGAAGCAGGTACTCATCGCGTCCAGCGCGTGCCTAGAACAGAGTCGCAAGGTCGTATTCACACTTCTGCTGCCACAGTGGCGATTATGCCTGAAGCGGAAGAGTTTGATGTAGAGATCAATGAAAGTGATGTTGAGAAGGAAATCACTAATGCCTCTGGGCCTGGTGGACAGTCTGTAAACACAACTTACTCTGCCGTAAAACTCCATCACGTACCAACGGGAATTAGAGTTTCGATGCAGGATCAAAAGTCCCAGCTCAAAAATCTTGAGAAAGCATATCAAATCTTAAGAGCTCGTATTTACAAACTAGAAATGGACAAACGTAAAGCGGTATCTGATGCTTTACGTCGCTCTATGGTAGGAAGTGGAGACCGTAGCGAAAAGATACGCACCTATAACTATCCTCAAGGCCGGGTGACAGATCATCGTATTGGCCTGACGCTCTACAATCTTTCGGCCATTATGGACGGCGACTTAAAGCAGATTGTAGAAGAGTTGCGCATGGCAGATAATGCTGAAAAATTAAAACAAGGGTTTGAATAAGCCCCTTGAACCAATAGTATATACAAAGCAAAAACGTCTCGAATCACTTCGGGACGTTTTTTTATATCTATTGGGCCTACAATACTAAACCGTAATTGCTTCTAAGTAGCGAGCATTAAGCGGCTTGTTGAGGTATTTCTTGACGTACTTACTGCTTGCAGCACGATCGATATCTTTAGGGCTAATCGAGCTCGAGAGCATGATGATTTTGCACTTTGCGAGTACAATTTCAGAAAACTTTTCGAAGTCTTCTAAAAACTGAAAGCCATCCATGATGGGCATATTAATATCGAGAAAGACAATCTCTGGTAAACTAGTAGCATCTTCTTGATTAGCCTCTAAATATTCCAAAGCTTCTTGTCCAGTTTGGAAAACGAGAATCTGATCAGCAAAGCTATTTGCCTCAATGATCTTCTCATTTATGATGTTGTCGATTTCATTATCATCAACCAACATCACACTTTTATAGGTAGCCATATCAGTCATTTCTTTAATTGGATTGGTTTGTTGCATGGCCTAAGTTTGAAAATTTCACTCAATTCTCAAACAATTCGACCTATAAGCCTACATTCAAAATACAGTCTAGGATGTAAGAAAAATACACAATTCGTACCAAAAATTGCTTTGAACACGAAAGCATAGGAGAATCCATCAATGTATATGTAAGGCTTAGATAGCATTTTGCGCCTATTTTCGCGCTATGCTGCGTTCGTCATAAAAAAACCATACTCTCAGAGCACCTAATCTTACATCCCTAAGTTTTTAGGGTAAAATGAAGCGTTCCGAGAGCCGGTTTATATGGCTTTTTCAACTAATCAAGCTTTAGAACGGCAAATCGTCGTCATCACCCATGCTCGTAACGTCCATCGCTTCTGGCGGAGGAGGCGGAGGAGGCATGTCTGCAGGAGTTCCTCCAACGGGAGCACCAGCTTGTACTGGAGTAATGCGCCACGCATCTAAACTATTGAAATATCTTGTTTCGCCCTGAGGACTTGTCCATGAACGGCCTTTAATATTGAACGATACATCTAGCATCGCACCTACCTCATAGCTATCCATCAATGTCACCTTATCTTGGATCAACTGGAAAGCTACGTATTGAGGGTACATGGGATTTTCCACGTACTCTATTACAAACTCTCTTTTTTGAAATCGATCACTAACCTGCTGCGTATCAAACTTGGCGTGCAGCTTACCTTGAATATTCATCTGTTCTAAATTTGGTTTTTGTCATTGCAAATTTACACAACGACCGCCACCTTTGGAAGCCACTCACTTAATTATTCGGTGAGAATGCTAGGATTGGAATCTGCTAGCCAATTAAGCACCAGATTCACGGTCTTCCATGGTAAGCGTATTGTCATTGTCGTAGGAGTTAGATAATCACAAAAAACCTCCCAATGATCGAGAGGTCCATCTTTATATTTTCACGCAAAAAAACGTAAATGCTTATTCACGGATATATATTATCCTCCGATATTTTCCTCCTTACCATCGATTAGCTGCTTGATTTGCAGTTCCGAGGCATCAAGGTACTCGCGACATTCCTTGATCATTGAAGAACCAGCTTGAAATAATGCCACTTGCTGGTCAAAATCAGAAACACCTTTTTGCATCTGATCGATAATCTTGCGTACCTCAGTCAGTCGATCTTCTAATGAAAACTTCTCTTGTCCCATTTCCGTGTATTAATCAGTTTGTTTGCTCGGATTAACCTTTTTCACCTCTGATTCGATCCGGCCGTCTTTGAAGATGGTTTCTATTTTTGTCCCTTTTTTGATGCCCTCTGCGGAGGAACGCACCTCTCCATCGACCAATGTCAGGGAAAATCCCTGGTCCAACAATTTGCGGATATCCATCGATTGTAGCTGAGTAGCCAACAAATCAACCTCATGCCGTTTACGCTGGATATATTGTAGGGTAGCCTGATCTAAACGATTGCTATAATCATCTAGCACTTGCCGCTTAAAATCTATAAAGTATTGCAAATTCCGTTTCAACTGAGTCTCGTAATCATCCAGCGTAAATATCAGACTCGACAGATCCGGAACTGCGCGTTCGGCTGCAGCCGTAGGAGTAGAAGCCCTCAAATCTGCCACAAAATCAGCAATGGTAAAATCGGTCTCATGCCCTACCCCACTGATCACCGGAATCTTACTCTCCGCAATCGCTCTGGCGACCACTTCCTCATTAAAATTCCAAAGGTCTTCGATCGAACCTCCTCCACGTGCCAAGATGATGACGTCAGCTTTAGTCTGAGCCGCTTCGCGGAACGCTTTCACAATACTTTTTGCTCCTTGCTCTCCTTGCACCACAGCTGGAATAAGCAATACGGTGCCACGGTTGTAGCGCCTTTTGATCGTTTGTAATATATCTCTGACCGCTGCTCCCGTAGGCGAAGTAATCAACACGATCTTATTGGGCATAATCGGAATGGGCCGTTTGCGACTAGCATCAAACAATCCTTCAGCCTCTAACTTGGTCTTAAGCTGTAAAAAACGTTGATGGAGATCGCCTAAGCCTGCTTTGCGCACCGCTTGCACCATCAATTGATAGTTTCCACGAGGGGCATATACGGACATATTACCGGTAACGATCATCTTATCGCCTACCGACATACGCACTGCCTTTTGAGCCTGCATACGAAACATTACACAGCTAATCTGTGCGTTATTGTCTTTGAGACTAAAGTAAACGTGTCCAGAACCGTGATAGGTAAGATTAGAAACTTCTCCCTGTACCTGCACAGATTGCAGATTAGGATCGCGTTCTAAACGATTTTTGATGTAAACGGTAAGTTCTCCTACTGAATAAACAGGGGCCTGATCCATGAAAGGCTTAATGCGTAACGACCATCTTGCGAGAAGTCAGTTTTTGACCATCAACAACAAGATAAATAAAATAAATACCAGACTTGAGTTCCTGTGTGGGGATTTCGACTTCGCCGAACGCCTGATCTAATGGCACTATCTTAACTTCTTGACCGATCAAGCTATAAACACGTAACTCTCCCGTAAAATGTGCGCCTGGAAGTTCGTACTTGACAAATGCCTTTTGAGAAGAAGGGTTGGGATAAGGTGCTTCTAAGGTCCCAGTTTGCCCTTGCCCATCAGCACTGATAAACCAAGTGCTGCCACTTTCACTCCCACTACCTGCCATAAGAGGCGAGATACTGAAGCTAAGCAAGGCTAACAAAAGGATGGTAAAACGTTTTTTCATGGATCTAGTGTCTGTAGAAAGGGGGCAATATTTTGCCCCTCATTCCTAATGAAACAAATATAGTGCCGAGACAGAGGAATGACAAATTTGTCTGATCAAGCGGGGAAAATGGCCTGTTGTTTGTATATGATTGAAAGAATTAAGACATCTTTACGTTACTATTTTAGAAAAATCACTTCCTAATCATATACAAAGTAGACACATGAATAAATTATTGTTATTAATCCTTGGAGGTCTAATGCTTATAAGTGTCGGACTACAAGCCCAAGAAAACAAAACACTTCCGACGACTGAAGTTGAAACTTTAGAAGGTCAAAAAGTTAGCACTGCCGATTTTGACAATGATGGTAAACCTATGGTAATTAGTTTTTGGGCCACATGGTGCAAGCCTTGTATTAAGGAGCTCAAAGCAATCCATGATCTTTATCCAGATTGGCAAGACGAGACAGGTGTTAAAGTTGTCGCGATCTCTATCGACGATGCTCGTAACGCTGGCCAGGTACCGACATTGGTCAATGCATTTGGCTGGGAATACGAAGTTTACTTAGACAAGAATAGTGATTTCAAACGTGCAATGAACGTAGTGAATATCCCTCATACCTTTTTGATAGATGGAGAAGGCAAGATTGTGTATCAACACACTTCTTATGCTCCGGGAGATGAGGAAGAGCTATATGATAAAATACTTGAGCTAGTCGAAGCGGCTGGTAAATAACGAGATAAGCGCAGATTTTTTCGTTATAAAGAGGGCCGTTTGTCTACCGACAAGCGGTCTTTTGTATGGAAAACTCATTGGATTTAGCTGGTCAAAATTGCCATTTCAGCGCTTTTTCGCAATTACGACAGAAAGCATAAATCTTTAGACCAATGGTAATATCTTCCCCCTTAACAACAGATACTTCATCACCAAGAAGCATTAAAAATAGTCTTAAGCAACTGAGACACACAACATTAGGCGTTTTTTTGCCTTATATTAGTATTAAGAATTATTAAACCAAGAGGTATATGAACTCAGCAAAATTTGGCTTTCTCCTGCTGTTATGCTTTAGCACCTTGAGTGTTTTAGGGCAAAAACGCGTTACAGTAAGTATCACCCAAGAGACCGACCGAGGTACAATCACCATCGACACCACCTTTGAGGCGAATGGAGAAGTAGATCTCGACGAAGTCTTGGATCGACTCGAAATGTCGGGCGATGCACGAGAAGAACGAATCGTTGTGCGAAGCAATAGAGGCCCTTCCCGTACAGTAGTAGTGACGCAAGATGGGGCAGCTAGGCCTCGTACTCAGCAAGGAGGCAAAGTCCTTCTAGGTGTTTATTTAGATAATGGTTCAAGCTGTGAAGAAGGAATCCGTATCTCTAAAGTAACCGAAAACGGAGCCGCTCAAAGAGCAGGCATGCGCAATGGTGATGTCCTCCTAAGACTAGGCGATTTCAAAACCAATAGTGAAAAAGACGTTGTCAACGCTAAGACTCATCTCTCAGCCGATGAACCCGTTGCAATTATCTACAAAAGAGGCAATCAAATCATCCAAGCAGTACTCAATTTCAATCCTACTAGTGGTTCCCACAGCGATAGTTATAGCTATAATTACGATTATGACTATAATTATAATAATGGTAATCATGAGGAGGAAGCTCATACTGAAGAGCATAACAACAATTGGGATTGGGATCGTGATGAAAACAATAGCTGGGAAGCAGACGATGATGCTGGCAGCAAAGCTTTCTTAGGTGTTTACTCTGAAGATGTAGACGAAGACCTAGCCGAAGAATTGGGGCTACCTGATGTCTATGGAGTATATATTGATGGTGTCATCGACAATAGCGCCGCAGAAGCAGCAGGCCTACAAGAAGGAGATGTCATCGTAGGTTTTGACAATGATGATATCCCAACGGCAGAAGCCCTTAGAGCTTACCTAGGTTCATTAGAGCCTGGAAGTCGTATCAGAGTTGGCTACTATCGTGATGGCCGCTTGCAGCGAACGACCGCTACTTTAGGGCATACACAGAGCACTGACAACAGCTGGCAGCCAGAAGGCAGAAAGGTAAGCGAGAGTAAGCCTTATCTAGGAGTATATCTTGAAGATAGCCGCGATGGTGTTCGCATCAGCAATCTAGTTGATAATGAAGCTGCAGAAGATGCTGGATTACGTCGAGGTGATGTAATCATTGGTATGAATGGAGAAGAGATAGATGATTATGATGATCTTAAAGATGTCATGAAGCGTCTCAATCCAGGCCAAAGCATACGCGTAAGCTTCATCCGTAATGGAGAAAGAGAACGTACGAGAGTGGTTTTAGGCGCTAAGAAAGTAGAGCGCTGGGAAAAGCCTTAATCAAGATATTCTCTACAAATAGCAGCGGTCCCAAATCTGATTTCAGATTTGGGACCGCTGCCTTTATTTAAAGCTTTGTTTATTTTTCTCTGCCGCTTCGCGGAACGACTATTTCGAATACCGATGCCTATCGGTAGAGAAATCTAAAACTCATGTCATGATGAGTTTGACCTAGAGTTAAGGGATTCTTCAAGCTACCGGGAACTCTTTCGAAACCCAAGCGTTCTGCTCAGCAGTATAAGCTCATTTACTCACAGACATACTACGCATTGAGGTATAATACCCAAATACCCAGCCTTCCTGCCCTTCAAAATCAACTTTATACCAGAAGTCTTCCGCTTCAGCGATCGCTTCAAAGTCTCCTTTTTCAAGGACAAGACAGATATCACCTTCTTTCAGACTAGCAAGTACATTATCACTTTGTGTTTTGGGAGTAGTATGAATGTTTACCTGATCACCGGTAATATAAAGTTGCGGACTATCTGCTTTTACATTGCTTGAAGTAGGAGCCGGTTCTTCGATGCTAGTGCTAGTACTATCTTCCGTTTCGCTAGAGTCTGTTTCTAATAGCGAACGATAGTTTTCATTATAGTCTAACTCAACGAGATCCTTAAGCAAGGAACCTGCAATAATCGGATCATGGATGACATTGGCCACTTTGCTGGCTCTAGATTTACGACTTGCGGTACGTGCCTTATACCAGAGCAAAGCGATATAAACATCTTTTTCACGTAGTGAAATATTATCACTGACTTGTACCCAGCCTTTTTTGTCTTTGTTTCTACCCGAGACATGTAGCCAATCACCTTGCCGTTCCAAGACAGCCACAATCTCTCCTGCTTTGAGTGTATCATTGCGTAGCGTCATCAAGTCAGGACGACGATACAGAGGAGTAGGTTTGAGCATAGCACCTCTTCTCGCATCAGTCTCAAAGGCATATTCAAAAACCCAACCTTCATTCCCATCGCCTAAGCGAACACGGATAAACTTGGTTTTTTCCTTTTCAACTTCCTGCATCTCATTGAGAGATTCGACCGTTTCTCCATACCAAAGGGTGGTAATGAAGTTATCCTCCCCATCAGGGTAACGCTTTTTGGTAGGAAGTCGCCGAAGGGCAACGCGATCATAAATGCAAATTGCCTTTCCAGAATCGGTTTGATTGGAAAGAGAATCCACAAAAATTCCATCAACAGATTTAATGCTGTATGGAGTACCTTTATTGAGATTGGATTGACATCCAACCCAAGCTAAAGAAGTCGCGAGAATCAGGCAAGCAAGCATCGCCTTTAATACAGTGTGCATAAGTAGGAATAACGCCAGGGAAACAAGTTTTTCGCCAATGGATGAAAATATAGGTTTAGGACTTTGGATAAACAAAGCAAATTCTCGCCTTTTATAAGTTTCGGGGATTATATCGCAAATATTTTTGCAATTGATTCATTTATCGCACCTTAGTAGCTCATGAAATCCTTAATCATTATCGGCAGTGGTGGCTTTGCCAGAGAATGTATTTGGCTACTAAGTCAAATCAACGCTCACCGACCAATGTGGAAACTTAGAGGTATAGTCGCGCCAGAAGCTCCTGATTGGAACAATGATATTCCCTATCTAGGTACCGACGAGTCGGTGATGAACAACCAAAAGGATCACTGCTGTTTTGTCGTTGCCATCGGCGACCCCAAAATACGCCAAGGCATTTGTCATAAATTCGAACAAGCCGGATTTCAGCCAATTAACCTCATTCATCCTCAGGTATCGGTAGCTCCAAGCGTACAAATCGGCCTTGGAAGCATCATATGCGCAGGAGTACAATTGACGGTCAACCTAACTATTGGTAGACATTGCATCGTCAATCTCAACACAACCATTGGACACGAAGCTCAAATCGGGGACTTTTGCACCCTTTCCCCAGGCAGCAATATTAGTGGTGCTGTCGAACTTGGCAACAATTGTTTTCTAGGCTCAGGGGTAAACGTTCTGCCCGGCAGGAAAATAATCTCTCATAGTACAATCGGAGCTGGAGCAGTTGTCACCAACCACCTAGAGCAATCAGGCGTTTATGTAGGTATCCCCGCAAAGTTAACTTCCTAATCAAGGTCTCAGCTGCTTATTTTGCGTCTTTCCGATTGAAAACACTCGGGGATTTTTCTTTTACCATAAACAAACCTTCATGAAAAAAGTAATCTTACTCATTCTCATGGCCGGTTTTGGTCTTAGTCTATCAGCCCAAAACCGTCAACACAACCCAATCCCAGTTAAGACAGTACGCATTGCGCCTGCAAATTTGAGTGGTACTCGACTAGAATTGGATACACTATTTGCACCTTCCTTTAGCCAAACTTGTGGACAAACAGTTATTTCGTTTATCCCTAGTGGAGCTAATGATTGGGGATTTCTTTCGGGTACAAACAGTTTTGGCGATCTTGAAAAGGCACAACGATTTGACTTTACAGGCTCCACTTCATTCACTGTTCAAGAAATATGGGCTTACTTTTCCGATGCTTCGGTGGTAGGAGATGCCGATATTACGGCCAAGGTTTATTCGGCCAATAGTGCTGATGCCCCTGATGCTCTTTTAGGTACGAGCGCTGCAGTCAAAACGAGTGCGGTTGTTCAGCCCGACTCAGTTGCTCGACCGACAATATTTGCTTTTTCTACTCCTGTTGGCATTAGCGATCCAAGCTTTTTTGCAAGTATCGACCTCTCGGCTCTTTATGCAGCGCAAGATACAGCCGGACTATTTACGACTGATGACCGCAGCGCTCCTTGTGGTTCCGGCAATGCCGCTTGGGAAAAATGGTCGGACAACTCTTGGCATACCTATACCGATACATTGAGTTGGGGGTCTGACATCGACAACTATATTGGCGTTTTGGTCGAATTCACGGCTACAGATATCGAAGACTCAAAAGCAGTTTGGAACAATCTCACGCTCCGTCCGGCCTATCCAAACCCTGCTTCGAACTTACTAAGCATCAATTTTGACATTGCAGAAGCCTCTGAAGTAGAAATAGTAGTTTATACTATCGACGGCAAAGTGATACAACAAGTCAAAAAGGGCACAATGGCCGCTGGTACTTATAGCGAAGTCATTGATATTGAGTCACTAGCCGCTGGTACTTATGCTTATGGCGTATTTGTAGAAGGGGCTCGTCTGATGAACCGATTTGTGGTAGTACGCTAGTCGCGGAACGCCCAATCTTACTCAAAACGCTGGTAGATTTCTGAATGAAATTTACCAGCGTTTTTATGTTAGCGAGAGATAAAGTAATTTTTCGCTTCGCTTTCGCCCCTATTCACTCAGCTTCGAGGCATAGATATATGTTTCTTACCACTTCATCGCATGACAGAAATTAGCATTCGCCTCGGAGGCGTACCCGAACATTTCAATCTTCCTATTCACCTTGCTATCGAAAGAGGCGACTTCCAAAAGCGGGGAGTTAATGTCGAGTGGGTAAATTGTCCCGGAGGCACTGGCCAAATGACCAAAGCCCTTAGAGATGGCGAAGTTGATGCTTGCATCTTGCTGACTGAAGGCATTATTACGGATATATTCAGAGGCAATTCCAGCAAGATCATCAGTGAATATGTGAGTACTCCACTCATCTGGGGCATTCATACTGGGGTGAAAAATAGTCTTCGCTACCACCAAGATATATTTGACCAACAATATGCGATCAGCCGCTTCGGTTCTGGCTCTCATCTGATGGCCATTGTCGATGCTAACTCCAAAGGCTATCAGTTGGACGAATCACAATTCAAGGTGATCAAAAATCTCGATGGAGCGTTGGACTCTTTAGCCAAACTAGAGTCTGACGTGTTTTACTGGGAAAAATATACGACCAAGCCATATGTAGATCGTGGATCATTGCGCCGTGTGGGAGAATTTATTACGCCTTGGCCATGCTTTGTGGTAGCAGCTACTGATGAGATTTTGGCACGTGAACCAGATACGATTATTCGGATGCTCCGAACGATTCATGATAGTTCTGATCAGTTTATGCAAGATCCACGCGCGATCGACTTGGTCAGTCAGCGCTACGAACAAAAGCTCTCAGATGTAGAACGCTGGTATCATAGCACCGAATGGGCCATCCACGGTTGGATAAGTGATAAGATGATGAACAGTGTCAAATATCACCTCAAAATCGCAGGCATTCTCGATCAAGATGCTGCTAATCCCGAATTAATTTGGAAACGCGGTGTATAGCCACTAATCTTGAATCAAGCTTAGATCGAAAACTCAATCATTTTCTAAATGGAAGACCAAAGTTTCGCCTACTATTTCTGTATTTTACTTGGGGCATTTCTCTCGGGAGCCAGCATCTCCAATTGGGAATTGTTTTTCACTTCCCGCAGAGCAAAATTCTTTGTTAAGTCATTAGGACGCAATGGAGCGAGGATTTTTTATTTAGCCTTAGGCTTCCTAATCGCTGGTTTTGGGATATATCATTTGATTTAGGGCTGCTCACTTACTCAAGCTTGGGAATTAGTCTTTTGACTCGATCATAATAAGGATGCTGCTCATCCTCAAGTATTTCTGCTGCCAATTGACGAGCCGAGTTCAAGTCCTCCTTTCCCCAATACGCCAAAACCAAATACCATTCGGCTGCCGTCTCAAATCGGGGAGATTTAAGTTTAATGACATTTTTAAAATAGGCAACCGCCTCAGTAGGTCGTGCTTCAATCAAGGCAATATTGCCAAGAAAAAACTGCGCCTCCACCCAATTAGATACACTAGGAGGAATACCATTAAGCAGGCGATTCGCCAATGGATAATCTTGTCGCTCATAGGCTTCCTGCCACATAGGAGTCTTGCTTTCGTCTCCTCTCAAGCTACTGGCCAAGGCATAGGGTTCAAAATAGTCATTATAGCTACTCGCTGAACGCCCTGTCCACCAGAGACCTGCCGCCAACAACACAACAATACTAGCCGCTAAACTGCCCCATTTCAGCCAAGGACTTGCCAGCGATTGTACTTTAGCCTCCGGTCGTTGCATTTGCTGCATTTGCTTTTTGAGCCTTAGGCTAACGGCCTGCTCCAACAAAGCACGGCTATCCTGATATTGAGTAAGCTGTGCCTGCAATTCAGGCTCCTTGGCCAAGCGTTCGGCAAAGCCAATACGCTCTGTCTCGCTCATCTCAGCTGCTAAATATGACTCAATCCTGCTTAATGTATCGTCCATTGCCTTAATTGGATTAACGAATTAATGCTTTCCATTCCGGTTTTTCGGCTAAAAACGCCATTAGTTTGCCCATACATTGATGCTTCTTCTTGCGAGCAACCCCTTCACTTTTATAGCCCACTTGGCTAGCAATCTCCTTCATCGAATATCCCATCTGCCACAATTCAAGTACCTCACGACAAACCTCTGGTAATTGTCCCAAAAGCGCCTCTAATTTTTCTCTTTGCTCCTCCCCTATCAAGCTTTGCTCTGGATCGATGCCCCAATCTTCTTCCTGCTCGTTTTGGCGTTCCCGAATGAGGGCTAAACGTTCTTTCTCTCTAAATCTAGCGAACCAAAGATTGCGGCAAATACCGACCAAATACTGTTCAACACTGCCCGAATAGCTGTACTTGTCTTGCCTGACATTCAAGATCAAGGCCCGGATACCATCTTGAAACACATCCTCTGCGTCTTCTTTTTCTCCTCCACGGCTACGAATGAAGCCCCAGATCTTATCCCAAAGACCTTGGTTTAGATAAAGCTCCTTTAGGCGCTCATCTAAGGCTCTTCCACCCTGCTTTATATCTCGCACCAAGCTCTGCTCGTCGCGTAGAGATGTTTTCATATTCTAGTAGCTATTCGCTTTCAAAACGTTACCGACTCAGCTAAATTTTATTTTTTTTCATCCTTACGGTAACGCTTTGCCCAATGATTGACACTAGTCAATACAAGGTACAAACAAAGCCTATCACTCATGAAAAAATCCAGCTTTCTATTTGGTGTATTATTACTCTTGTTTGCCACTATTCAAGCCCAGTCCCCTCAAGGCATACAGTTTCAATCGGTAGTCAGAGACGGAACAGGCACTCCGATGAACAATGCTACGGTCAGTGTCAGGTTTAGTGTTCAAACGGCAGCCTCAGCGACCGTATTTCAAGAAACTCATAATGTAACCACAGATAATTTTGGCCTGTTCAATCTGGTCCTTGGCCAAGGAACGCTTGTTTCCGGTAGTTTTGCGAACATTGATTGGGGTAGTAGTCAGCACCAAGTCAATATTGAAGTCAATGCGGGTGCCGGATTTGTGCCTTTGGGGACTTGCCAATTTGTGAGTGTTCCTTATGCCCTCTATGCAGATATGGAGCTGGGCGAAATCAATAATGTAAATATGACGGGCCTTACGGCGGGGCAAGTGCTCTCCTACGATGGTACCGAATGGGTTCCAGCCAATGCAACGCTACCGATTTGGTCTCAAAACACAAATACTGCTTTTTACAATAGTGGCAGAGTCGGCATTGGAACCAACAATCCGATAACAACTCTTCAACTCGCTGACACCTCTAATCTCTTGATAGGAGACGATCTTACTGGCTCTGGATTCAAAATGATCTACTATGGTGCCAAAGGAGCTTTCCGAGCAGGTTTTCTAACCAATCCTTTCGGAGGCTATAATTATGATAAGTTTTGGGATTACGATAGTGTAGGCTATTATTCTTTCGCAGCTGGGCAAAACAGTCGAGCCAAAGGATTTGGTTCTTTTGCTTTTGGTAGTTTTGGCTGGGCTGATGGTAGTGGCTCAGTCGCTTTCTTTGGCAATGCGCGAGGCAATGGCAGTTTTACTTTTGGAGGTAGCTCCATAGGAAGAGGCAGTATCACTTTTGAAGGGACCGCTGAAGATGAAGGCGGTATTGCAATGTATGGCTATACCGGCGGGAGATACGGAGTTTCCATTGGAGGGGGCACAACAGGTTTAGGCGCTTCTAGTTCGCGGGAAGACTATGCAGTCGCGATCGGTTGGAACTCAGATGCCCGCGGGCAAGCTTCCGTTGCTTTAGGTCCAAGTGATGCCTATGGCTATAATTCTTTTTCGACAGGCTGGGTTACCGAAGCTCGTGGCAACTATTCCTCTACTTTTGGCTATCAAACTAATTCTTATCCTTATGCTTCGATGGCACTCGGACGCTATAATGTAATTACAGGTGATAGTGCAGCTTGGGTAGGTACTGATCCAATCTTTATGATAGGGGATGGCACCAATAATAGCTCTCGCTCCAACAGCTTTATGATTCAGAAAAATGGCCAAACCGCCATTGGTTATAATGCCCCAACCGGTATGTTACAGGTTTCGTCTGCTTTGGGCTCGGTGAGTAACGCTGGTGCTTTAGATCCCACAAATGCAACGCTTTTGTTAGGAACTACGACTTCGGGAATGGCTTTTGACGCTAATCAAATCGAGACTATCGGTTCAGGACTTTATCTCAACTTCAACTCTACTCAAGATGTGTTTCTTGTCAATGGCGGCGGATCAGTAGGAATTGGCAATAATGTACCAGCAACAAAACTAGATGTGCTTTCTACTGGATGGCAATTTAGACTCAATAATGATGATCTTGGCGGGGTTGATTGGTATATCGGTGCAAGTGCAAATGCATGGGCTGTGGGAGGAGGACGTTTTGTCATTTCACCTAGCAGCTCATCAAACGATTATGCTTTTGTGATTGAAGATGTCGGCAAACAAATCGGTATCGGAACTAATAGCCCATCTGATCGCCTTCATATTAGTGCTGCTACCGGAGAGAACCCACTCAGAGTTCAAGTCAATGGCACTACCCGCTTTAGAGTTCATAGTAATGGAGGGGTTTCTATCGGTGCCAACGTAACTCCCCCCGCAGCTGGGCTTTATATCAGTGACGAGACTCGTTTTGACGGCAATGCTTATCCAGACAATGACAATGCTTATACCTTAGGTACAGCGACGAGACGTTGGTCGGCAGTTTATGCAACAAACGGCACCATACAAACTTCTGATATTCGTCTCAAGACTGAGATCGAGCCTTTGGATTATGGCCTTGCCGAACTCATGAATCTACAGAGCATACGCTACCATTGGAAATCTGATCCAAGCAGTGCGGCCAAGATTGGCTTCTCAGCCCAGCAATTACATCAAGTCATCCCTGAAGTAGTCAGTGGTTCTCCCGAAGGAGAAATAGAAAGCGATCCAATGGGCGTCAACTACGCAGAATTGGTACCCGTGCTCGTAAACGCTATCCAAGAGCAGCAAGCCCAGATAGAAGCTTTACGATTAGAGGTAGAAGCCCTCCAAAACCAGCAAAACTAAGCTCATGCATAAGATTAGTATCATACTTTTCAGCTTTGTCTTGCTCTTTCATTTTGGGCAGGCACAAAGTCTCGAACGCAAGGTGTTTTCCAATGGTGGTGGTAGTGCTACCATTGGCATCAATACTTATCTCTATACCTTCGGTGAACCCATCGTCGGTACCCAAACTACGGGAGCTAATATCTTGACCAAAGGTTTTCACCAGCCCATTGATATCTCTCTGCTGCCGATGAGTCTCATGGGTCCCAATGCTATCCTAACGGATGAAGCGGTACAATTGGACTGGCGCGCTAATCTTGCTAAAGGAGAAGGTATCATGCTAGTCGAGCGTTCCCAAGATGGGAAAGCGTTCGAAACTCTCCAAGAACTTGCTAGTCAGGCGATAGAAGGGCAATTGTACCAATATACATATAGGGACTCTAGCGTTCGGCGACTAGCCGTAACTCAAATCTGGTACCGTATCACCCTCCTGAGCTATAGTGGAGAAATAATCCAAAGTGATCTTGTCTCTGTATTGCTAGAGCCTACAAAAGATATAGAATTCACTATTTACCCTAATCCA
>JBGCFA010000021.1:0-9957 GCA_045106675.1 Bacteroidia bacterium
ATGATTGGTTTGTCTTATTACCGAGAATTGCTCTGGCAACGTCAACAACAATATATAGATCTGCAAGATGCTCGTTATGGAGAAAACATATCTCGCGACCTGCTCAATCGCCTCTTTTTCACGCAGTACGCTGACATTTTGCTTCCGAGTAAGAAGGTAGAACTCAATGGCCAATCCTATAATCGCGATGGCGGCTATAGCTTCGATCAGCAATTGGCAGTAAATCTGCCAGAATTTGTGGGTCGCAGATTAGGAGATTATGCGTTCGCTGAGGCGCAAGGCCAGATCCCTCCAGTAATCTTGACTCCGACAGTCCTCAACCAAGGGCGTAAACTATATATCGCTTCTAATCCGGTTTCCTATCTGACACGGCCCAATCGGATCACGGATTCATATCTGTCTAAAGCCTCAGGTATAGAGTTTCGGCGGATGTTTGAAGAACAGGGAGCGGATAGTCTTTTGTTTACGACCGCATTGCGGATGAACGCGACCTTCCCATATGTACTGCCCGTCGTCGAACTACCGAGTGAGCCAGTCATGCAGGTGATGGATGCTGGCGCGATCGACAATTATGGAACTCAGACTGCAGTGAAGTATTTGTTTGAGTTTCGTGATTGGTTTGCCGCCAATACTTCGGGCATATATTTCATTCAAATTCGAGACAACTATCGTGAAGATCCGATCCGTTTTGGAGAAAAGTCCAATATGTTTAGCAGCATGATGCGTCCTTTGGGCGGTGGGCTATATTCGATGGCGGAGGCTAAGGATATGGCCAATGATTATCTGCTAGAATTTATGCAAGAATGGTATGATGGTACCGTCGAAGTAGTGCCGATTGAATATCCACGTGAATCATTTGAGCAACCGGCCTCTCTCAGTTGGCACCTCACGCAGCGAGAAAAAGAGAGCATCATTGAAAGTCTTGACAATCAAACAAATAGTATGATTTTTGAGAAACTCACCAGACTTTATGACACTGCATACCATCGCCGATTAGCCAATAAATAATCGCCATTCGAACCACAAATCGACCCAAAAGGTAAATTTTCCGTATATTAGGATTAGAAGAATAAGTGTATGGACGGAATAGAAGTAATCAAAGACCCACAAGGCAATGTCACTCAAATAAGAATGGATGTAGCAGGTCAGCCAGATCTGGCAAGCGACGTCTACCATTTGCTTTCTGCCCTGCAACGCGCCAAAGTGACAGAAGACGCTCAGCAAAAGCGTTCACCTAACGGCCATAAGCCTCTCTCAGTTAGTGCCTTTAACCGACTGATACGTGATGCTAAGGCTAGCGGTGAAGTCACTGAAGCTGAGTTTTTTAACGCACACCCTAAATGGCAGAAAAAAGAACGGTTGTCCTAACCAAACTTGCCGTCGAGCATATCGATGGCCTTTATAATGAATACTTAGAAGACGGATTAACGCAAGAAGCTGAAGCACTAATGGACGATTTTCTGGATGTGGTATTTGATGAAATACCTCGCTATCCAGATCAATTTCCTGTTTGCGACGGCATCAAATCCGGTTCACATGATTATCGCATCGGACGCATCCAACACGACTATTGTGTGATTTTCCAGATCTTTCGAGACAAAGTGCTGATATTGCTCATTTTACACGAACGTGATCTCCCTTTTTAAGATTTCGCGAAAAGTATCTATTATACCAGACATTTTAGCTAGTAATAGTCTGTCTCAATACTATATACTTACTACTCAGTATTTTCCCTATGTCTCAGACCCTCCACATACTCAACGGTGATGCTACGCGTCCCGAATTTGAGCGTTCGGCTATAGCCGGAGACATCATGATTTGGCGTGAAATACTCGTCGAAGGCCCAGCCCTTTATCCTTTGCTGACAGACAAATGGTTTGAGGCGCGGCAAAACTTCCTCAACGAAGCTTATAAGCCTGATGATCTCACCCAAGTCAATGGGATGCGCCGCGAGTTTGAAAAACTATTGGATTTATCTGATTATGACGAGATTGTGCTTTGGTTTGAGTACGATCTTTTTTGCCAGATCAATATGATTGCGGCACTTAGTGCGCTTAAGGGTCGTTTTGAGGGCAAGATCAGTTTAGTCTGCCCGGTCGATCATCCAGAGATAGCGGATTTTAGAGGTTTAGGACAATTATCAGCAGTTCATTTTGGACCGCTCTTCGCGGAACGCTTAGCCTTATCATCTGAAGATTTGGCGTTCGCGGATAGCGCATACCTAACCTATGCCGCTCAGGATCCCAGAGAACTTTCAAACTTGATTGAGCAAGCTTTTCCGGAGGCCTTTCCTTCTCTCAAAGCGGCATTACAGCTTCACCTAAAGCGCTTTCCAGACCTCAACAATGGCTTATCTCTCGAAGAACGAGAGATGTTAGCGATATTGGGCGAAGGTTTGCCAAGCAGATTAAAATGGGTCGGTCAGATTTTGCGACAAAATCACCAAAGAGGTTTTGGCGATAGCCAGTATTTTAATCGTATCAAGCGTTTACAGCCTTTGATTGTAGAAACAGATGAGAGCGTTCGCTTAAGCGAACAAGGCCAAGAAGTGCTCGCTGGCAAGGCTAAGTTTGAAGCTGCTGCTGTTTGGATCGGCGGTGCCCATAGCAATGAATGGGCCTGGCAAGAAGGGGAATTGGTGCCACAGTAGCGGCACCACAAGCCAACAGTAGCGACGCAAAATCTTATGTCGCCACACATACAACAAAATCTTGCGTCGCCACAGATACAACAATATTTTGCATCACAGACATCAGTAGCGGCACCACAAGCCCACAGTAGCGACGCAAAATCTTGCGTCGCCACACATAGCAAATATTTAATCGCCACACATAGCAAAATTTTATAGCTGCCCAGAAAATCGCATCACTCCATCTTAGCGAACATCTTTTTATGCTCGCGAGCAAAAACCACTTTCAAAATCGGTTTTACAGGTAAGACAGATTTAATAGAGACCACTTCTTTCACAATGGTTTTTCCATCGCTAGGAAGGATGATAAAATCCATTTCAACGAAGATCAATTTCTTGATCACAGCAAGCATCTTGACCTCTCCCTTTTTAGCGTCAGCGTGAATCATTACCGGATAAGTAAATCTGTAGGGAATCGGCCCTATTTTCAGCTTTTCGTGTATCAGGTAACTGCCATCTGCAATAGGATCAATCCGATAAATCAGCTGATGCACACTAACAAAAGCTTCCATATCCGATAGATATCGAAATACTTCCGAGGGAGTGTTGTTGACCTCAAAACTCAGTTCCATCTTGATTATTCTTTGAGAATTTTGGCAAAAGCTGCTGGGGCCTCCAAATCAGGAAAATGACCACAATCTGCAAAAGGCCGTAATGCTAAATCAGATCGAAATGCTCTCGCACTACCAAAGTCAGTCGGCTGATGCGTAAAATCTTTTTCACCATGTATCAGTAAAGCGGGCATTGAGTCAGGAATCGACAAAGGCACGCTTTCCATTTTTTTCAAGCCTTGGCTGAGACTAGCCAAGCAAAAGCAGCCTCGATTTTGGACAGCTTGTAAGGCAGTAGATTGCCAAGGCTCACGATCTCGCTCGCGAGGCAAAGCATAATTGTACCATTTCTTGGCAAATGTCTCCTCTAAGCGGCCCATCGCGATTTGCCCAATAAGCGGTATCCGCAATATCTTTGGTACAGTCCGATCTGTCCATTTTTTCATTTCTGACATGGCTGGAGTTTGGACAAGTACTAAGCGACTAACCTTCTGGGGATGCGCCTCGGCGAACGCAAGAGCATAAAAGCCATTGGCACAGGGAAAGGAAAAAGTAGCTTGCTCGATTTTGCGCTGTGCCATCAGTTCAAGCAACAAAGCGTTCGCCGCGGCATAAGAATAATCCCAGCCTTTTTTAGGAAAAGAAAAACCAAAGCCTGGTAAATCGAAACAGACTATCCGGAAATCAGTCCGTAATAACGCTATCAACTCATCATAATGCTCGATCACATTGGGACCGTCGGGTACGATCATGAGGACGGGTTTATCTCCACCCGTATCGCGCAATCGCAGCACACCTAAGCGAGTATTGAGGCGGTGATATTCGTGGGGGAGTTCTCGGGACGAGAAAGCTTTCATCCTTCCAGCCAAACGCCAACGATCTAGGAAAAATGCATTCATGATGATTTTCTTTGCGAAAACATAAAGATTCCCCAAGCAATCAAAGTACAAGTGGCTGCCAACAAAATCGGCAGTGAAATCAAAAGGCTGACCGCGACTCCTCCGACCAATGGCGGGATCATATTGGCTAAGGATTGCATGGATTGTTGGATACCCAGTGCTTCGCCTTGTACGTCTTTGCCCGCAGAATTGGAGACAATCGCCGAGAGATTGGGCGCCGTCAAGCCTTGAAATAAAGCCACCCCAGGTATCACCATATACAAGCCCATCACATTATCGGGAAACAATAAGATCAAAAACGAAATAACCAGACCGACAAGCGTAATGCGGATCGTCGCTTTAGGTTCAAAACGTTTAGAGAAAACTCGTACCAATATCCCCTGTGTAATAGCAATAACAATCCCCACGAAACCAAAGAGGTAACCGATCTCATTGGTGCCAAAATCAAATTTCTTGATCAAAAAGGGTTGGAAGAATTGCGTAAAGAAGCTGAATCCCAAATAGAAGAAAAAGATCATCAGATAAGTATTACGCATCTCCGCGTTGCGGAACGCTTTCCCAATATTTCGAAATCCATTGAGCGGAGAAATACGAGCATTAGGATTGGGGTTTTTGAGCGTCTCGGGGAAGTTAAAGTAAACCAACAATATATTGATCACTACCAGCAAGGCCGAAAACATAAAAGGCGTTGAGTAATTGAACCAACTTACTAGCTCACTACTCGCCAACACTCCGCCCAAAACAGGACCGATCACAAAACCAATTCCAAAGGCCATCCCGATAATGCCAAAGTTTTTTGCTTTATCCTCAGGCTTACTGATATCAGCCATTGCCGAGTTGATGACGGCAAGGTTACCAGAGGCGAGACCCGCCAAACTCCTACCGATAAATAGGCCCACAAGACTATTGTCCATCACCGCAATCGTAAAAACCACATAGCCTAATAAGGTTAGCAGAAGACTATAGTTGAGCACTTTCCGACGTCCGTATTTATCTGACATCGTTCCGAGAAGCGGCGCACTAAAAAATTGCAAGAAAGAATAACTCCCCAATAAAAGGCCGTAGATCACATTACGAGCCGTTTCCGTGTATTCTGGCCCTAAAATAACATCCTCTTTCAATAAGAGAGGCGCTAGAATCGGTATAATAATCGTAACCCCAAGGAGATCGATAAAAACAGTCAGAAAGACCGTTAATACCGGATTTGCATTTTTTGTGCTAGGCATATGGCGAATATACAACGCCTAGCCAAGCATTTTTACCTCGTCGACTAATTTGTTGAGAGAGGCCTTGGCATCGCCAAAGAGCATACGGTTTTTTTCGTGAAAAAAGAGTGGGTTTTGGATACCCGCATAGCCCGGACTCATAGATCGTTTGAGGACGATTGTAGTTTTGGCGAGCAATACTTTAAGGATTGGCATCCCGAAAATCGGACTACTAGGATCATCTTCGGCCGCAGGATTGACCACATCGTTCGCCCCAGCGATAATCACCACATCTGTATCGGCTAAGGCCTTATTTGAGGCATCAAGGTCTAACAATTTGTCATATGATACATCGGCCTCCGCCAAGAGTACGTTCATGTGCCCAGGCATACGTCCAGCTACGGGGTGGATGGCATATTTTACGGAAACGCCGTGTTCCTCTAGCATGGTTTCGAGTTCATGACAAACTTTTTGCGCTTGGGCGACAGCCATGCCGTAACCTGGAACGATGATCACTTGATTGGCATAACGCAAAAGAATCGCGGCGTCGTTAGGTGTTATCACACGCGCCACTTGATCCCCAACTTGAGCGGCAGCGGCTCCAGTGCTACCAAAACCACCGATAATCACATTCCACAAGGAACGGTTCATCGCCTCGCACATCAATATGGTCAAAATGGTCCCCGCAGAGCCCACCAAAATACCCCCCACCAACATTACTTGATTGTCATAAACCACTCCGGCCAAGGCAGCTGCTACTCCAGTAAAAGCATTGAGCAGGGAAATCACTACTGGCATATCTGCTCCGCCAATCGGAATCACAAAGGTCATCCCATAGATGAGAGAGACGCCCATGATGATCAGCACCCAAAAGAAAGGTTCAGCAGGGCTGGAAAGTTTAAAACCAATCCCGACCAAGATCGCAAGTAGCAAAATCATATTGATCAAAGTTGGCTGCGGCAAACGCAACTTGCGGTCATTGATCCAACCATCGAGCTTGCCATAAGCGAGGATACTACCGGTAAAGGCTACTCCACCAATGAAGAGGGCCAAAAGGGTCGTCAAATGCGCCCCCAATGGTATCGCGTCAGCACCTAGGCTTTCAAATTGGGGCTGGTAGTTGTATAACTCAGCGATTGAGATGGCAACAGCACAAGCCCCGCCCAAACCATTGAAAATGGAGACCATCTGCGGCATAGAAGTCATCGACACACGCTTGGCACTGATCATACCGATCGCACTCCCGATCACCAAAGCGATCAAAATCAACCAATAATGATCACCGCCTTTATCCAATGGCAAAATCAAGGTAACTAAGACGGCTAGGCCCATGCCAGCAGCAGCCATCAGATTGCCAGTGCGGGCCGTTTGGGGACTACTCAAACGACGTAGGCCTAGAATGAACAAAATCACTCCTCCCAAATATCCTAAATCAACGATAGCGTTTAGCATGGCTTATTTCTTTTTGAACATCTCCAACATCCGGTGAGTCACGGCATGTCCGCCCACCACATTGATGGTACCTAGGATGATCCCAAGCGCCCCTAGACTAAGAGCTAGATAGTCGTCAGCTTCTGCCTGACGCACTAAAAGGATAGCCCCGATGATAACTACCCCGCTGATGGCATTGGCACCAGACATGAGGGGAGTATGCAGTACGGTGGGTACTTTGGCGATGAGCTCAAAGCCTAAAAATATCGCCAACAACAACACATAGATGAAGGTGAGATTGTCCGTAAGGAAAGATAGTAGTAGATCCATAAGAGCAGTGTATGGAAGAGTTTATTGGATCAGCGTTCCCGCTGTGATTTCGTCTTCAAGATTGAGTGTCGCTTCGCGGAACACATGACTAAAGAAGTTATATACATTATTGCTGTACAAGCGACTAGCATCACTTGACATTTCAGAGGCGAGATGAGAATTACCGATGATGCTGACGCCATTGACGACGACGGTTTTATCATTTTTGGTCAACGCACAATTGCCTCCTGTGATGGCAGCTAAGTCCACAATCACACTTCCCGGCTTCATCGCCATGACGGTGCGTTCCTCAAGTAGGAGAGGTGCTTTACGACCCGGTATATTGGCAGTAGTGATGATCACATCTGCTTTGGAGGCATGATCGTGAATCAGTTCCTTCTGCCGTTGCTTATAAGCGTCGGTTTGCTCGACAGCATATCCGCCAGCAGCGCTATCATCGGTGGAGCCCTCGACTTCGACAAACTTTGCACCTAGTGAGAGAACCTCTTCTTTAGCCGCTGCACGAACGTCAAAAGCTTCAACCTGGGCACCTAAGCGTCTAGCTGTAGCAATTGCTTGTAAACCCGCAACCCCAGCACCGAGAATCAATACTTTGGCCGGGGGTATCGTGCCGGCAGCAGTCATCAACATCGGAAAATAAGAAGGCAAGGCGTTGGCACCAGCCAAAACAGCCCGATAACCCGCCAAGGATGCCATCGAAGAGAGTACATCCATCGACTGGGCGATGGTCGTCCGTGGGATTCGATCCAAACTAAAAGCCTTGAGGCCCTGTGAGATGAAGCGTTCGGCTAAAGCCGTATCCACTAAAGGATTGAACATGCCGATAAGGTAAGTCCCTGCCGCAATACTATCTAACTCACTATCACTGGGAGGTTCCAAGCAGATAATCAGCTCCGCTCCTGTAAGGATTTCAGTTCTTGTTTTTGCGTCTGCACCTGCTGCTTGATACGCTTTATCAGCAAAAAAGGCTTTAGCGCCCAAGCCTGCTTCAAACCAAACTTGATGTTCGGCTTTGGACAGCTTGGCAATCGTGTTTGGCACCATCGGCGCCCTACGATCTGTCGTGTTAGAAAGGATTCCGATTAACATAGCACCGTTAAAAAAGGCAATTAAACGCTGATTTGAAAACATCCTAGAAAAAAAATGAAAGTCCATGCAACCAATTTCCAGCATTCCCCTTCTAGCTATCATACAACAAACAAATATTCAACTTCAATCTTAGTGTCATGAAACGATTATTCACTTACCTCTTTGTTCTTACTCTTGGTGTCGGCGGCCTACAAGCTCAGGATTATGATTTTGACTGCGACAAGTCGGATCGTAAAGACTTCCAAAATCGTGGTGAGCGTATGCTCAGCATCAATGGCCTTAGCCTTGGCGGCGCAACTACTGTAGATGGTCTCGCCAATATAGATCAGTTTGGCATCACAGCCACTTATGGTAAGTTCTACAAAGACAAAAAAATGCGTGGTCTCCGTGTCAACTACCAATCACGTAGTGCCGTAGCTCAGCACTTGAGTGGCTATGCCTTCAAACGTAACTATACCGGAACGGGTCGTTTGACTTTCTTCTCAGAATTTGGCGTAGGACTTGAAGCCAATCAATCATTTATCGCGACGCCTACCGTTACGGCTCAACAACTAAGCTGGTATGATGCGCATGCTGACGCTAAATTGGGTGCCTCACTTCGCATTGGCAAACGTCTCGGTATGGAAGTAAGCGGCGGAGTACGCCTCGGAACTGAAAATGCCTTTGTTCAAGAACGCGTAAGCTTCGGTACAAGCTGGGTTTCTAGCTGGGGTGTTAGTTACTTCTTCAACTAAAAAACAATCAGCCTTGAAGCCTGTGCTTCAAGGCTGATTTTACAAGCAACATAGAATAGCAGCGGCCTAAACTTAAAGTTCAACATCCGCTCATAAAGACTTCTGCATCTTTGGTCGCAGCGCCTGCCAGTTTTACCTTGTCTAGACGGTAAAAAGGCAGGTATTTTTTATTACGGTAGCAACTCACAAACTTTAACCAAAAAACCTTAATGTCTTTGCAAGCCTCTTTTAGTGCATTCTTTTTCACCTTCGCGAGACGGTAAAGAAGAATGCACTTTTCATATATTTGCCACACACCACCCCAACTTTTAATCAAACCACATGAAGGTATTTTTTGTAGGCCTATTGATTGGCCTTACTAGTCTGAGTTTATCTGCTCAGGAAAACGGTTTTTATCAAATGGGTGAGTCCTTAATTAGTATCCGCAATCCTAAATTAGGCATCCAAGGTTCTAATAATGAGTTCGCTTCAATTACTGGCAGTCATTTAGATTTCGGTTACTTTTTCAAAGATCGCTGGCTCATTGGCGGAGGGGTACAAGCCTTTTATAGTAATTTAGATGGGGCGAATAACGACGGTTATTATGGAGGTTTGCAATTTTTTGGGAGATATTACTTTTCTCCTTTGGGCAAAAAGAAACAGTTTATCTTTTTTGCTGAGCCTAGAATTGAGGGTCTTCGTACGTTCAGGCAATCAGCAGCCAGTGGCGAAAATTTTGAATCGGCAAGCAATATCATAAATATAGGTGCTGCCTTGCATTTTGCATGGCGACCCCGTAAGAGAATCAGTTTCGATATTGGCCTACAATCTCACTTAGGTTGGGGACAGCTTCTCGATCCGGGAGCAGAAATTCAATACCTCGGATTTAGCCCACTTGGCGTCTTGAGCATAAATTTCCACCTTTAGATTCGATCACAAATTGCTTATCTTTCCTTACTCAAAATTGATTGATTATGCGAAAGATAGCTCTCCTCATTTTATTTGCTACCCTTACTTTTTCGGCCTTCGGGCAACGCTTCTATCTGGCGG
>JBGCFA010000210.1:0-22158 GCA_045106675.1 Bacteroidia bacterium
CCAATTTCAATGTCTTGCTGCGTATAGGCACTAATTTCCTCCAGATTAACGATGTAGGAGCGGTGTACTCTACAAAAACTATTGGGTAATGTTTTTTCGAAG
Organism: Bacteroidia bacterium; assembly: GCA_045106675.1. GTDB lineage: Bacteria > Bacteroidota > Bacteroidia > J057 > J057 > JBCAWW01. The sequence continues at coordinate 103 of JBGCFA010000210.1, forward strand.
GCGGTAATTGTACTTTTGGTTACGATGCTTTGGCTTTTGGTGACGATCCGTAAATAGTCTTTTAGACTTTCGACATAAAGGATTTCCTCAAAGGCAATGCGTAGATTTTTTTTGTTGACATTGACGAAGAGATATGTGGGTGGTTGCTCTTTGGGAGGGGCTACTGTGGTAAGCTGAGTTCTGGTATCAAGGTACTTATTGATCGCCTTGAAAAAGCGAATAAAAGCAATCGGCTTAAGTAGATAGTCAACGACATTGAGTTCATAGCTTTCCAGCGCATATTGACGATGGGCGGTTGTGAAAATGATCGCAGGAGGCTCCTTTAAGGATTTAACAAACTCCATCCCACTCAAAACTGGCATTTGAATATCGAGGAAAAGCAGATCGATTTTTTCTCTCTTCAAAACTTCAAAAGCAGCTAGCGCATTTTGACAAGAGTCTACTAATGTCAATTGCGGGATTTGCTCGATATGCGCTTGCATCAGTGCTATCGCTAAGGGTTCATCGTCTACGATCAAGCATCTAACAGAGTCGCTCATAAGGCAATTTCTAGATTTAGCTGATAAGAATCAGGGGTTTCAATGATTTCCAGATTGTGCTGCTTGGGATAAATCAATGCTAACTGTTGTTTGAGATTGCTGACACCAATACCATCCCGACTTTGGTTTTTGGGAGCTTGTATTAGCTTTGATTTCGTATTAAAGACTTTGAAAAATAGCTGCTGTTGCGCTATCCGCAGAGAAATATCAATCTGAGGCTGCAGTAAATCTGCACTGGCTCCGTGTTTGAAAGCGTTTTCTACGATCGGCAACAAAATCAAAGGCGCAATCTCTGTTTGTGTATCATCAACTTCATGTGAAAAATGGAGAGCTAAGCGTTCGCCATAGCGTAACCTCTCCAACTCGATATAATTGTGGATCAGATCAATTTCCTTAGCTGCAGAGACAAAAGGCACATTACACTGATAGAGCATATAGTCTAGCATATCTGAGAGCTTCATCACTACGTCGGGCGCTTCTTTAGATTGCTGCAATGTCAATACATAAAGATTGTTAAGGGTATTAAAAAGGAAATGAGGGTGTATTTGAGCTTTGAGAAACTTTAACTCTGCCTGCGTCTTGGCTTTTTCAAGTTCTACGATCTTTTGTTTCTCTGTATAGCGGTCTTGAATCCGCTTGAGACTGAGCATGATAAAAGGGGTGAAATATACCACTAGGCCATAGCGAATATAGAGGTAGAGGGGCTCTGTCAATATTTCATAGACGGACTCTTTGGGATACCCACGCTCTAAAATGTCTTCTACTACATATATGGTTAGAAAGCGAGCGAGCGCCATCAGTAAATAGGCACTGAATAAAAAAGAGATGGCAAAACGAACATACTTCTTAGCATAAAGCAATCGTGGAACCTGATAGTAGACAAACAGATAAGATGCCATAATCTGAGAAGGCAGTAAGGCCATCAGATTGACGAGATAGACGTAAATAGAGGCGTAAAATGCACTGGTATAAAGCGAATAGATGCTCAATATTACCAACCAAAAAAACAGATGGGAAAGTAGACGGCTTCGCAATAATCGATCAATGTATGGATCAAGCATATTCGAAAATACAGATTCTTGATTTGACAAAATCGCCTTATCGACCAATCCGCAATTCCTACTCCTGAAATACGATTTCCTGAAGATCAATCATATTCATCTTAGCCTTTGGACTATCTATGCGTTCATATCCCAGACCAGACGATATTATGTCATTGGTCTGATGATTTTGTAGAAGTTAAGGCTCAAGTATTAAAATGCATTAGCTGATATGATTATGAAATTTCCCCTCCCTCTCTCATCATTCTTTAAATCGAGTCTGTTCGTATGCTCTTTTTTACTAATTGCCACAATTGCTCAAGCACAATCGGAGAGCGAAAAAACACAGCGCCTTGACCAAACGATCGAGCAACTAAGAGAAAATCTATCGATTCCGGGTATGGCGATAGCTGTTTCACAGAACGGTAAAATGCTGTATAGTCAAGCGTTCGGCTATGCCGACTTGAAGGAAAAAATCCCAGCTACCGACAGTACGCTATTCCGTCTAGCCAGTGTCTCCAAATTGCTTACCAATATGGCTATTGTCAAACTGCATCAGGAAGGGAAATTGAATATTGAGGAAGCCGTGGAAACCTATTTGCCAGACTATCCTCATGCGGGCAAAGGAGTTACGATTCAGCGCCTTTGCAGACATTTGGGAGGGATAAGACACTATCAGGGAGGCGATTTTACCAATGGTTTTAAGCATTATGAAAATACCGAAGAGTCGCTTGCGCTCTTCATTGACGATCCCCTAAGCAATGAACCGGGTAGCGAATATCAATATTCTACTTTTGCCTATACTCTCCTGCAAGCGGTGATTGAAGCGGCCTCAGGAAAGGATTTTCTTAGTTATCTAGAAGAGGACATTTTCACTCCCTTGGGGATGAAGCATAGCGTTCCTGATCAGGTGGGTAGTTTTTATGCAAACCGATCTCAACTTTATCGAGTGAACAAAAAGGGCAAAGCGAAAAGTACTTCCCATGATGACCCTAGTTACAAATGGGGAGGAGGTGGGATGCTTTCTTCAGTCTGTGATATGATTGCCTTTGGAGAGGCCCATTTGCAGGGCGATTTTTTAAGTGCCGAATCTCGTAAACTCATGTTTACGCCAGCTGTAGTGATGCCGAGCTTTGATGATAAAACTTCCATTGGATTGACTTGGCGAATCGGTACTGATGCCCGCGGCCAAAGCATTTATCATCATGCCGGGTCCATGAATGGAGCACGCTCCTTTTTATTGCTTTGTCCCGAGGAAGGCTTGGTGATTTCGATCCTTTCCAATGCCAATGTATTAGACTGGATTCCCCACCTTGCTTTTAGTGTGAAAGATATTTTGTTGCAGCCACTACCCTCAGCTTCCAAAGAGCTTGCTACTATATGGCGCGTCGTCGAGTCAGACACGAAAACTGAGTTTGGAAACATCCAGCTAAGCGGGGATTACCCCATATATCAATGCCAAGTGGACTTGCCAGAATTGATTGGCAACCCCTTAATACTAAATCTCTGTGCGACGAATGAAGGGGAATCCATCCAACTGAAAAATGTAAAAGTAAATTCTTCGGTACTGTATTTTGAAGCGAGCTGGAATGCAGCAGAGAAGTCCAATCAGTTGGAGTTGGTTTACCGAGACGATGATGAAGTGATGAAAAAATCCTTTTTGCTTATGGCCAAATAGTATAGGAGCAGACTGTTTTATTTGCTCCAGCCCGCTGCGCGGAACGCGCCCTTTCGAACGAGCGCGAGCGAGGAGAAATCCCAGACTTTTCAATGAGGAGAAATTTCGAATCGATCAACGAATTGCCCATCTCGCTTCGCGGAACGCGGAGAATACCCAATATCAATGTCCAATAGCTAATTAGTTCGTTCGATATTCTACATTGGTTTTCGGTATTGCCCCTTCTCTTCCCCGCTTCACGGAACGCTTGGGCTCAGCAACCGTTACCAGTCAAAAGTGTGAGTAAAAAGCATTATCATTAGTTTGACTACTTACTATTACTCACAAATCCCTCGAAACATGCTGCATCCCTTTAGATTGATTCTATTGCTTTTAGTGATCGTGGGTGCTCGCCCGCTCGGCCCAGAAGCTGTCACTTTCCAAACTGTTCTTGAAGCGCGAGCAGTGGATCTCTTGTATGAGGATGAGTTGGCGTTCAAAGACCTCAACAAAAACCAAAAGCTAGATGTCTATGAAGATTGGCGAAAGCCCGTTGATCAGCGGATTGAAGACTTAGTCTCACAGATGACCCTGACCGAAAAAGTCGGTATGCTCTTGATCAATACCCTCAATGCTGATGTCAAAGGTCAAGTGAGTGCAAAAGCCGTTGAGTTCATCGAAGATGAAAAAATGACACGCTTTGTGTTTCGAAACACGATAACTAATACGCCCAATGGAAAACCGGCCCCTAATCCGTTTGCTGGTGTACAGATCACTCCATTTGAGGCAGCCCAGTTTATGAATGCAGCGCAGGAAATGGCTGAAAACACCCGTCTAGGGATTCCGCTTGTGTTCAAGTCCAATGCCCGAAACCACATGAATTATGATGCCAGAGCGGGTATCAATGTGGAATCAGGAGCCATGTCAGCATGGCCCAAAGAAAGCGGTCTCGCGGCTACCCGAGATATAGAACTGATCGCTGAATTTGGTGAGATCATGGCGACAGAATGGACTTCCATCGGGCTGAGAGGCATGTATGGTTATATGGCAGACCTTTCGACCGAACCCCGCTGGTATCGGGTACACGAGACTTTTACGGAAGACAGTGAGCTAGCGGCTGAAATCATTACGACCCTCGTCAAAAGTTTGCAAGGAGAGTCTTTAAATTCTAAAAGTGTCGCGCTGACTATCAAGCATTTTCCCGGTGGTGGTCCCCAAGAAGGCGGCGGAGACCCACATTATAGTTTCGGCAAAAATCAGGCCTATCCCGCCAATAATTTTGATTATCATCTTGCGCCCTTCAAAGCAGCTATCGACGCGGGTAGTTCTTCTATCATGGCCTATTATGGTATCCCAGTGGGCCAAGCCTATATGCCTAATGATGTGGGAATGGCCTTTTCTAAGGGGATTCTTAGCGAACTTCTACGCCAAAAACTGGGCTTCAAAGGTTATATCAATTCTGATACGGGTATCATCGGCAGCAGAGCTTGGGGACTGGAGGATAAGAGTCTTGAAGAACAAATCCTCATTGCGATCGAGGCGGGTACGGATATTCTTTCTGGCTTCAATAACAATCAACAGCTCCTCGGACTCGTACAAACTGGCAAACTTGCCGAAAGCAGAGTCGATCTATCAGTCAAAAGATTGCTCAAGGAGCAGTTTACCCTAGGTCTCTTCGAAAACCCATATGTTGATCCTAATCGGGCCGCTTATATCGTAGGCAATCCATCCTTTCAAAGAAAGGCAGATATCGCCCAAAGAAAATCCATCGTTTTACTCCAAAACGAAAAGACCCTACCGATTGCTCTCCCAGCAAAAGAGGATTCTATAAAACTGTTTACCATGGGGATGGATACTGAGATATTCGATGAGTCTAGCTGGCCGGGTGTCAAGGCGATCTCGGGTGATTATAACGAGAGCAAGGGTGAGAGTTTGGCTTCGATTGATGAGGATACTGACTATGCGATCATACGAGTACACGTTACCAACCCTTGGACGCGAGAGCGGATGTTTGGGGGAGCTGATCTTGAGGAATTAGACTTCCTCACTTTCTCGGATATGGCGAAAGCAAAGTCGTGGAAAATCACTCCCTCCCTAGCGGATCTTCAAAAAATCATGAGTACTGTTGGAGCCGAAAAGACGATCTTATCAATCGATTTTCGTCAACCTTATGTAATAGATAAAGCTAGTGGTCTGCTCGATGCTGGCGCCATCCTCGCTACTTTTGGTGTGAGCGATGCAGCTGTAATGGATATCGTCTCTGGGAAATTTAAACCAAGTGGGAAGCTTCCTTTTGCATTAGCCAATCAGGCGGAGGCCATTACGGCTCAAGATCCAGATGCTCCTGGCTATCCTAAAAAGCATACGCTCTTTCCTTTTGGGCACGGTTTGACTTATTAATTGCTGAAGACTCGACTACTATAAGAATGCAAGAATCTGTTCTTGCGTTCTCCGAAGGAGTAATCATACTCTCTTGACCTACGCATCTCGTACTTCTATGGATACTGTGGAATAATGGCTATACTGATGGGACAAAATCTAGTCCCTTAACTATGAACAAGTTCCTCCTACCGTTGCTACTGTTTGCACTCGCCTCCTGTACTAGCCCACAAAAAAAAGTCGTCAAATACGAAGTCGGCCAAATCATCACGCCATTAGGCGAAATGCTCTTTTGGATGCATGATGCTACTCCCAATCATAAGGCAAGTTTCATCAGTTTAGCGAAGGCAGATTATTGGGATAGCCTGAGTTTCAATCGTGTGATCGAAGATTTTGTGATTCAAGGTGGTTGCCCAGATACCCCAGAGGGCTTTGATGAATCCGACTATTTGTTGGAGCCAGAATTCAAAGATGACCTCAAGCACATTTATGGAGCAGTGGGCGCTGGAAGAGACGATAATCCCGGCAAACTTTCGGCTGGTTGTCAATTTTATATCGTCCACGCCAAAGAAGGATTAGCACGCTTGGATGGTGATTATATGATTTTTGGTCAAATCTTTAAAGGACTTGAGGTCCTCAATAAGATCGCTACTGTAGCCACGGATTCTTTGGACGAACCTCTTGAGCGCATAAGCTTAGACGTCAATATCATCGAGCTGACAGAGGAAGAGTTGAAGGCCAAAGGCTACGTCCGCTAGGCTAAGCAAGGTGAACTCAATAAATGTCCAGAGAGGGCGCAGCAGTTTTGAGTTGAGCCAAGGCGAAAAGATTGAGTTTAGCGAGCTAAAAGACAGATTTTTCAACGCAGGATCAGCCCAAAAATGCAAGCCAAATCTGACAGTTATTGTGAACACGTTGCTAAGCGTTTAAGTGTAGATTTCTTGCTGTTGAGGCGTATCCCGATAGCTATCGCGGATTGCGCCTTTATATTTTCCCATCTTGCTTCGCAGAACGCTCAATTCCTTCAAGCATTTCGACGATCAGGCCATGCGTTCTCCGAAGGAGTAATACTAATCTCTCTCGATCAAACTCAAATGAATAAATACAGCCTACTGCTCTGCCTTTTTTTATGGCCGTTACTAGTATTTTGTCAACTCTTGCCGACTAACTCTTATCGAGATATTAGCCTGCCTTATATCGAACTCAATCCCTCTTTATACAATTTTGACTATCCCATTTGCGCGGATCTCTTGGATTCGGCTAGCTTCAATCCTCCTGTTGATGGGCTGTATTTGCTCGCTACTTATGGTCATCGGTATCTCAGTACTAGGACCCATAAGACTGATAATCATGGCGGCTTTGACTATTGGGCTGATCAAACTTGTGATGGAGTGGATTATGATAAGAATAATCCGATTGCGATCCTGTGTATGTGTGATGGGATCATCAGCGATGTGATTGAGGGAGTGGATTCTGTTTTGGAGCTGACCGCAACTGGCCGAAGCGTACAAGTAAGTTGTAACGAATCCTTTCAAGGCTGGGGCAGTGGTATCAAGATCAACTACCGCCATTTGAGTGCTTTGGGAGGACTTGCTGCTTTGGCAGATAGTAGTCTCAATACAGTCTCGATCAGCAAGGGAGATACGATTGGTATTATGGGCGCTTCAGGTTTGACTTCCAATGTCCATCTGCATATGAGTACCCAGACTACTCACCCTATCTATGGGAGTGCTTTTGTGCATACTGCTCGATTATTTGACCCTTTTCGACATCCCAATGTCCTACAAACTCTCCAAAATGCAAGTATAGAACTCTTACAAGATTGGCCCGATAGCGCTTTGTTTCGCATTGCTTGGCCCTACAATCAGACCATTACTAGATTTGAATTTCGCAATGAGGCATTCAATTTCGTTTTTGACAAAGAAGCGGCTTATGACACAGGTTCGGCTATCAGAGATAATCATGATTGTGTGCCGGGAATAGGTGTCTTTGCTTATCAATTCAACGGCAAACAAACCGCTTTTAGCAGATATCAGAACGAAAAAAGCAATATGCCTGCTGTCTATCCCGCTTCACCGCAAAGAGATGGTCTGCCTCTATATGGCTATGATCACCACCCGATTCTGAATGATAGCATCGCTTTTGTCTATGATTTTATGATCAAAAATCTACCGCCTTCACATAATCCAGACAGTTTTAAAGTCAAGTTGAGTGATGTCTGGGGCTATGTCGTTGAGGGAGGGATTGAATCTTCTACTGCTATTGAAAATCGTTTAGCCACGAATCAAGATTTTAGTCTGTTTCCCAATCCAACCCAAGGGCGTTTAACTCTCTCTTTTGAAAGTAGCGGGCAGAGTCGAAAAATTGAATTGATTGATATGCAGGGAGCTAAAGTATGGGTAAGAGAGAGCAGACAAGCAACTGAAGAACTAGACATTAGTGATTTGCCTCAAGGCATCTACCTGCTAAGAGTAGAAGCCAAAAACAATTGGACAAGCGCCAAAGTGCTCAAAAACTAAAACTTAGATACGACATAATGCTGCGAGATAAAGCTGAATACTGGTTTTTGGTGATATGTGGCCTAGTTTTAGTTGTAGCTTATAAATGGGTCCAAAGACGACGAGACCAAAACGATAAGCATGACTGAAAATCAATCCTTTGTCAAATATCATCCTGATTTAGAGGCCATTTATGAGGTCGTTTCTCCCTCTTTGATGGGAGCTTATAAGCAAGGTATGTGGCTCACTGAGTCAAAAGTGTCGATCAATTTTAACTGTCAAAATTGTGGACAGGCAAGCATTAATTTGGCGAATCCTTCATTTTGGGAAGGCACTTTTGCCCGTGTATCCGTAAATCCGCTTAAGAAAATGGCTGGGAGAGGGCTTAGCCCTTGGACGGTGCAATGTCCTGATTGCCGCAAGATCTATGACATCCTCACTGGATGGATAGAACCCAATAATGGGCGTATGATCAGCACTTTAGAAGCCATTTACGAGATCAAACCCAATCCGGATTTAGCTAAACACGCGAGTATTCCCTACCAATGGCATGGTGATAAGCCACTCAAATACCTCACCAACTATATCAAATACTTATTAGCCATCTCAATAGACTTGGATGGTTTCAAACTTTCGTTGCAAGTCGAAAATACCTTGGGGCGTTCGAGTCCAGCAAAAGAGATCCAGCTAGATTTATTTGTCCCGCAATACGCCGACAATGCGACTTCTAGCGTTCAGCAAGGCTTGACTCAGGCGGCTCATGATCTCTTACAGGAATTGCCTGAACGAGGAGCCAAAATGAACACTTGTTTTGGGCTCATCATCTCTGAGGTCAGCCTCAGCTATCCCGATTCATCCACGGCGATCCCTTTTCTTACTGCTGCGCAGAACGCTCAACTCTCTCGTCAGCTATATGCAATCCTCGATATTCTCCTCAATGCTCCTAATGTGGAGGAACTAAAGCTTGCCCTCGAAGATGCTGGATTTGTAGTAGATGATTTACTCGCTTAGTAGTTAGGGAAACGAGGTTTTGATACAATACCACAAAAATGCTATCTGTCTATCGCTAATTCAGAGGACGGATTTTTGAACGAATAATCGTATTTATGCATTCCTCTAATCATCGCTTTAGGCTTAAATAGACACAATCCCCAATATGCTAATCCATAAGTTCACCTTGATATTGCTTGTGATCTGGCTTGCGAGCTGCTCTAATACCCAAAATCTAAATACTAGCCAATTTCAGGCGCAAGAAGCAGAAGTCGTATTTGATGGTAATATTGAAAATGTAGATGTCCGTTGCGAAAAACTATTTGTCGATCCTCCGTTCCACTTTGTGGAAGGCATGAAACATATTGATGCTATCGTTGCTGTCAAGAAAAAAGGACTCTATGCCTTAGGCTCTGCCTATACGGGTAAGGGCAGAGATGGCGATATGAACTTGATCCATTTTGACAAGAAGTTGAAGGAAACTTGGCGTAAAGCTTATGAAGAAAATTCGGTAGAGTGGGGCACCGAGATTCGCTATCATGAGGATCATCTCTATGCTTTAGCCACTCGATTTACCAATGGCAAAGCAGACAATGATGTCTATGTCATTAAAACCGATTTAGCAGGCGAAAAAATCTGGTCCAAGACTTCAGGGACTCCCAACTATGATGTTGGCAATGACTTCACGATCCACAATGAGCAGGTATTTGTCAGTGGCCGTACTGTTAAATCTCTTATAAGAGATCCCTTTATATTAAAAACTGATGGTTTGACGGATAGTTTGAGTATTCAGGCTACAAAGGGGAAAAATATAGAATCCTTCATTGAACAATATGCGGACAGCTTGTTCTTTGTCTCTTCCATATTCGAAGGCGACGAAAGGGAAAAATGGCTCGAACTCGCCTGTTATGATCTTGATCTCAACGAATTATGGAGGCATAAAGTGACTGATTTGTCGGGCGATAGACCCACGGGGCAAATGTTGATTACCCAAGCCGGAGATATCTATCTCATGGGTCATCTTGGTGTAGATAAGTATGGTTATCAGATTTTAATCGCAAAGGTATCATTGCAAGGACAGACCGAATGGATCAAAACCTACGGCCTCTTGAATGAAGGGCAATCTATGGGGCGAATAGATATGGGACAATTTATACTCGAAAGTGCCGATCAAGGGGTGGTTATTGGTGGCAATACGGGCAGTCTCTACGGTTCTGGGATCAACTACCTTTTTGAAATCAACGAGACCGGCAATCCAGTTTGGGCCAAAGGATATATCAATCCCAATGGTTATTTATCATCCATTAGCTACGAGCCGACTTCTGAGCAGTATATCTTGGGTGGCTATTATCGCCAAACCCTTTCTTCAGACGAGGTCTCCAAGGGCTTTTTACTAGCTCTCGATCGGACTGGCGAAATCGTGGAGAAATAAACCTATTAGCGCTAAGCAAAAAGCCCGCTGCGCGGAACGCGCTTTCGAATCCCTTTAGGGTGAGAAATCTACGATCTTTCAATCAATCTATTCCTACCCGCTTCGCGGAACGTTTGCTTTGGTTGTAGGTGGTCTGGCTCGCAAGCCGAACCTACTCCGCTGCGCGGAACGCTAGCAATCATCGAAAGCAGACATTCCTCAACTCATCTTGATTATTTCTCTCGCTTTTGCTTCATATCCAGCGCCACATCCACGATCATATCTTCTTGGCCGCCGACCATTTTGCGCTTACCGAGTTCTGCGAGGATTTCGCGGGTATCGAGACCGTAGCGTTCGGCGGCTTTTTCGGAGTGGAGTAAAAAGCTAGAATATACTCCCGCATAACCCAGCGAAAGCGTCTCTCTATCTACTTGAACTGGACGTACTTGTATCGGACGGATCAAGTCATCGGCTGCATCCATCAGTTGAAATAAATCACAACGATGATCTGATTGAAGCTCCATTTTGTTGAGGACTGCAACGAGGGCTTCCAATGGGCAGTTACCTGCGCCAGCACCCATGCCTGCGAGTGAGGCGTCAAGTCGAGTTGCACCATGCTGCATCGCTACGATGGTATTGGCTACGCCCAAGGATAAGTTTTGGTGGCAATGGATACCGATTTCGGTTTTGTCATCGAGGATATCTCGGTATGCTTTGATGCGTTCGGCAACGCCGTCCATCAATAAAGCTCCAGCCGAATCGGTTACATATACGCAATCAGCCCCATAAGATTCCATCAGTTTGGCCTGCTTTGCTAGCCCTTTGGGATCATTCATATGCGCCATCATGAGAAAGCCCCCCACGTCCATGCCGAGTTTTTTGGCTGCTTCAATATGTTGGGCTGAGATGTCGGCTTCGGTACAGTGAGTCGCGATGCGAACGCTGCGAACCCCTAAATCATAGGCTTTCTTGAGGTCTTCGATGGTGCCGATTCCTGGCAAAAGCAGGGTGGTTAAGACCGCATGCTCCAACTCCTCTGCCAAACCTTCTAGCCACTCCCAGTCAGTATGCGCCCCAAAACCATAATTAAAACTCGCCCCAGCCAGCCCATCTCCATGTGAGACTTCGATGGCATCTACTCCGGCTTTGTCCAGTGCGATAGCGATTTCTCTGACTTGTTTCTTGCTGTATTGATGACGGATGGCATGCATTCCATCTCTCAGTGTAACGTCTTGTATATAAAGCATTTGAATGTCCAATTTTGAATGTGCCCAAAAATAAATCTAAGCTTGATTTAACCCACCAATCGTTCGCCAGTGGCCAAAGCTGCCGAAGTCATAATATCTAAGTTTCCAGCATACTCAGGAAGATAATGTCCAGCGCCCACTACTTTTAAGAAGACCGAAGTCTTGAGACCATGTCTATAGCCAAGGCCTTCGATAAAGACAGCTTTATCCTCGGGGATCTCTTCAAACTGTACTTCCTGATGGAGTTGATAACCCGGAACATATTTTTGTACCTCTGCTACCATCTCATGAATACTGGCTCGGATAGTCTCTTGCTCTGCCATATCACTGAGCGTAAAAACTGTATCACGCATCACCAATGGCGGTTCTGCTGGATTGAGAATGATGATCGCTTTGCCGCGTTCGGCACCGCCGACCTGCTCAATCGCTCTGGAAGTAGTCTCGGTAAACTCGTCGATATTGGCGCGCGTCCCAGGACCCGCTGATTTGCTCGCAATAGAAGCCACAATCTCCCCATAATGCACCTTGGCTACTCTTGATACTGCTGCTACCATCGGGATGGTCGCTTGTCCGCCACAGGTAACCATATTGACGTTTTGGACATCAATATTTGAATCGAAATTCACCGGAGGGACCAGATAAGGCCCGATTGCTGCAGGAGTGAGATCGATGATTTTTTTATCTGAGTATTGTTGTACAAAACCCCAATTGTAGTGGTGTGCCTTAGCTGAGGTCGCATCGAAGACCAATTTGATTTCCTGCCATTCGGGCATCTCAATCAAGCCTTTGATACCAGCCTGAGTAGTTTTAAAACCCATGCGTTCGGCCCTGGCCAAACCATCCGAAGCAGGATCTATCCCGACCATGACCGACATCTCCAAGATTGAAGAAGTACGTATAATCTTAATCATCAGATCGGTACCAATATTGCCCGGTCCGATGATGGCTACTTTTATCTTATCCATAGTCTTAATGTCCCTTAGTGTCCAAATCTTACTGATACTTCACCCAAACCATCAAATACGGCTCTGACCTTATCACCCGGCTCTACGGCTACCATCGGCCCCAATGCTCCGGTCAATACGATATCTCCCGCTTGCAAAGGACTGCCTAATCTCGCCATGGTTTTGGCTAACCACATCGTAGCTGTCAAAGGCGAACCCAAACAATCAGCCCCTGTACCTTCAGATACCTTCTCGGCGTTTTTGAAGAGCTGCATACGACTCGTAATGAGGTCGAGATGCGTCAATGGCAGCGGTCTGTGTCCTAAGACAAAATGACTGGCAGAGGCATTGTCGGCAATGGTGTCCGCGATGCGAATGTTCCAGTTTTCGATCCTGCTGCCTACGATCTCAATCGCCGCTACCGCATAATCGATGGCAGAAAATAATTCTGCTGTGGTAATGGATTCGGAGGGCAAACTCTTTTTCATCACAAAGGCAATCTCTGCCTCGGCCTTGGGCTGCATGAGCGCTCCCCAAGGGATTTCGGCTCCGTGCATCACCTCCATATCGTCAAACAAGATCCCATAATCGGGTTGATCTACGCCTAGTTGTTTTTGGACGGCTTCGGAGGTGAGACCGATTTTACAGCCTATCTGACGCGCACCGGCGGCTAAACGTAATTGATTGTTGATTTTTTGGACGGCATAGGCTTGGTCCAAGGCATTTTCTCCGATCAGTTCTCGGATAGGAGCGCAAGTCTCGCCTGATTGTGAAGCTTTTCTCAGGAGAGTCGCTGCGGATTGAATAGTAGTCTCTGACATGGAATTTTGAATGAACAGCTAAAATGGGGATTTATTTAATTCCAAACCTAGTCGATGCACTTTTCCTGCAAATTTTCACGATTTTGGCTTTCTCTCCAAAATCACTCAGTATGTCTTTACAATATCAGCCCCTGCTGCAGCAGAACGCTTTTATCGATGGCGAATGGTATCGCCCTGCACATCTAGACCGTTTTCCTGTCCTCAATCCCTACGATCAAACAGAGATTATTCAAGTCCTCGACTGTGGTCCAGAGGAGACTCGATTGGCGATTGAGAAGGCGCATGCTGCTTTCCCATCTTGGAGTCAGCGCCTAGCCGGCGAACGCTCGGCTCTATTGCAAAAATGGCATGAGTTGATCCTGAGGCATATAGATGATCTTGCCTATTTGATGAGTTGGGAGCAGGGCAAACCTCTAGCCGAATCTAGGGGGGAGGTACAGTACGGGGCTTCTTTTATTGAGTGGTTTGCTGAAGAAGGAAAACGAATCTATGGCGATGTGATCCCACCGCATCGCAGTAATACTCGGATTATTACCATCAAACAGCCAATTGGAGTTGTAGCGGCGATCACTCCGTGGAACTTTCCCAATGCGATGATTTGTCGCAAAGTAGCCCCTGCCTTGGCTGCTGGCTGTACGGTCGTGATCAAACCTTCTGAAGAAACGCCGCTTTCTGCTTTAGCGCTGGCTCAGTTGGCCCAAGAAGCTGGTTTCCCCGCTGGCGTAATCAACGTGATTCCGACTACTCAAGCTCAAGCAGTAGGGGAGGAAATCTGTGCCAATCCCAAAGTGCGTAAACTTTCCTTTACGGGTTCGACGCCAGTCGGCAAACTCCTGATGAAGCAATGCGCCGATACTGTCAAAAAACTCTCCCTCGAACTGGGCGGTAATGCGCCTTTTATCGTCTTTGAGGATGCCGATATAGCAGCAGCGGTCAAAGGAGCTATCGCGGCTAAGTATCGTAATACGGGCCAAACTTGCATTAGTGCTAACCGCATCTATGTGCAAGCTTCTGTCTATGAGAGATTTGTGGAGGCGTTCCGCGAAGCGGTACAAAAACTAAATATCGGCAATGGTCTCAGCCCCAATGTCCAAATCGGTCCCCTGATCAATCAAAAGGCGATGGACAAGGTCGAACGACTATTGCAAGATGCCACCGAAGGCGGTGCGCAAATAATATTAGGCGGCAATAAAATTTCCGAAGCGATCATCGAACCAACCATATTGACGGAGGTAAAGCCTGAAATGGATTTACATCAAGAGGAGATTTTTGGTCCGATCAGTCCGATCTATCGCTTTGAGACAGAAGCGGAGGTCATCCAACTAGCCAATGATACTCCCTATGGCTTGGCTGCTTACTTCTATGGGACGCATTATGCACAAATCTGGCGAGTAGCTGAAGCGCTCGAATATGGCATGCTTGGTATCAATACGGGGGCGATTTCGACGGCGGTGGCACCCTTTGGCGGGGTCAAAGAGAGCGGTATCGGACGAGAAGGTTCCAAATACGGAATCGAAGCGTTTTTAGAGGTGAAATATATGTGTTGGGGCGAAATTTAAGTATTCGTTTCCGAACATTTGCCCTGAAGCCGAACATTGGCCTTTAATAGGGTTGGCTGTAAGTGGTTGATTATTATTGATTTATGTTCTGGCACATCCCTTGGGATTAGTTAAAGAAATTAAATCAATCCCATGGACAGAGCCGTCTCCCAGAAACACAAGAACCAGCGCCAACGCAAGATGATTTTCCTTGTCTTGGGGAGCCTGCTAGTTGTTAGTGCTGCCATCTACCTGATGCGCCAAGGCCTAACTGCTAGCATTGATGGTGATCGCCTTTTGATCGCTAGCGCGGAACTCGGCACTGTATCGCATACGCTTACTACCAGTGGACTGGTACAGCCTGCTTTTGAAGAGGTCATCACTAGCCCGATTCAAGCGACGATCAAAGAAGTCCTTCTGCCGCTTGGAGCAGAAGTAAAGGCTAGTCAGTCCATCATGGCCTTGGATAAATCCTTCGCTCAGTTGGATTACCAAAAGCAGCAACAAGAGCTACGTCTCAAAGCCAATAGCGTCAAGAAGCTTCGCTTGGAGTTAGAAAAGAGCTTTTTTAACCTTCAAATCACGGATTCTACCCAAGCCTTGACGATTGCACAGCTAGAGGCCGAACTAGGAGATGCACGACGCTTAGAGCAAATCGGGGGCGGCACCAAAGAAGAGATCAGCCTGATTGAAACGAAACTCAAAATCGCCCAGCTGCAAAAGCGCAAACTAGAATTCGATCTTAGTATCGAAAAGCAGCAAACCGAAGCCAGCATCGAAGACCTGCAAATCCAGTATAAGATTCAGGCAAACTCCCTCCAAAGCATCAAAGCCAAACTGGACCGAGCAGATATTTATGCTTCACGTCCTGGTATCCTCACTTGGGCCAATGCCAATATCGGGACCAATGTGCAGCCTGGGGAAGTATTGGCTCGGGTCGCTGATCTCAGCCATTACAAAGTAGTGGGCAGTTGTTCCGATATGTTTATGGATCGGCTGCAAAGAGGTATGCGCGTGATTGTGCAGCTCAATACCGAAATCCGTACCGAAGGCACGATCGCTAATATCCTCCCTAGTGTCGAAAACAACATTATGACCTTTGAGGTGGATTTGGACGATGGTGATCATGAATTATTAAGGCCGGATATGCGGGTGGAGGTGTTTGTCGTAACTGCATCCAAATCCCAAGTCGTCAGAGTCGCCAATGGTCCTGCTTTCAAGGGCGGGCAACAACAAACGGTATTTGTCATCGAAGATGGGGTTGCGCTAAGGCGTGATGTCAAAGTCGGACTCAGCAGTTTTGACTATGTAGAGATCGAAGGCAATATCAGCCCCGGTGAGCAGGTCATCATCAGCAATATGGATCGTTATGCCACTCGCTCTGAAATCAAAATAGACTAGCCATGAAAACACTATTGCCAAACGTTTCCTCCCCCTGCCCCCTCCGAAGGGGGACAAAAACCTACGGTTTGCGAAGCAGTATCCCCCTTTGGAGGGGGCAGGGGGAGGAACTAAAACTTAGAATTTTATTCTTAGCATTTCTATTCATCGGTTCCCTCAACCTACTCCAAGCTCAATCCAACTACAGCCTTGAGGACATCATCATGATGGGACAGACTCGAGCCATCGCTGCGCGGAACGCCGAAACACGTAAAACTACCAGCTATTGGGAGTGGAAATCGTATCAGGCGAACCTCAAGCCTCAGATTACCTTGAACGGACGCTTGCCAGGTTTATCGCGTATCTCGCAGGAGGTTCGTCAACCAGATGGAGGCATACAGTTTTTGCCCATCTTCCAGAGCAATATCTATTCAGAGTTGACCCTAAGCCAACCGATAGCCGCGACGGGAGCGACAGTATTTGTGAGTTCTGCCCTGCAGAGAGTCGATGACTTTAGCCAAGAGACTTCCCTCTACAATGCGAGTCCCTTGCAAGTCGGTTTTGTGCAGCCGCTATTTACCTTCAATCCCCTCAAATGGGATAAGAAGATCGAGCCTTTGCGCTATCAAGAGTCGCAGCAGGAGTTTTTGGCTAGCATGGAAAACATCGCTGTCAATTCGTTGGACCTGTTTTTTATCCAGATGATCGCGCAGATTGACTATGAGATTGCCAAAATCAACCTCCGCAATACCGACACCATTTTTCAGATTACTGAGGAGAAGTATGAGATGGGCAAAGCTTCGCTGAACGATGTCCTCCAACTCAAACTCGAAAAACTAAAAGCGGCTAAATCACTTGCCCTCGCAGAGCAGGATATGGAAACCGCTGGCTTACAATTAGGCTCTTATATCAGCACACCCAATGCGCAAGCTTTGCAACTGAGTTTGCCTGAAGAACTACCGATTTTAGCTATCTCACAAGAAAATGCCTTGGCCCAAGCGCGCCAAAACCTACCTAATGCGATTGCCTTTAAACGTCGTGCTATGGAAGCCGAAATGGGGATTGCAGAGGCCAAAGGCGCTACGGGCTTTTCGGCCAATCTGGTAGGGAGTATCGGTTTTAATAAAAGTGGCAAAGCGTTCGGCGAAGCCTACCAAAGTCCTAGCCAACAACAGATCCTCTCATTAGAGTTTTCCTTGCCCATCGTGGACTGGGGACGAGCCAAGTCACAAGTGGAAACGGCAGCGGCCAATCGGCAATTGGTGCAGTATGAAATCAAACAAGACAGCACCAATTTAGAGCAGGTAATCCTGACCGAATTGACGCTCCTTCGCCGCTATGCTGACCAAGTCGCTTTGAACAAAGAAGTAGATACCCTCGCACAAATGCGTTACCAGATTGCTCAAGATCGATTTTTGATCAATAAATTGAGTATCACCGATTTGAGCATTGCCCTACAAGAAAAGGACAAAGCCAAACGAGATTATGTACTATCACTGTGGAATTACTGGCGGAGCTATTATCGCATCCGCGAACTGACTCTCTACGACTTCAAGCTGAACCAAAAAATAACCTACTAGAGATATGATTGCACTAACTAATATCGAAAAAATATATCAGGCCAAGGCCATCGAAACTGTAGCCCTAAACTGTATCAATCTAAACGTGCCCAAAGGTGAATTTCTCTCCATCATGGGACCCTCTGGTTGTGGCAAAAGTACCTTGCTCAATATCATGGGCTTGCTGGATGCGCCATCGAGTGGGGAGGTCGTACTCAACGACACTGACTTCGGCAATTATAGCGATAAGGAACTCGCGCGTTTTCGCAATGAAAACATAGGCTTCATCTTCCAGAGCTACCACCTCATCAATGATTTACAAGTCATCGACAATGTGGAGTTGCCACTTTTATATCGCAAGACTTCTGCGAAGGAACGCCGAAAACTAGCGACCGAGGCCCTCGCCAAAGTAGGATTGAGCAATCGTATGGATCATTTTCCTAATCAACTTTCGGGTGGACAACGCCAGAGAGTCGCGATTGCGCGAGCCATTGTAGGCAATCCAGCCATCATCTTAGCGGATGAGCCAACGGGTAATCTGGATAGCGTGATGGGCAATGAGATCATGGCGATATTGATCGGCCTCAACAAAACTGAAGAGACCACCATCGTGATGGTAACGCACGACCAAAGTATGGCCATGCAGACTGATCGCTTGATCCGTTTGTTTGATGGCAGCCAAGTAGTCTAATCCCCAATCTCATAAATCATGTTTGTTAACTATATCAAAATCGCGTGGAAAGTATTGGGGCGCAACCGCTTCTTTAGTTTTGTGAGTCTTTTTGGCATTAGCCTAACGATTGGCATCCTACTCGTATTGGCGACGCTCTTTGAACAGCTCACGGGTACGCATTATCCTGAAAATCCAGATGGGCATAGCTTGCTGGTTTCCCGGATCAACCTCAATGATGGGCGAGGTTCTAATTATGTCGGCGGCCCGAGTTATCATTACATCCAAAAATATGTCAAGCAGATGCAAAGCCCTCAACGAGTAGCCTTGATGGCATCTGGCGCTAGTTTTACGGCCTTTGTGGGTGATAAGAAACTAGAACTGAAACGTAGTATCACGGACGAGACTTTTTGGGAAGTGATGCGGTTTCAGTTTGTCGAAGGGAAGCCTTATGACAAGGAAGCAGTCGCACAAAATGCCAAGGTAGTGGTCATCACTCGTGCGACCAGGGATGCTTATTTTGGAGGTGGCGTTCCGGCAACGGGCAAATACCTAGAAACTTACAATAATCGCTTCTTGGTCGTAGGAGTAGTGGAGAATATTGCCGAGTCACAAAGATATCTCCATGCTGATCTTTTTATGCCATATAGCGAGGCAATTGGGGGGGATCATGGCCTGATTGGTGGTTTTCAAGCGATATTAGAAGGAGAAAGTCGCTCTGATTTGAATAAAATTAGAGAAGAATACAGCGCGATGGTCAGTCGAATAGATGCCGAGCTCAAAACTGATCCTATCGATGGGACTTATAATACGATCTCCTCACATGCGGTCAGCAAATTGGAAGATGTCTCTTATTTGTTTTCCGATAACAATAAGCAGCCTGAAGTCGGCATTGTCATAGCGATTCTGGGGGTGGCGATGTTTTTATTCATGTTGCTTCCAGCAGTCAATCTCGTCAATCTTAATTCGAGTCGTATCATGGAGCGGGCTTCCGAAATTGGCGTGCGCAAAGCCTTTGGTGCTACGGCTGGCAATCTCAGCTTACAGTTTATTGTAGAAAATATCCTCATCACGCTCATAGGTGGAGCGATTGGCTTGGGCATCGCCTTGATTGGGCTCGAAATCATCGAATCAACGGGCATTATCCGCTATGCACAACTCGGTCTTCGCTTCAATGTGTTTGTCTTCGCGATCCTGATTTGCTTGTTTTTTGGGATTCTCTCGGGCGCGCTACCCGCATGGCGCATGTCAAAAATTCAAATCGTCAACGCTCTCAAAGGAATAAGATTATGATCCGTCAAGCTATCAAACTTATCTGGAATCAAAGACGCAAGCATCTAGGGCTTTCCTTTGAGATCTTCTTTTCGTTCATGGTGCTCTTTGCTGTCTTTAGCTTCGGGTTCAACAATCTCGACAAATATCTGAGCCCACTTGGCTTTGAGTATGAAAACGTATGGACCTTTCAATTCAACCGGGCTGCGCCGAACGATTCGGTTGCTCTAGCGATTGATGAAATTGTGATCCAGCAACTCAATACTTATCCAGAGGTCGAAGAGGTGAGTTTTTGTAATTATAACGTGCCATTTTCTGGTTCACAGAATACTACTGAGATTAGCCATGATAATGCAGTTTTCGATGTGCAAATCCATTGGGTAGATGACAACTACTTCAACACCATGCAGTTGGATTTGATCAGTGGCCGATCTTTTCAAGCAGAAGATCGTGGTCTAGCCAAAATAGCGGTTGTGATCACTGAGGACTTAGCCAATAATTTGTTCCCCGCAGGGGATGCTCTAGGCAAGACGATTGAGCGTATAGATGATATTAACGAGCCGCATCAAATAGTCGGTATTACCCACAATTATCGTTACAAAGGCGGTATCCAGGGACCTCCGCACGCTATATTTTTTCAAAAGAAAGCAGATCAACTTCTTCCTAATGTCCTGCTCAAAGTCAAAGCCGGAACGGGGGCTGCCTTTGAAGCACAGCTCATGCGAAATCTGCAGCAGATCGTACCTGAATCCAATATTGAAGTCAAGTATATGGAGGCGATGCGAGAAGATTATTTATTGCTCAGTATCGTTCCAGTACTCATCTTTGCGATCATTGGCGGCTTTTTGATCTTCAATGTTGCGCTCGGCTTATTTGGCGTCCTCTATCAAAATATCAATCATCGTAAGGAGGAAATAGGCGTTCGCAGAGCCTTAGGATCTTCAAAACCAGAGATTACCAAGCAGTTTGTCCTAGAGATCGTCGTATTGGCTACGATGAGTTTGATCCTCGGAACTTTCTTTGCGATCCAGTTCCCTCTACTCAATGTTTTTGAGCTGAAAGCCGGAATTTATCTCATGTCTATTGGCTTTGCCATATTAAGTATTTATTTACTAGTGGTAATCTGCGCATTGATCCCTAGTCGACAAGCCGCACAACTTCATCCGGCAATCGCTTTGCGCGAGGAATAAAGGAGAGATCAATTGAGAGAGGATTTTTATGACTCAAAAGGTGGTTCAAGTTATCAGATGCTTCTTGTGTGGGATACTTTTTCCCTTATCTATCTATGGGCAGGCTCCGCCAACTACTTTCCCTTTTGATCATCTCACTGTGGATGCTGGCCTTTCACACAATACAGTATATGCTTTATTGGAAGATCATCTGGGGATGATCTGGATGGGGACACGATTTGGTTTGAATCAGTTTGATGGGTACGACTTTAAAGTCTTCTTGCCGAAAAAAGGCGATCCTAAGTCGATGAATGGGCATACTGTTTATTGTTTATGGGAGGATACGAAGGGTAATATTTGGATTGGTCAAAAAGATGCTGGAATCAGCGTTTTTGAACGAAAAAAAGGTCGCTTTGTCTCTTTTCCATTTACAGATGATCAGACTATCGATTGGGAAACGATTAGCGTCAGGACCTTTTTTCAGGATAGCAGAGGTCATCTTTGGATTGGTACTTTTGGGGGAGGAGCTGTGGTTTTTGATCAAGAATGGAACCGTATTGCTCATTTTTGTACCTATTGTAAACCTGAGGTACGTACGTTAAGCAATGATTTTGTATTTGATTTTGAAGAAGATCAGCAAGGTCGGATCTGGATTGGTACGGCTGGCAATGGTGTGAGTCTATACGATCCGGCTAAGGATAGTAGTTTTAACTTATTTGATGATAGAATCGAAGCAAAGAGTGGATTTGGCAAGTCATTATGTTTGGATGATCAAGGCTTTATCTGGGTGGGAAACGCCGGAAATGGCCTATATAGTATAGACTTAGAACGCTTAGAAATTTCGCAATCCTTTCGACAGGCTGAGCGTTCGGCTGCAAGCCTAAGCCATGATATGATCACGGATCTAGCGATGGATGACAAAGGCGAAATCTGGATCGCTAC
>JBGCFA010000211.1:0-5069 GCA_045106675.1 Bacteroidia bacterium
GTATTACGACCTGAAGGCGATGATAGTTTTACTATTATTCAGAATAGCATAACATCTAACCCGATTCTAATCTAAACTCCTATTGTTTTAAAAATCATTTCTGTAAGGAAGTTGCAGACCTCACCTTTCTTACCTTTTGAGACTTCAGTAAGCCTTGGCAAATGCTCTGAGAAGTATTTTTGATCATGTGCACTCTCTATCGCCGTGGAGATCAATGCTCTGGGATAAGCATATTCAGGATTAAGCTTGCTGAGCAGTTCTGCTACCTGACGCGTAAAACGCTTATAATTGAGATATGCACCCTCTTTGTTGACAACATCTACCTCTTTGGTGAGATAGGCTTTAGGAGACTCGGAAATCACGATACGATAAAGGGCGTCCAGATCCATAGGGGTTTGCGCTGGGATCTCGCCGTAAGAATGGGTGAAAATTTTGATGGCAACGCGGAGTTTTTCGGCCGGATCATCAAGGTTAAAAACCACAAGTGTGAGTTTGTACTGCAACCAACTCCAATACCAGCTGATCAGATAGACCAACAACTGATGTTTGTTTTCAAAATAGCGATAAATCGAGGCCTCTGTCGAGCCCATTTCGATGGCGAGTTTTTTGAAGGTGAGTTCTTCGAAACCGATTTTATCAATCAACTGAACCCCTTCGAAGATGATAGAGCGGCCTAATTTGGTACTATCAGGATCTTTGAGATATAGCTTCTCATTGACTATAACTTGGATCTGCATAAGAGGTGCAGTACGATCTTCCTTCTTTGCCATGTCGAAATTTACAAAAAAGAAGTGGGAGACTTCAAAGAAGTCTCCCACATGGAAAAATATTGAATGCTCTAAATCAACAAAAACAAAACAATATTCCTAGCGTGCCAATAGGCTGTCAAGCAAGTCTCGGTTTTCCATCGGACGCTTCAAGCAAAGGATTGGAACATTAGGAAATTCACGGATTACATTGTCCGTAACTCCTCCAAGCATCACAGAATTCATACCTGTCATGCCTCTAGAGCCCATAATGAGTAGGTCTGGCTCTAGCGTAAGGGTCAAATCTAAAATACGCTGATGCAGACTTTCACTACGATGGTCCAGCGAATCTACCTGTTGGAGGCAATAGCGAGCATTGTGATCATATGTCGAAACATAATCACTTAACTCTCCTTCAAAATATCTTTTTAGATCAGCTTCGATCTTTTGTACTCGACGAGCTTGCTGATGGGCTTCATCAACGGTATAGACCAGTTGCTCTTGATAATAGTTAGCGCCTAGAAAGACGTGTTGGCAGTAGATAGAGCGTAGTTCTCCTTTTTCTGCTAGACTCGTAGCTAAACGTAAAGCTCTATGAGAATAAATCGAAAAGTCTATCGGTAATAAAGCACTCTGCAATTGAGGCTTGGCATCCTTAGGAACTATCCATACAGATGAAGAAGTCTTACGCGAGATCTTACGTGCTAGCGTCTGACTAGATGAAATATCTTGGTCCCAAGACAAGAAAGTCAGCCCAATGTCTTGAGCTACGGTTTCTTTGAGGATCGCATGGACGCGCTTGCCATTGATCGTCTCAAAGTTTAGATCTATGTCTGAAGAGAAATATTTATAAGCAGCAACTTGCATCTCCAATTTGCGGTCATCATCACTGCAATTGGAAGAGTTGGGGAAGTAATGTCCAAAACCTATTGGTAAGCGTTCTGCTTCAGCAATATGCACAAAGCCAATGTACTCAGGACGCATTTGCTCTGCCATATGACCGGCATATGCAAGTAAAGTATGATCGGACTCATCGAGTCTGAGAGGAATTAGCCACCGTTTCATATTATCCATGCTACCAATATTAATAGTTTTACTATCACTAACGATCGCAATGTATAATTGTTTTGATGGTTTTACAAATATTTTAATCGGCTTTACTATCAACGCCTATCGCGAACGCGGGCACCTCTCGATGTTTCTACTCTTGCATCTCTCATCTGGCGTAGGTCTCCATCTGACTCAATGACGAGTTTTCCCCCGCGCTCAACCAATATTTGACTGATATCATTGAGCAGTATTACTCCTTGGCTACGGATCGTCAGATTCGCCCCTTTGCTGACAATCAACTGAGCGTTCCCGAGTAGGGAAAGCTGACTATGATTCTCAATGATCATTTTACTTCCTGCTTCGAGTCGGATACCTCGATTGGCAGAAACTGTCAGGAGGCTTGGAGACGTAAAAGTGCCGGTTTCAGGATGAAGATTCTCTCGATTAGGCGTACCCCCTAAATCAAGACTAAGAGTTGCACCTTTAGCAATATTTAAATAAGTATCGGGGCTTTGCGGATTATTATTGGCTGGCAGGATCAAATTGCCGCACCAACGCTGGTCTTTACGCACATTGAAATCATCGAAGCTCACTTCTAGTTGATAACTCCCATCCGCAGCTTGGCTAATGATACGCACACTAATACCACTAATCAACTTGGCTTCCAGAGATTGTTCAGATCGTGTAAAGGCAGGATAGTTAGTCACCGGAAATATACCTGACAAACCAATCTCATCCCCTACCCCAAGGGCGTCTTTTTCGCTCCCAGTTCCTGCGAGAGTACAGATATTTTGCCCATTGATACGTTCGTTCCAGATATCCATTTGCTCACGGCCACCAGTATCCGAATTACCGTGAGACATACCGACCAGCACTCGACCATCCTTATTATAATCTGCACGAATAAACTGAAAAGCATTTTGACCAGAAAATGGATTGGGCTTGACTGTTTCCATCACCGGCCCCATGAAATAAGCCGTCGAGATACTATCTCCTGTAAAGCGATAATCTACATTGCCCTGCGCATTGAGCATATTGATAAAATTGGCATTCTTACGATCAAAAGGCCTGAGTTGAGGAGATTTTCGATCTGCCCCAGGTTCAGCAACTACGTACATATATATACCCGGCGCAGATTGTGGATGCCCTTGATTGGGGTCTTTGAAAAAGAGTTTTTCATCCCAATGAGAACGTTTTTGATGGTTTTCGATCCAAAGTGTATGTCTACTCCCCGGTATCGGAATCCGAATCGCATCTCTATCGACGAGATAGTCTTTTAGTTGATAGGTACCATTTTGCGTTAGGCTCTGTGGTTTGATCCAGCCCAACCACCAAGCTTCCCATGCATTGGCGGTAAAGAAGGGAGAATGCCAAGCCGCCATCAGTCCCCAGCCTTTTTGGGTGTAAAAACGATTACCATCTGCACTATTGGCGCCTAAATAATGGGGACAATCGTATAAGTTATGCGCAAACTCATGCTTGAAATACTCCAGATTGTGCTTGCGATCGCGGTAGGACTTGATACCCGTATGCCCATTTCGGATCTTATAACCATTGTTGATATCGATGCTGCTACTCGCGCCCATACCCGTACTCCCCGGCGCTCTATGCATAAAAACCACATAGTCCAAAATGCTATCGGGATCTGAAACACTATTATCGTAGCGATAGTCAGGATGATTGGTACGTTTGTCATAGCGACTCCAATCAAAGTCGGGATAGTTTTTTTCGATCCAGCGAATAGCCGCAGTGTTCATCTGGCCTTGTCGCTTAAAGAAATTGCCTCTGGTCTCGCGGATAAATTTCACAGGCACTTGAATCGGAAAAATATCGCCAGTAAGTCGAAAACTCCCGCCAGACATTTGATAAAAATAGTCACTGATATTTTGCTCCTCCCCTTCTGCAATCGCATTGGGGTCATCATAAAACATCTCATTTTGCGCCCCCATAGCAATTTTAGGCAAAACACCCTCTTCGCTCTTATCAGGCCAGGTAGGGTTATCTTTCATCAGACTGACTTCGTCATAACGAATAAATATGACGAGCGTATGAAGATCTCCTTTGGGTGTATGTGCGTTGCCGTAATAGGAAAATCGGGCTTGTTGGGAAAACAGAGCAGGAAGCAAACAAAACAATAGACAAGCAAGAGAGAGAATGCGAGAAAAATTCATGGATACAAGCTTTAAATGATAAGGTCAATTAGTACCATCGTATTTCTCCGCGGTGGTCTGTTCATTGACGTAAACATCCTTGGGACGGAAAATTTTCCCAAAAGTAAGCCACATGATTTTCCAGTCTAGCCAAAGGCTTTGGTTTTGGACGTACCAGAGGTCGAAGGCAAATTTTTCTTTGAAGCTAATTTGGTTGCGGCCATTGATTTGGGCCCATCCTGTGATGCCGGGCAGAACGCTATGTCGCTGTCTTTCGGACTCACCATATAGCGGCAGATACTCCATCAATAAGGGTCGAGGGCCTACCAGACTCATCTCTCCTTTGAGCACATTCCATAGCTGCGGCATTTCGTCGAGCGAGGCCTTGCGTAGATATCGCCCCAAAGGAGTCAATCGATCTTTTTGATTGGCCGCTTCATCTAGACCGGGCGCTACATCATACAACGTACTAAACTTGATCAATCGAAAGGGAATTTCATCTTTACCCGGTCTCATTTGCCGAAAAAAGACTTTGCCTTGACTGAGCCATAAAGCCAGTACAATCAGCAGGAATAGCGGCGTAAAAAGCAGCAATCCCACACTGGCAATGATAATGTCTCGAATACGGTACAAGCAGACTTGTTTGGAGGCAAATAAATTCCAAATCGCTTTTTGCGATCATCTGTCAAATATAAGACGGTGGGGATTAAGAAATCCAACGTTCTGCGAAGCAGGGAGGAGATAAAAGGCCAGCCGCTTCGCGGAACGCTGGATCTGTTGAGATCCTTCAACAAGCTCAGCAGGACAAATAAGTTTAGCGCTTCTTTGATTAAGCGTTCTGCGAAGCAGGGATAAGACATGATTACTAGCCGCTTCGCGGAACGCTGGGGATGATCCGACTTGTGAGCTTTGGATTGCTTGGTTTCGGCTTAGAAGTCGAACCTACTTGCTTTGACTGACTACTTTATTGATTCTCTCCTACCACAATCACAGACAAGCCCATCTGGTTGAAAATTACTTTGTCGATGACTTTGAAAATTGGGACGAGTGCATTGTAAAGGTTCATCTGACCAGAGGGGATGGTCTCTTTTTTGAGGAGTTTGCCACTAACGTACCAACCAAA
>JBGCFA010000212.1:0-6937 GCA_045106675.1 Bacteroidia bacterium
TCAGCGTCAATGGTCATGAAACCAAAATGCCTGAAGGATTTGAGGGCTGAGTCGAGCTTAGGGTTTGACATCATAGCTTTAGGCACAGCCTTTATAATAGTTCAATTTTCTAAAGGCACTTGGGCTAATCCCTGTCTTTGCGTTGAATATATTTTTTTGTAGTACGATTGATACAAATTGGGGCCATTCAAACAGCATAGTTGTAACCATTTTTCTGAACTTTGCCAGCCATTGACGGTAGCCATTATTAGCTATAGTGGTTTAAGTCAATTCTTAATTTAGGCCCTTTCTGTTTGAATCCATTTCTTTCATAAAACTTAATGGTTCTTGGCCAATCATCCGCATTTGGAGCCCCAACTTCCACTTTAGTCCAGTTCATAGATTCTGAAAAGTCAAAAACATGATCCAATAATAATTTTCCAATTCCAGTAGACCTTGAGTTTCTGTCTACATAAAACTCTGTGATTACTCCGAAATCCCCACCATTATATATAGCAAATGATTCTGCAACTGTTATTAATCCTTTTGGATTGTTTTCTGAATCAGAAGCAATGAATGCTCCGAAATTGTTTCTTTTAATTAAGTTTCTGGTTGTTTTTTCAAGTTTAATTTTATCTACAGTAAAATTACTTTTACTCTTAATATTGAAATCTATTAATAATTCTGCGACTAAGTCTGCGACCGTTTTTGTGTCATTAATAGTCGCTTTTATTATTTTTATTGTACTCATTTTGTTGTTGTAACTACAGACGGGCTCCTATATTTCGCTAGCAAAACTGCCAAGCCTATTGAGTGATACTTTGACCTAACTCTAGGCTCATTCCAAGCTCACTTTACCGACATATGGTAAATCCCCAACCATAACATAAAGCCAGTATATGCCTTGAGGCAAATCGTTTATGTTCAAATCTGAGCTAAAATCTAAACGTTTTATTAATTGGCCGCTCACATTATATATTCGAATCTCGTCTGCTTTTTCAAGTCCTATTTTCAGCTTCCCTCGGGTGGGATTAGGGTAAAAACTCAGCTGATAACTCGGCACAGCGTCAATTCCCACCAAGTCTCCAACAGCAATTACCATTTCATCAGTAGCCATACAAGCGAGACTATCCGTTACCGTCAGGCTCAGATAATGAATCCCAATGCCAAAATCAGCGGCGTATATCTGAATGCTGCTTGCGCTATCGCCATTGGACCAGAGATATGTAGCATAGCCATCGCCTCCACTCAAAGTCAGACTATCTGCAATATCAAGCAAGGTATCAGGACCGATATTGAGATCTAATTCACTCACAGCAGCTGATACCGGCAATCGTTCGGTGGCGCACTCTCCACCCAAGCGTTCCCCGAAGTGGTAAAACACCTCACCACTCCAATCCCGAGGATAAAAAATATTAGAAAAATCATGTGCGATCCCACTCCCACTAATCATTGTCAATTCATTGGTAGTGCGTGTCTGTGGCGAGGATACACTTTGGTAAGAAAGCCTGCTATTGGCATTGGCCATCTGGATATAGATGCCAGTAGTATCATTGGCAAGGAGACTTAGACCACCTAGTGGAACGCTTGTCAATATATCTGGATCGGCGACATCTACACTCAGCACTCCCCAAAGTGTCCAAGCAGAGGCATCAAGTTCTGCGCCTTGGTAAGAACCATTTTTGTAGTAAATCTCCACATCTTGCGGGCCGAGTGTGTTGATTTTGAGCGCAAAACTGTCAACAATGAGATCGACTTGTGGTAGTAGATCAAACATGGTCCCATTGAAGTTGATATTGGTATTCAAAGTCGAACGTAAGCTATGACGATAAAACAGATCGCCTCGGATAGCTTGCGCATACCAATCACGACTATTGTTAATGACAGGCGTAGAGAAACTAGCACCTTGACCGATGATTTGCGAGGAGACGGGATCGTCATACCAAAACACAGTGTCTCCGCTAGCGAAGCCTGCTTCTAAAACGGTCGTACCAGCCTCACATAAAGTATCCCCTATCAAACTAAGCGTTGGATAGCCCAGAGAGCTAAATTGATAATAGAGGCTATCATTGCTAGTAATCGTGTCAGCAGGATTATCCAAGCGCGCCAAAAGTTCATATTGGCCTGCTTGTAGAGTTGAAATTGCAAAACTAAAGCTATCCGCTTCACAATTGACGAGTGCATTAGGTAGCATGAGACTATCTACAGTTTGATCGCCGGTGGTAGTATTGCGGACTTGATACCAAAGCATAGTACTAGCGAGATCTAAGCCTCCCCGATTGGCAAAGTGCAATTGGAAAGTAGTACTACTATCGCCACAAGCGTTCGCCAGCATGGCATCCAAAGGCAAAAAACCATAATCTGTATAGGGGCCCGGTACAAAAAGGTAAGCGGGAATCTGGGTATCACGCGCTCTTTCGAACAAAATCCGGTGCCCAGAATCATTGAGGTGTACGCCATCGCCAGAGTTATAGGTCGAGTCGATGGTATAATCCGGAGCCGCAATCGTACTCCAAAAATCTATGGTGAAGGGCGCATATCTCAAGTTGATAGAATCTCTAACTTCCACCTGCATTTGTCGCTGGGCAGCATTAGAAAAATTGCGCGGCTGAGTGGTGCAAATCCAGATCGGGATATTGGCAGCTTCTGCTCGCTTGACGATGGTATCAAAATTGGCGATTTGCTCTAACACGCTAAAACCAGCCCCCACATCATTGGATGGGAGATTGACGATGATCGCATCTGGGTTCTGCGCGATTCCGGCGGTGATATTGCGGACGGTATCAGCAGCGGGCCGGCCAGTAGGTTGTTGGTAGCCAGTAGGCATCAAACGATAAGTATTGTAGCCACCTACTGCCAAATTGATGACTTGATTACTTGGGTTGATCGTTTGCAGGTAATCTCGATATCGCCCTACCCAAGCACTATCCCCACTACTCGCCCCTGCTCCAGCAGCGGTTGAAGAACCCAAAACCACAATTTTAAAATCCTGTAAGGCTAGACAATCATCGGATTGGGCCACTAAGCAGGAAGTCAGGAAGGCAAAAAAGGTAAATAGACCTATTTTTATTATCTGCATCATCATCTGGGGAAGATACAAAGGGATAAGAAATCTTCACTAATTTGTCAGGAGACACAAATTATGAATAAGACAAAAATCATCATAGCAGGGATCGGCGGCGTAGGCGGTTATTTCGGTGGCTTATTGGCGCATCATTGGGAGGACGATCAGGCCGTAGAAATCCATTTTCTTGCCCGTGGCGAACACCTAAAACAGATTAAGGCTCAGGGATTAAAAGTGATCAAAGGAGATGAAAGCTTTGTTGCTCGGCCCACTTCTGCGACTGATAATCCAGCCGATATTGGCAAAGTCGATTTTGTCATAGTTTGCACCAAGACTTATGACCTTGAAAGTGTGATTGAGCAGTTGCGCCCGAATATCGACGATCAAACTATCGTTTTGCCTCTCCTCAATGGCGTCAACAATCAAGCGGTCATCCAAAACCTACTGCCCAATAATCTAGTATTGCAAGGCTGTGTTTATATCGTATCACGCCTCAAGCAGGCTGGCATGGTTGAAAATAGTGGCAACATTCAAAAGCTGTTTTTTGGCCTCGATGGCTATGCAGATAAACGTTTAGACTGGCTCGAAAAACTGTTGAAAGCGGCCTCTATCGAGGCTCATTATTCGGCAACGATTAGTACTGTCATCTGGGAAAAATTCATTTTTCTCTCTTCGATCGCCACTGCAACCGCTTATTATGACCAAAGTATTGGGCCATTACTCGCAGAGCCAATCCATCGCCAAACGCTCATGAGCTTAATAGAAGAAGTCATTCAACTAGCCAAAGCAAAAGGTGTAGTTATTGCTCCTGATATAAAAGAAAAGACCTCAAGTTTCCTAGAAGGATTGCCCTTTGATACGACCTCCTCTATGCATTCTGACTTTCAAGCGAAAAAGCATAAGAACGAGTTAGAAACACTCACGGCTTATGTTGTAAAGGAAGGTCGAAAACATAAAATCGAAACAGCAAGCTATCACATTGCTTATCAAAGGCTTAGCCAAAATCAATCACAAATAACCTAGTTTTTGGCATCCATTAATGCTTGAGTTCGCGCTAAGTTAGATTGAAAGAGTGCTAGGTTTGAGTCTTCATTTTTTTCTGCGAGAGCAACTGCTGTTTCATAGCTGGCCAAAGCAGTTTTCAAGTCTCCTTTTGCCACTAAGGCCTCCCCATAGCTATCATAAGTATTAGGAGATTTAGGATACAAAAGGGTATTAGTTTTCAATATCGCCAACGCGATCTCTACTTGTTCTCTTTGCAGCAGATATTCGTATCCCCAACTATTGATCTCGTTTTCGTTAATCATGCCCCATGCATGAAACTGTATGAGTTTATCTTGGATAATAGCCTCCGATTTCCCCACAGCAAAGTTGTCTAGTGCTTGTTTCATCTCCCCTACCAAAGCTTGATACTCGGCTTCGGGTTTGGCTCTAAATTCTTTGGCCGCTGCTTGGGCTAAGGCAATCGCTTTGGCCAATGCTTCTTCAGCGGAGGTTTGCACATCTGGGATTACGCCTACTCCTTCCCAATTTGAGTTAGTAATATGATTGACCACTTTACAATCAGGGATAAATACTTGTAGTTTTTCATTGACCACTTCAAATCCTCCCGGATTGGCTCCTCCCCTGGTTATTTCACCAACTATGGTTGCCCTTTTATAGACCTGTAGATCATAAGAAAAGCCCTCTGCTGCCGAAAACGTGCTGCTACTCGTCACCAAAAACAATGGCACATTTGGCATTCGCTTGCCAGATATTTCGTCAAAAGTCCAGCCTTCATGTGTTCTAAACTCATCTCCTCTCCGACAGATCGCACTACTGAGTTTTTTCTTTTCCTCAAAGAAGTGGCTCACGAGATAAAAAATCATCTCTGGACTCCCTCCAGAATTATTGCGTAAGTCTATTACGATTGCATCAGAATTTGCCAGTTGTGCCATTGCGAGATCAGCAAACTCACGTCCCCGATCTAGGTTGTAAAATCCTCTCAGATCTAAGAGACCAACATTACCCTCTAACTTGCTTACTGATTTAAAATTTGCATTATATCGTCGTTGATACCACTTTCGTTCAATTTTTTGAGCCATCCAACTATCTAAAGTCGAGACGGGTGCAACGGCAACCGCCTTCTTTTGGATCATGACATGCTTATCATGATTAATCTCCTGCACACTCACCGTCAAAGCATCAGCAAAGGACTCTAGGGTTTCAAACTGAGCAAAATATCCTGCTTCCCATTGCTTTTTCAGATGGGCTTCCGTCTCTAGGGCTATTTCGGGAAAGACATATTGCTGGTTTAGCAATGCAGCAAGAGATTGAATTGTACTATCCTTAAAGCCATCAGTTAGGACTTGCTCTTGTCCAATCAAATGGTTGGCATATTGGGAAAGCGCCAATAATAGAAAAAGGCTTTTGAAGCTGGTTTTCATCATCTGTGAGATTTGATAAGCAACAAATCTAGACAGAGTACTAAGCAATAAATTGTAAAAAAGTTAAGCGCTAAGCGATTCAAACTCGCGGGTCATACTGATTGGTAAATCGCCTAAGATTAATTTCCTGAGCCGCCCTGAGCACATAGCTTTCTTGTTTGAAAAAACGACGAGGAGTGGTTCCAAACAAGGTCTTAAACTCTTTGATAAAATGAGCTTGATCATAAAAACCAGCCATCAGACAAATTGAGGTCAGGTTTTCACCCGCTATCTTGTCCCTTAAATGTAAAAAATAGTTCATCCGCCAGATTCGAGAAACCTTCTTAGGCGTTAGCCCCACTTTCTCAATAAAGTGTTTTCTCAGAGTTACTTTGCTGACGCCAAATTCGGAAAACAAACTCTTTATCTGAATAGCGCCTTTTCTTTCTAATATATAATTGAGCTGTGCACGCAGCTTTTCGTCAATCCTTTTAGCATCCTGCAAAAGGAATAACATTAAGTCATTTACCGGCTCTATTTTCAGATCAAAAGAATCCGTTCGGATGATTTGTTCTATGCTGCTTTTCCGGTTGTTGTCAAGACTAAACAATTCATCCAAGCCTACAAATTGATCATTAAGTAGATGAATCGGAGACTTAATGATATTGGCAAAAGCAAAAGGCTTAAAGCGTACCCCAAATATGTTCAATGGCTTTTGGGCCAAAAGATTGATACTGCTACTTATTTGCCCAAAAAACATAGCCCCTTTTTCGACTCTAGTCCATTGCTTTTTCAAGGCCGTTTTTACCCAAAAAGGTTCTGCGGCAAAAATGATATTAAAAGTACAATCTGGTAGCAACCATTCTGCCTGATTTGCTTGCTCGTCAGGCGCATAGCTCAATTGCCAATAGCTCTCAATATGATGAGAAAGATAAACAGGAGGAGGAAATTCGTGATAGTGCATATCCAAACATTAGGCCTTAAGCAATCTATTGTTTTTCCTACAAAAAGGACAAAACTATGCTATCTTCTCCTATAAAACTCTTGCGATGCGTTGCTTATTATTCATTCCGATTCTCTTTTTTGCCTTTGCCTGCCAAACAGCTGTCAAGAAGCCTGCACTCCAAAACGTTCTCTTTATCCTCGTCGATGATCTAGGAGCTATGGATTTGTCCTGTTATGGTAGCCGGTTTCACCGAACGCCTAATCTCGATCGTCTGGCCGCTGAAGGGATTAAGTTTACGCAAGCCTATGCGGCAAACCCCGTTTGCTCTCCTACCAGAGCGGCTTTACTCACTGGCCGCTACCCTACCCGACTCAATATCACCGACTGGATACCCGGTCAAAACCCAAAAGGCACTCCTTGGCAAGGACCCGAAGATGCCGATGAATTGGCCCTGAGCGAATTAACGCTCGCAGAAATGCTCAAAGCAAAAGGCTATCGCACCTTCTTTGCAGGCAAATGGCATCTAGGAAATGAAGGTTTTTT
>JBGCFA010000213.1:0-56056 GCA_045106675.1 Bacteroidia bacterium
AAAGGTTGGGAATCCAACTGGTTTGGTGGAAAAGATTTCTCCGACAAACTTATAGAGGACGAAAAAATTCGTGCCTATTTAAACGCTCGTATCCCACGCGGAGGTATCTCCAAAATTGTGATCGAACGTACTCTCAAGAAAATCACTATCACTGTACATACATCTCGTCCAGGAATCGTGATTGGTAAGGGAGGAAAAGAAGTTGATAAACTTCGTGAAGAGATCAAGAAGATCACTAGCAAAGATGTGCAAATCAACATCTTTGAGATCAAACGACCAGAATTAGATGCTACATTAGTAGGGCAGCAAATCTCTCAGCAGTTAGTAGGTCGTGTTTCCTTCCGCCGTGCAATGAAATCTTCACTTGCTGCAACTATGCGTGCTGGGGCAGGAGGATGTAAGATCATGTGTTCTGGCCGACTAGGCGGTGCTGAAATGGCCCGTACTGAGCAATACAAAGAAGGCAGAATTCCACTCCAAACTTTGCGTGCAGATATTGACTACGCTTTGGTCGTTGCCAATACTATCTATGGCACTATCGGAATTAAAGTTTGGATCTTTAAGAAAGAAATATTCGGTAAAGTGGATTTAGCTCCAGCAGCAAAACCAGATCGCAATAAGCGTGGTGGTGGCGGTGGTGCGGCTGGCGGCAAAAAGAGACGTCGTTAATATTATCTACTGCAAAAGAAATTAGATCATGTTACAGCCGAAAAAAGTAAAATATAGAAAGGTACAGAAGGGACGCATGAAGGGTAACGCCCAACGTGGAACCGAGATTTCATTTGGTTCTTACGGACTTAAAGCGTTAGAAAGTGATTTTATCACTGCTCGTCAGCTCGAAGCATGTCGTATTACGATTTCACGTGCTATGAAACGTGAAGGCAACATGTGGACCCGCATCTTCCCTTATAAGTCCATAACTAAAAAGCCCGCCGAAGTACGGATGGGTAAAGGTAAGGGTAACCCTGAATTATGGGCTGCCCCCGTCAAACCTGGACATTTATTGTTTGAGTTGGATGGTGTACCTGAATCAGTAGCACGTGAGGCGCTTCGCCTTGCGAGTAATAAGCTGCCGATCAAAACTAAATTTGTCACCAGAAGAGATCTTCAAGCATAAAGATTATGAAGGTATCAGAGATTCGGGAACTAACCACCCCTGAGCTACACGCTCGCCTCAAAGATGAGAAGGATAAGCTGCTAAAATTTCGTTTGAACCATGCGGTTTCTTCGATTGAGCGCCCTTCTGATATTACGGATGCCCGTCGCAATATTGCCCGGCTAAGAACCATTCTTCGTGAGCGTCAACTTCAGGAATAGAAAATTATCATGAGCGAGAATACCGTTACAAGAAATCTCCGCAAAGTGCGTGTTGGGCGTGTGATCAGCGACAAAATGGATAAGTCCATTACTGTTTCTGTAGAGCGTAAAGTAAAGCACCCTATCTACGGAAAGTTTGTAAAGAAGTCGACTAAATTTGTCGTCCACGATGAAAACAACGACTCTGGAGTTGGAGACACCGTGCGGATTATGGAAACAAGACCTATCAGTAAGCGTAAGCGCTGGAGATTGGTTGAAGTTATCGAAAGAGCAAAGTAATCGGTTGTAGGTTCGGAATGTTCTACAAGGACAATACCCGAAAACCGCAAACCATTAACAGATAAACTAATGATTCAACAGGAAAGTAGACTGAAAGTCGCGGACAACAGTGGTGCCAAAGAGGTGCTCTGTATCCGAGTACTTGGCGGTACGAAGAGGCGATATGCTCGCATCGGAGACAGCATCATCTGCTCGGTAAAGTCGGCTGATCCCAGCTCTAGTGTTAAGAAAGGGGATGTCGTAAAAGCCGTAGTTGTGCGGACCCGCAAAGAAAGACGTCGTAAGGACGGATCCTATATCCGTTTTGATGACAACGCTGCGGTGATTCTTGCTGCAGATGGTGGTCCTCGGGGAACACGTATATTCGGCCCAGTTGCTCGTGAACTACGCGACAAAGGATATGCTAAGATTGTTTCCCTGGCTCCTGAAGTACTCTAAATCCCAAAAGAAACAGAGATCATGGCCAAGGATAAAAAACAAGTTAAAGTACACGTAAAGCGCGAAGATGTGGTTCGTGTACTCTCCGGAAAAGACCGAGGTAAAGAAGGACGAGTGCTAGTGGTATTCCCTAGCGATCAACGTGCAATTGTAGAAGGGGTAAACCTTGTAAGCAAGCACGTAAAACCTTCTCAAGAAAATCCAAATGGTGGTATTATTGAGCAAGAAGCTCCTATTCATATCGCCAAGTTGATGTT
Source organism: Bacteroidia bacterium (assembly GCA_045106675.1). Lineage (GTDB taxonomy): Bacteria > Bacteroidota > Bacteroidia > J057 > J057 > JBCAWW01. The sequence goes on from JBGCFA010000213.1 coordinate 2,292, forward strand.
GATAGACCCTAGTACAAAGCAACCTACACGCATTGGCCGTCAGCGTAATGAAGACGGTAAAGGATGGGTTCGGGTAAGCAAGAAGAGTGGAACGATTATCAAATAAGCCCAATCATGGCCTACGTACCAAGACTATATACTAAATACAGAGAAGAGGTTATACCTGCTGTTTACAAGCAGTTTCAATACTCTTCCATCATGCAGGTACCTGTATTGGAGAAAATCGTGATGAACCGCGGTGTCGGAGACGCTGTTGGAGACAAAAAACTCATCGATGCTACTGTACAGGAATTCGAATTGATTACCGGACAAAAGCCCGTAGTAACGATTGCTCGCAAGAGTATATCTAACTTTAAGCTTCGCGACGGTATGCCAATTGGCTGCAAAGTGACTTTGCGTAAATCTAAGATGTACGAATTCTTGGATCGCTTTATTAACGTTGCTATGCCTCGAGTCCGTGATTTTCGTGGAATTCCTCTCAAAGGATTTGACGGACGTGGAAACTTCACAATGGGTATCAAGGAACAGATTATCTTTCCTGAGATCAATGTGGACAAGATCAACCGTATCTCTGGAATGGATGTAACCTTTGTTACTTCTGCCAAGACTGACGAAGAAGCTATCGCGCTTTTGAAAGCTTTCGGAATGCCGTTCCAAAAACCTAAGGAGGTGCAACAAGCATAAGAATATGGCTAGAAAATCGATCATAGCAAGACAAGCCAAACGCGAAAAACTCGTAGCTCGTTACGCTGCAAAGCGAAAATGGCTCAAAGAGAACGGCGATTATCAAGGCCTAGCCTTGTTGCCACGTAACTCTTCTCCCGTACGTCTGAGAAACCGTTGCAAGCTCACCGGTCGTGGACGCGGATACTTGAGAAGATTTGGTATTTCGAGAATTAAGTTCAGAGAACTCGCCCTTCAGGGAAAAATCCCAGGCGTAAAGAAAGCAAGCTGGTAATATGTTTACTGATCCTATAGCAGATTACCTGACTAGAATCCGTAACGGACTTCTAGCAGGACACAAAGTAGTGGAAATTCCTTCGTCAAATCTCAAGAAAGAGATCACCAAGGTACTCCATGATCAAGGCTACATCCGCAAATTCAAATTTGTAGATGATCCTGTCCAAGGGAGCATTAAAATTGCACTCAAGTACGATAAGGTTAGCCGTCGGCCAGCCATAACTAAGATCGAGCGTATAAGCAAACCTGGTTTGCGTAAATACGCCAAGGTTAAAAACATGCCCCGTGTGATGAACGGTTTGGGTATTGCGATCATTTCTACTCCAAAAGGGGTAATGACTGCAAAAAATGCTCAGACCGAAAAAGTAGGGGGAGAAGTTTTGTGTTACGTTTATTAAGCAATAACCATGTCTAGAATAGGGAAACTGCCAATAGCTATTCCTGCCGGTATCAGTATTAAAGTGGATAAATCCAACGTAGTGACCGTAAAAGGTCCTAAAGGAGAACTCCAACAAAAAATTGATCCGGACATGAAAATTGAACAGGAAGATGGTCAATTGACCGTCGTGCGTCCTACCGAGCAAAAACGCCATAAGGCTATGCACGGTTTGTATCGCCAACTGCTCAATAACATGATTGTAGGAGTAGCAACTGGCTATGAAAAAAAGATGGAAGTTGTAGGGGTAGGTTATAAAGCTGAGGCTTCTGGTCAAGCACTGGAGTTGTCAGTAGGATATTCTCACCCAATCTACTTTATCCTTCCCCCCGAAGTAAAGGTCGAAACAGAGACCAAACGGGGTACGCCACCTTTGATTACTCTCCAGAGCCACGATAAGCAGCTCATTGGGCATATAGCGGCAAAGATTCGTTCTTACCGTCCACCAGAGCCCTATAAAGGCAAAGGTATTAGGTTCCAGGGAGAGCAAGTACGTAGAAAAGCCGGTAAAGCTGGCGCTAAATAGTAGAACCCCTTTTTAAGCATTCAATAAACCATAACAGAAATGGCAAGAACTGCAAACAAGACTTTGCGTCGCGCCCAGATTCGTAAGCGGCAACGCAGCAAACTTAAGGGGACGACCGAAAGACCTCGTCTATCAATTTTCCGTAGCAATAAGTCTATTTATGCTCAGATTATTGATGATACATCTGGACAAACACTAGCGAGTTGTTCTTCTCGCTTAAAAGATTTAAATTTGCAGCCGCTTTCCAAGACAGAACAGAGTCTTGCAGTTGGTAAAAAATTGGCTGAGATAGCCAAAGCCAAAGGCATCGAAACTGTAGTTTTTGATCGCGGTGGATATCGGTACCATGGCAGAGTTAAAGCATTGGCCGAAGGCGCTCGTGAAGGAGGCCTCAACTTTTAATGACCTATGAAATTACCTAACGAACTCAGAGTAAAGAGTAGCGACGTAGAACTGCAAGAAAAGGTCGTAAAGATCAAGCGGGTTTCTAAGGTCGTAAAAGGTGGTCGGCGCTTTAGTTTTAGTGCGCTGGTCGTCGTTGGCAATGGGGATGGTATAGTTGGTTACGGATTGGGTAAAGCCAATGAGGTTACTAACGCTATCGCCAAAGGAATGGATGAAGCAAAGAAAAACTTGATCAAAGTTCCTATCATGAGAGGAACTGTTGCTCATGAAAGCTTCACCAAATATGGCGCAGCTAAAGTATTACTTCGCCCAGCCGCTCCTGGTACAGGAGTACTGGCAGGTGGTGCAATGCGCGCAGTACTTGAAGCAGCTGGGATCAAAGATGTGATCGCCAAAAGCCTCGGCACTGCAAATCCAAATAATGTTGTAAAAGCTACCTTAAAAGCTCTCTCTTTACAGCGTTTGCCTCAAACAATCGCTCATCAAAGAGGAATTGATGTAGCCAAAGTGTATAACGGATAAGCATCATGTATCCTAAAGTAAAGATTACTCAAAAACGTAGCACCATCAACCGTCCCAAGGACCAAGTAGCCACAATAAAGGCTCTAGGCTTAGGACGGATCAATCGAACGGTGGTGAAAGAGTGCTCGCCCCAGATCCTTGGAATGATCAAAAAGGTGAGTCATTTGGTTCAACTCGAAGAGACGGAATAGAAAAATGAAGTTACATTCACTCAAACCGGCAGCAGGGGCAACCAAAAACCGCAAACGTATTGGCCGTGGTCAGGGAACTGGCCGTGGTGGTACTTCTACCAAAGGACATAAAGGACAGCAATCTCGTAGAGGTGCAACCTATCGTCCATGGTTTGAAGGCGGGCAGATGCCATTGTATCGCCGTGTTCCTAAATTTGGCTTTACAAACCCTAATAGGGTCGAATATAAAGTCGTTAATTTGGATACGATTCAGGAATTGGTTGAGAAATTTCCCAATGAGGAAATCAATCACGAATTTCTACAAGCTCACGGAATCATTTCTTCAGTTAAACACCTAGTTAAGGTGCTTGGACGTGGAGAATTGTCCGCAAAAGTAGATGTCAAATTGAACAAATTCAGCAAGTCTGCAAAAGAAGCCATCGAAAAGGCTGGCGGATCTGCTACTGAAGTCTAGATCATGAAAAAGCTAATTGAGACCATACAAAATATTTTCAAGATACCGGAACTCAAAACCCGGATCTTTTATACTTTGGGTCTCCTCGCAGTTTTTCGTCTTGGTACTTTCATCATTTTGCCCGGGATCGACTCAGCAGAGCTTGAGGCTAACTTTGGTGGAAATGGACAGGATGGTAATCTGCTAAATCTGTTGAACGTATTCATGGGAGGAGCTTTCGCTCGTGGATCGATTCTGGCTTTGGGTATCATGCCTTATATTTCAGCCTCTATTGTAGTACAGTTGTTAGGAGCGGTTCTCCCGTCCTTTCAAAAGCTACGTATGGAAGGTGAAAGTGGGCAAAAGAAACTCAACCAGATTACCCGCTATCTCACAGTAGTGGTTACATTGGCCCAGGCGATTAGTTATATCTACTATCTCCGTTCTCAATATCAATCAGCAATCACAAATATTGAAGGTCCGTTTTTCTGGATTACGAGCGCACTTATTCTTACTGCAGGAACCTTGTTCCTCGTTTGGTTGGGTGAACGTATTACAGACAATGGAATCGGCAATGGTGTTTCTCTGTTGATCATGATTGGTATTATTGCGGGAATGCCCGGAGCAATCATCAACGAAGCTCGTTCTACTCTTCCTATGGTTTTCTTCATTGAGATCCTAGCACTTGGAGTAGTTACTATGGCAGTTGTTGCTTTGACTCAGGCTACTCGAAAGATACCAGTCAACTACGCTCGTCAGATGATGGGCAATCGACTAGGACAATCTGGACGTGGAAACTCAGCCAGACAGTATATCCCTCTCAAAGTCAACTCAGCTGGTGTAATGCCGATCATTTTTGCACAAGCAATTATGTTCCTACCTGCATCTCTCTTGCAATTGGCTAGTCCTGGATCATTTACATGGGTTCAGACAGTGTTCGGTGATATTACTAATGTTTGGTATAACGTAGTCTTCTTCTTGATGATTATCATCTTTACTTACTTTTATACTGCGATTACAGTACGCCCTGATGAGATTGCTTCGCAATTGAAACGTAATGGTGGCTTTATTCCCGGTGTTAAGCCAGGTAAAAAGACAGAAGAATATATTGACAATGTCTTATCTCGGATCACATTACCAGGATCTGTTTTCCTTGCATTCGTAGCGATTTTCCCTGCATTTGCAATTGTAATGGGCTCTTCTAGTGGATTTGCTCAGTACTTTGGAGGAACAACACTGTTGATTATGATTGGAGTGGTACTTGATACTTTGCAGCAAATTGAAAGCTATCTCTTAATGCGCCATTATGACGGATTGATGCAATCAGGAAGAGTTTCTGGACGTCGTCGTAGTGGAATAACAGTTTAAGGATACAGCTGAGATTGGCATGGCGGAAGAAAAAGTATCATATAAAACGGAAGAAGAGATCGATCTGATCCGTGAAAGTTCTTTACTTGTTGGCAAAACGCTTGGTGAAGTAAACAAGCACATCCGCCCAGGAGTTACTACCTTGGAATTGGATAAAATCGCAGAGACCTTTATTCGGGATCATGGAGGCATACCAGCCTTCAAAGATTACCAACCAGGCTTCAGTGATACTCCTTTTCCTGGTTCAATTTGCTCTTCGGTCAATGAAGTAGTTGTACATGGGATGCCATCTCAAACTGCGGTATTGAAAGAAGGGGATATTATCTCAGTGGATTGTGGTGTGTTGCTAAACGGTTATTATGGAGATTCAGCTTACACCTTTGCGGTAGGCGAGATATCTGCTAAAAAACGCCGTTTGTTAGACGTTACCAAGCAAGCGTTATACAAAGGTATTGAAAAAGCTGTCGCTGGAAATAATGTTGGAGATATCTCCAATGCGATCCAAAGGCACGCTGAAGCATATGGCTACAGTATCGTCAAAGAAATGGTTGGGCATGGGCTCGGGAAAAATCTTCACGAACCACCAGAAGTGCCAAACTATGGACGTCGCCGTAGTGGTATGAAACTACAAGAAGGACTTGTATTGGCTATCGAACCTATGATCAATCTTGGTCGCAGATTCATCAAAGTAGCGGAGGATGGTTGGACTGTATATGCTACAGACCGACAGGCTTCGGCCCACTTTGAGCATGATATTGTAATACGGAAAGGAAAGGCTGAGATACTCTCTACCTTTGAATTTATTGAAAACTAAAACCTTTTTCTGATTTGGCTAAACAAGCACCGATCAAAGTAGATGGAGTTGTAACTGAGGCTTTGCCGAACGCTACCTTCAAAGTGAAACTGGAAAACGGCCATGAACTTTTGGCCCACATCGCGGGAAAAATGAGGATGCATTACATTAAAATTCTTCCCGGTGACCGCGTCGCTCTTGAAATCTCCGCATACGATTTAGGAAAAGGCAGAATTGTATATCGATATAAGTAATAGAGATATGAAAATCAGAGCTTCGGTTAAAAAACGTTCCTCCGACGATAAAATCATTCGTCGTAAAGGAAAAGTGTATGTGATTAATAAGAAAAACCCACGCAATAAGCAGCGTCAGGGATAAGCTAATAAACGAGGAATTAGACTATGGCACGTATTGCTGGCGTAGATTTACCCAAAAACAAAAGAGGCGTAATAGGCCTCACGTATATTTTCGGAATCGGCCGTACTTCTTCCGGACAAATTCTTGACGCTGCGGGCATTAGCCACGATAAGCGCGTCAATGAATGGTCTGATGATGAAGTCGTAAACATCCGCCGTATTATCGGTGATGAGTACAAAGTCGAAGGAGCCTTACGGAGTGAAATCCAACTAAACATCAAACGATTGATGGACATCGGATGCTACCGTGGCCTGAGACACCGTAGAGGTCTTCCTTTACGTGGACAACGTACCCGTACTAATGCACGTACCCGCAAAGGACGCAAGAAGACGGTTGCCGGTAAAAAGAAAGTGACTAAATAGCTTTTAAGCTCCATTAAATCATGGCAAAGAACAGAACCGTTAAAAAGAAGAAGAAGGTCGATCCGGTGGGGCAGGTGCACATCAGCTCTTCCTTCAACAATATCATCATTACAATCACTGATCTCGGAGGGAATACAATCTCTTGGTCAGCTGCTGGTAAGATGGGATTTCGTGGGTCGAAGAAAAATACTCCTTATGCTGCCCAAGTAGCAGCGACAGATTGCGCTAAAAAGGCCTACGATATGGGTCTTCGCAAAGTAGAAGTGTTCGTCAAAGGAACTGGAGCTGGACGTGAGTCTGCCATTCGTTCTGTGGCTGCTGCTGGTATTGAAGTATCTGTCATTCGTGACATTACCCCACTACCACACAATGGCTGCCGTCCACCTAAGCGTCGTAGAGTCTGATTAATTTGTTGAAGAAAGAATAACAATGGCTAGATACAGAGGTCCCAAAGGCAAAATAGCGCGTAAATTCAAAGAGCCAATTTTTGGCCCTAGTAAAGCGCTAGATCGCCGCAAGTACGGCCCCGGCCAGCATGGTCGCAACCGTCGTCGTAAGCAGTCTGACTACGCAGTACAGCTGCTAGAAAAACAAAAAGCTAAGTACACCTATGGTGTCTTAGAGCGTCAATTCCGCAATACTTTTGATAAGGCTTCTGCTAAGAAGGGGGTTACCGGTGAGGTATTCCTTCAATTGCTAGAATCTCGTTTTGACAATGTTGTATTCCGTATGGGATTAGCTCCTACACGTCGTGCCGCTCGTCAATTGGTCAATCATAAGCACTTTGTATTGAATGGAGTAGTGAATAATATTCCTTCTACTCAGATTCAACCTGGTGATGTGATTACTGTTAGAGAGAAAAGTAAGAACCTCGAAGTGGTTAATGATAAGCTCGGCTCTGGTGCTCGTTTCTCCTGGTTGGATGTAAATCCTGGCCAGCATAGCGGTACCTTCCTCAATGTTCCTAACAGGGATGAAATTCCTGAGAACATCAAGGAGCAGCTGATCGTGGAATTGTATTCCAAGTAATTTTATCTTTCGTATTTTTTTAAACACAGCAAGCACAGGTTAACTATATGGCACTGCTGAATTTCCAAATGCCAGAGAAGGTCGTTCTTGAAAAAGAAGATGACTTCTATGGACGCTTTTTGCTCCGCCCACTCGAAAGAGGCTATGGTATCACCGTCGGCAACTCTTTGCGTCGTGTGCTATTATCTTCTCTGGAGGGATTTGCCATTACTTCTATCAAAGTCCCCGGTGTAGATCACGAGTTTTCTGTGGTACCCGGTGTGATCGAAGATGTAACGGAGATTATCCTTAACCTTAAAGGAGTACGTATGAAGCGTATTACTGAAGGGGATAACAAAATCTTTGTTTCTGTGCGCGGCAAAGAAGTATTTACCGCTGGTGATATTTCTGACCACACAAACGCTTTTCAGGTTACTAATCCTGATCACGTGATTGCACACCTCGATCCCAAAACTCAGTTTGATATTGAGTTGACTGTCGATAAAGGTCGTGGCTACCAGCCAGCTGAAGAGAATAAAAATCCTAACGCTCCAATCGGTGAAATCGCAATTGATGCTATTTTCACACCTGTCCGCAACGTAACTTATTCTGTTGACGATTATCGTATCGAACAGAAGACTGATTACGAGCAACTAGAGATTGATGTAAAAACAGATGGTACTATTGATGCAGAGTCTGCGCTGAAAGAAGCCGCAAATATCTTGCTTCGCCACCTGATGTTATTCTCTGATGACTCGATTACGCTTAAGACAGACGAGCCTGAGAAGAAGGATGAAGTTGATGAAAACTATCTCCAGATGCGTAAGCTACTAAAGACCCCTCTTTCTGAGTTGGATCTTTCGGTACGTGCTTACAACTGTCTGAAGGCAGCTGATATCAAAACCCTCGGTGATTTGGTAAGCTACAATATTGCTGACCTACTTAAATTCCGTAACTTTGGTAAGAAATCTCTTACTGAGCTTGAGGAATTAGTCGCCGACAAAAGCTTGAGCTTTGGCATGGACGTCGCCAAGTACAAGCTCGAAGAGGATTAATCGTTTTTTGAATAGAAGATTGAATTGTTGACTTATTGGATCATACCAGATTCATTAATTCAACAATTCAGTCGTTCAATTTATTGTTCTGACTCATTTCCCAAGAGATTATGACCCCCACTGTCGTGGACGGAATGCTCTTGGCAGCGTCATTTTAAATTTGCTTAAAAATGAGACACGGTAAGAAGTTTAACCATCTCGGGCGTAAATCTGCCCACCGCAAAGCTATGTTGTCAAACATGGCTAGCTCCCTGATCCTTCACAAAAGAATCACTACTACTATCGCTAAGGCTAAAGCCTTACGTAAGTATGTAGAACCCTTGATCACTAAGTCTAAGACTGATTCTACTCAGAATCGTCGTGTGGTCTTTTCCTATCTCCAAAACAAAGAATCCGTTAAAGAACTCTTTGGACCTATCTCCAACGCTGTTGCAGATCGTCCAGGAGGATATACGCGTATTCTTAAAATTGGACCACGTAAAGGTGATAATGCTGAAATGGCAATCATCGAACTCGTGGACTTTAATGAGTTGGCACCTGGAAAAGCAACTAGCACCAAAGGAAGCACTAGTCGTCGTCGTCGCCGTGGTAAAAAAGCCTCTGGTGATGCCGCTCCTAAAGCTACCGTAGCAGATAAGGTGGAAGAGGTTGTGGAAGATGTAGTTGATGCAGTCGAGGAAGTAGTGGAAGATGCTAAAGAAGCTGTTGTTGAAACAGTGGAAAAAGTAAAAGAAGTAGTTGAAGATGTAGTAGAAGATGTAACTGAAGCCACCGAAGAGGTCGCTGAAGAAGTTGAAGCTGCTGTAGAAACACCTGCTGAGCCAGTTGTTGCAGACAAATTGACTAAGGTTGAAGGGATTGGTCCCAAAATCTCTGGTCTTTTGATCGACGCTGGTATCACCACCTTTGCCGCACTAGCAGAAACTGAGGTTGAACGAATTAAAGAGATTCTTGCAGCAGCGGGTAGCCGCTACAAGTCGCATGATCCATCTACATGGCCAAAGCAAGCCGAATTGGCGGCTGCTGGCAAATGGGATGAACTCAAAACTTGGCAAGATGAACTTGATGGTGGGAGGTAATTAACTCGCCCGTGTTCAATGAGACAGACAGGTCGTTCCGCTTAGCGGAACGACCTTTATTCTTTTAAAAAACGTACTCCACTTAAATCGCCCAAGTCCATACGCTCTAATTGAGGGCGTTGGCTCTCTGAGAATATAGCATCTCTAAGGTCTGCACCAGCTAATAAGCATTCATCTAGAAAGGCACCTCGCAAATCGGCATCTCCTAGGTCAGTATCTCGTAAATCCGCAAATCGTAAATCAGCACCTTTGAGACTAGCGTAAGAAAAATCAGAGCCTTTACAATTGCTTCTTTGCAAATTGGCACCACTCAAATCTGCATTAGCAAGCCTTGATTCACTTAGGTCTGCTCGATATAGTTGGGCATTAGTGAGTTGTGCATTTACCAAGGTTGATTTTGTTAAAATAGTTTCGACCAATTGAGCATTATTAAGCTTTGCCCCATTTAGATAGGCAAGCTGCATATCAGCTCCCTTGAGTAAAGCGTTCCGAAGATCGGACTCTACTAACTTTGCCTCCCTCATAGTCGCATCACTAAGATTGACGTTGCGTAGATTTGCTTTCGATAAATAGCAATTACAAAGATCGAGGCGACTGATCCCAAGGCCATTGAGTCGTTTTAGATTACCGACAGTCCTAAACATTGCTTCCTCGGATTTCCAGCCACGATAATCTTCTATTTCTTCCTTATAGCGTTTGACAAGGTCTTCTGTGCGCTCTTTCTCTCTCCGTTGCTCCGTTCTCCTGCGGAGAACGATATCATAGACACCGAGGAGTATACCAAACATCAAAAGGTCAAAAATAAGCCCATGAGCTTCTACTAAAACACCGTTGAAATCTGGTTTGAGCCATAAGTCTAGGGTGGTAATTACTCCAATGAGTATTATTCCCACGATCAAGGTGAAAACGATCATGGGGCTGCGTAAAGCTTCCCAAACATCCCGCAACAATTTGTTCATAGCGGGAAATTACACATTTTCCAGATGTTAGATGAGTCGTGAATTTGACCTTAGTGCATAATCAATGCTCCCCTACTTTATCAAAATCAATTGAGAGCCAAAGAAAGTAGTCGAACCACTAATATTGAGATGATAATATGCTTTTGGTAGCTGAGTCAAGTCGAGTTGATGACTTTGCTGATTTTCGAGCTTCCATTCTTGCACCAAAATGCCTTGCATATTGAATAATTTGATCATTGTATTTTGACCAGGGGCCTTTGGAAACTCAAGCTTCAGATATTTGGTAGCCGGATTGGGGTAAACCATTACGGCTTGCGCAAAAGTGTTGGATTCAATCGCAGTACTGATTGTTTCGACTGTATCACAGAGTGTATCGCTGCATATTAGAGTCTCTCCTAATGCTAAAACTGCTTCTAAACAAATCGTGTAGATTCCAGCCGTTGCATAAGTATAAGAGATCGTATCGCCAGGAGATAAACCAATATTATTCCCATCGCCTAAGCGAACGTCCATCTGAGCATTTTGAGGGATTGTTGATTGATCTATGATTGTGATATTAGCCCCATTGACCTGAGTCGTAAAGTCAAGATTAAATGAAACAGTATCACACGGTCCTGCAGTAGGGCAAGTTTTGGTGATAATAGAGATATCGACCGTGTCAGGACAACCGACAGTATTTTCTGTGATAGCAGTATAAACCGTACTTTGGATCGGAGTTGCAATCGGATCTGAGCAATTAGTACAACTCAGGGTCGAGCTAGGATTCCAGCTAATCAGCGTCCCATAACCGGCATCTAATTGCAAACTATCCCCTTGACAAAAAGTCGTATCCTGTGGGTGGAAATCTGCTAAGATTCGTATTTCTGATTTATCCAGTTCACGGCTATAAAAACGTATTTCATCCATCTTGCCCTTGAAAAAGAAATCACCAGTATTTGGCTGAGCACTGCCGTCCGAATGTCCTGAACTACCGTTAGTATTTAGATAGGTAAGCAAGCCCCCTGTGCCATTATAAGTACCGCAATCTCTTTTGCCATTTATAAAAATGTCCATATCGGTGGCATTTCGAATAATAATACTGAGATGGTACCATCGATTTTGTAGCAATGAAGTAGTACCAGCCTTGGTCCTACGTGAACTAGGAGAAACCAATCCCCCATCACCAAATGCGGCACTTATCGTTCCTGATGGGGGAATATTTAACCAAACCCCACTATAAAGGTTCTCTTGAAAATTGTTGAAAAAAACGGGATTATAGCTTGCATTAGCTCTCAATACCCAAGCACTAATGGTGATGGGCAACTGAGGTTTGAAATTTTGATTGGCCAAATACTCGATAAAATCATCGATGCCGTCAAATTGATAAGCGCTATTTGGATTGCCAAAACGATCTGTAGTGAGGACGGGGCCATTGACTGTGCCATGATTGCCATTGCCACTATAGTCAAGTGCGTCTCCATCAAAAGGATACCATGCGATTAAGCTATCCTGTAAACTAAGTTGAGCGAAACTAGGAATGTATCCTGCAAAGAGGATTGTGAAAAAAATGATGTAAGTCTTCATGAGTGCTGAGAATAAGATGATAGACTATTTTATCAAAATCAATCGAGAGCCGAAAAAAGTAGTCGAACCACTAATATTGAGATGATAATATGCTTTCGGTAGTGGAGATAAGTTGAGCTGATGACTTTGCTGATTTTCGAGCGTCCATTCTTGCACCAATATGCCTTGCATATTAAATAATTTGATCGTTGTATTTTGACCAGGGGGTTTTGGAAACTCAAGCTTCAGATATTTGGTAGCCGGATTGGGGTAAACCATTACGGCTTGCGCAAAAGTGTTGGATTCAATCGCAGTACTGATGACTTCTACGGTATCACAGAGTGTATCGCTGCATATTAGAGTCTCTCCTAGTGCTAAAACTGCTTCTAGGCAAACGGTGTAGATTCCAGCCGTTGCGTAAGTATAAGAGATCGTATCGCCAGGAGACAAGCCAATATTATTCCCATCGCCTAAGCGAACGTCCATCTGAGCATTTTGAGGGATTGTTGATTGATCTATGATTGTAATATTAGTCCCATTGACCTGAGTCGTAAAGTCAAGATTAAATGAAACAGTATCACACGGTCCTGCAGTAGGGCAAGTTTTGGTGATAATAGAGATATCGACCGTGTCAGGACAACCGATAGTGTTTTCTGTGATAGCAGTATAAACTGTGCTTTGAATCGGACTGGCAATTGGACTAGGACAATTGGTGCAACTTAAATTTGAGCTAGGCGTCCAGCTAATAAGGCTACCATAACCCGCATCAAGTTGTAAACTGTCTCCTTGACAAAAAGTCGTATCCTGAGGGGGGAAATCTGCTAGAATCCTGATCTCCGATTTATCCAATTCACGGTTATAAAAACGTATTTCATCCATTATCCCCTTGTAGAAGGTATTGTTGATCGAAGATCCTTCCCCGATTCTACCATCATCGCTTGAGATATAGTTTAAGGGACCGCCACCACCGCTATAAGTCCCACAATCACGTTTACCATTGATAAAGATGTCCATATCCAGTGGGCCTCGAATCACACAAGCAATATGATACCAAGTATTAAGAGCCAAAAGAGAAGCCCCTGTTTTACTTCTTCTTGCCCCAAAGCCAGTCGGACCGCCACCACCAATTGAAGGCTGGACATAACCATTGACAATGTTGATGATGATGCCATTGTAAAGAGTCGTCTGAAAACAATTTCGAAATACATTGTTTAGATTATAGTCCTCTATATAAACCCAAGCACTCATGCTAACAGGTAACTGTGGCTGTAATTTTTGCTGGTTTTGCGCAATCATATAGTCGTTTTGGCCATTGAAGCGAAAAGCACTATTGGGATTGCCATTGCGGTCCATTTCGGGAGTCGGACCAAACAAAATAGCGTGATTGTTATTACCACTAAGGTCTAGGACATTTGCGTCCATATCATACCACAAGATGAGACTATCTTGAAGGCTACTTTGACCAGCAAGGGGTACACAAAAGTAGAGGAGGCAGAGGCCTGCCAAGGATAAGGTTTTCATGATTTAACGTATTGGTTGCTGATTATAAAGATCAGTTAAGAAAAGCTTTAATGCAAAATATTTACCTTTACCCTCTATGGAAAATTGGCGAGCGCGTCTCGGAATGGAAGTGGAACCCACCGCTAGGGAATTTACCCAACCGATTTTTGTTGTAGGCTGTATGCGCAGCGGGACAACCTTTTTGCTTGACAAGCTTACGACTCATCCGCAGTTGCTCAAAGTCGGTAACGAATTGCGTGGCGTATGGACTGATATTGGAGGAGCGCCTTGTGAAGCAAATGCTTGTTTACATCGCGAAGCAAAACATCTTGACCCGACAGCAACGGCCAATATGACGGCCTATTTTGCAGACTATATTCAGCAGAGTCAACGACTATCTCGCTACTTGATGCGTTGGCAATACCGCCGCCGTAATGGGGCAGGAGCTATCAGTTATGATTGGGAGCATGTGATCCCCGTCAATAAGTCAACCCATCTGATGAATAAAATAGGCTATGTGCAAGCTTTGTTTCCGCAGGCTAAGTGGGTCATAATCGTCAGAGAGGTGATGGGACAGGTCGCCAGCATGAAGAAATTTGTGCAGCAAAACTTCCCTGGTCAAGTATTTTATCTACCAGAAGAGGAGGGCGATTGTTGGCAGATCCTCGCTGAGGAACGCTTGACCGAAGCACATATTCCGGCGAACCGTTATCCTGACAATATTGAAGCCTTGGCTAAAATGTGGCTCAGATTAAATCATCTTGCTTTTCAAGCGATAGATAACTTGCCTGCTGAGCAAGTACAAGTGATTTCCTATGAAGAATTAGTTACTGGACAGGAAAGGGTGTTGTCAAAAGTCTTTTCGGGTCTTAGTCTCAAGCCTCAGCATCAACCCAAAGTAGTCGACATTGCTAAGCGTTCGGTGAAACCGTACAACACACTCACCTCTGGTAACCCACTCGAAAAGTGGAAAAAACATCTCACCGAGGAGGAGCAGGCGAAAATTCAAGCTGTCCTCACCGAGCAGACCGCGAAATATGAGTATATTCGTACTTCTCTACAAAAGCATAAAATCTCTTTGTAAGCTTTATGGCGAAGGAAAAAGCAGTCGAATCATACTATGACGAATGGGTAGATGGACAGATCAAAATCGGTGTGAATCTGCGCCATTTAGAAATCTTTCATGCGCTCAAAAAACAAGGCCTAAAGCCAACTGATGATGTATTGGAGATCGGTTGTGGGATTGGCGCGGTTAGTAGCCTCCTTGTGCCTTACCTCAGACGTGGTTCTCTATTAGGCATAGATATTAGCCCCAAGAGTATTGAGGTGGCAAATAAGCGATTTTCGACTTCGTCGAACGCTAAATTTGCGGTTTCTGATATGTCAGATTTTGAAGCGACTGCAGCTTATGATGTGATTGTTTTGCCAGACGTTTTGGAGCATATCCCGGTGGCCCAACATCCAGATCTATTTCGTCGTCTAAAAGCTGCGATCAGACCAGGAGGATTTATTTTCATTCATATTCCTTACCCACGGTTTTTGGCATGGCAGCATATACATCAGCCCGATAATCTGCAAATCATCGACCAAGCGCTTTCGACGGATACACTTTTGCGTGATGCCTATGCGGCAGGTTTTTATCTTGAACAATTGGCCTCTTATTCGATATTTCATGATCAACCGGATTATCAGCGTATCGTCTTGATGCCGGAGCAAGATTTCCCCCGACCTGCCTTGCAGAATAAATACCTGCGAATTTTCAGAAAATATCGATTGAAGTTTTTTGGTTGATGGAAGCGAAACCAAAAATTTTATACGTCCATCTTGGCTTGACCACCTTTGTCAAACGAGATATGGAGATGTTGAGCGAAGGCTATCAACTGATCTCTTATGCCTTTACAATGGCTAAGAAGTCTCATTTGCCTTGGCGACTATTACATCAGCTTTGGTTTTTGCTGCACCATATTTGGCGCACAGACTTAGTGGTAGTCCAATTTGCGGGTTATCATGGGGTGTTGCCGGGCTTATTGGCTAAACTAGGAGGTCAAAAAATGTTGGTGATTGCTAGCGGTACGGAATCAGCTTCCTATCCTTCCATTCACTATGGCAATTATCATAAAAAGATATACAGCTGGTTTACACGTTGGACCTTTAGACTTTGTCATCATATTGCACCGGTACATGAAAGTTTGATGTATTGGGAAAATGAGTATTACGACCTTGATGGCAAGGAGCAAGGAATATTTGCCCATGTGCCGAATTTCAAGCGTCCATATACAATGATTCCTTATGGCTATGATTGCCAGAAGTGGGCCACTCCTAAAGTGTCTAAAAAGGTCAATACGGGAATCACAGTAGCCTTTATCCCAGACAAAATCCGCTACGAACTCAAAGGGATTGATATCATCATCAAAGCAGCTGCATCAGTACCCGAAATGCAGTTTACCATCGTAGGTATGAGCTACAAACCTGATGAGCTTATCCCTTCCAATGTAAAGATACTAGGCCCCCAACCTCATGATGCGATTCATGCTTTGTTGGATGAAAGTGCCTTTTACTTTCAGTTGTCTATTTCAGAAGGCCATCCCAATGCCCTTTCGGAAGGTATGCTCAAAGAGTGTGTGCCGATAGGCTCTGCTGTAACTTCTATCCCTGAGATCATTTCTGATACTGGTTACGTCTTGAAGGAGCGTTCGGCGAAGGCGCTCACCCTTCTTCTCCAAAAAGCGATGCAAGGACCTTGGCCAGCGATGGGCAAAGCAGCGAGAGAGCGAATTTGCGGAGTTTATCCGCATAGCCGCCGTGCCAATGCCTTAGTCGAATTAGCTCAAAAACTGATAACCGATGCCTAGCCTTAAACAAACGCTTGTCCGTAATGTGGCCTTGCCAATTGCTTATCAACTTGGACTGGACCGTTGGTTGCGTAAGAGAGGGGGGAATCCTTATTTGATATTGTGTTATCATGGGGTAGATCACAAATCGAGCATGCCCTATACTGGGCGACACATCTCTGGGGCGGTTTTTGAGAAGCACTTACAGTATTTTCGCAAGCACTTTGAAGTGGTGAGCTTGCAAGAGATATTCAGGATGCATGCCACAGGAGTGGTGCCGACTAAGCCTACCATCGCTATCACTTTTGATGATGGTTATGAAAATAATTACTCTGTGGCCTTGCCCTTATTGGAGAAGTATCAGATGCCAGCCTCTTACTATATTTCAGGCATTTGCGTGGAGCAGCCTGATTACGTGATATGGGCCGATATTTTAGATGTGATACGGGTGCATAGAGCTGAGGCAGGGATACAGTATGGGGAGTATGATTTTCGCCCTGTGGGAACGGCACTTTGGGATGATACTAAGCAAAAAAACATATATGATTTCATCAAGGAGCTACCAGTAGGGGAGCGGGATGAAGTTTTAGCGGAGATAAGAGCGCAGTATAAATTTGACGCGCTAGTGGAAAAACATGAGGTGGAATATTTTCGCCTGATGAATCCCGAACAGCTTAAAGCATGTGCTGATTCTGACCTGATTGAAATAGGAGTACATGGCTATCGTCATTATAATCTTGCCTACATCAAGCCCGAAGAAGCTGCTTCTGAAATTGGTAATGCGAAAAAACTGCTAGAAGATTGTTGCCAGCAAGAAGTCCTTTCCATTGCTTTTCCAGATGGAAACTATAACGCTAAGGTAAAAGATATTAGCAAAGAGTTAGGCTTACGTTATTTACTGGCGGAAAATTATCTGTTAGCTAATGAGGCCAATGAACCCGATATTCTACAACGGGTATCAATTAGTGGTACTACCAATTATTACTCCCAGATTTTGTTTATAAATCAACAGTTTCAGCAGCTCGGCTTTTAGTATGGGGATCGTCCAACGACAGAGTCTCTGGAACTCAATATGGTCCTATCTAGGAGTCGGCATCGGCTACCTAAACAAGGTCTATCTCTATCGAGAGTTTCTGACTAGGGATGAGTATGGCCTGATCGAATTATTGCTGTTTTGGATGGTGCTGGGAGCGGAGCTTTCACAACTAGGGATTGGTCGAATTGTGATTCGTTTCTTTCCTTATTTTGCCGATAATCCACGCCGTCAGGGAGAATTTACCTTTTTTGTATTTGGTTATACAATAATTGGCTTTGCCTTTTTTAGCCTATGCTTTTTTATTGGTCAACCTTTTTTGAAAGATGTTTATGCCGCAGAGGCTCAACTCTTTATTCAGTATTTGCCTTTTATCATCCCCTTAGGCTTAGCCTATTCTCTCAATAAGCTGGTTACAGCCTTATCTCAATCTTTACTCAAGTCCGTAGTCCCCAATTTTACCGAGAAATTTGTGATGCGGATGGGGCAGAGTGTGGCGATACTGGCCTATTTGTATTGGGAACTTTCGTTGGAACAGCTATTGATGGCTTATACAGTAGCTTATTCTACGCCCTTTTTTCTTAACTCAATTTATCTGATTTGGCTTGGGAAGCTCAAGTTTGCGTGGAAATGGGGCGTTTGGCGAAGCCGCTGGGTCAGAATCCTCGTCCGATTTGGTCTTTTTTCCCTATTGGCAGATGCCAGTATCATTTTAGTCAATCGCCTTGATGGTATTATGCTAGGGGAGGAGCTCGGTGAGGCTTCAGTTGGTGCTTATGCGTTGGCTTATTATTTGGCGGCGATCATTTATATTCCAGCTAGAGCGCTGAACGCTATCACTATGCCGATAGTGGCTCGGCACATGAAGCGTAAGGATTATCCTTCTGTCCAATCTTTATATCAGAAGACAGCGCTCAACAATCTTATTCTTGGAGGTATCTTCTGGATCGGGATCTCCATTAATATTGACTCTTTCTTTGCGATCAAAGATACCTTCATCGAAGGACGTACCGCGGCTATTCTTTTGGGCTTGAGCATACTAGTGAGTGTCGCGACGGGGGTCAATCGCGGGATCATTATCAATTCTCGATACTTTCGCTTTGACCTCTACAATAATCTCGCGATGCTTGTCTTGATTGGTATCGGAAACTATATGCTTATCCCGGTATTCAAGGAGACGGGTGCTGCTATGACAACTTTGGCCGGTTTAGGACTCTACAACGCTATCAATACCTTCTTTGTATGGAGGCGCTTTGGTATTCAACCTTTTGTCAAAGAGACGCTTGGCGTTGTTGCGGTGATCGGAAGTGTTTTTGCCTTAGGCTGGTATTTACCTACACTAGAAAACCCGTATTGGGATATTTTATATCGAAGTGCAGTCGTTAGCATTGCCTATGTGGCGCTGATTTGGGGCTTTGGAATAGCTAAAGACCTAGTGGCGATGATTGGCGGTATGATTGCTAAGCGGCTGAAGAAGTAAGACTGTTTAAAACCTCCCTAGGCTCCTCCTTTATGGCTGTTTTTACGTAGGCATCAGCTTACCCGTAAAATTAGGCGTCAACAATCCAGAGGAACTTATATAGTTGATTTTTGTTGCCCAGCCGCAGCTTTGGTAGTAGAGTTAGACGGAGGATATCACGAAGAAGCTGCTCAGAAAATCATGGACCAAGTAAGGGATCAAACATTACAAAACACAGGTTTTTGAGGACTCCGCTTCCCGAACGAGCAAGTCATAAAGGCTCCCGAAATGGTAGTAGCAGCGAGAAAGGAAAAATTGGATTGTTAGCGTAGACGCTATCTCGGATTCAAATCAAAGTTTTGATACAACTCCAATTTGCTGCTGATCTGGCGAAAAATGGAGTTGTGCTCCTCAATATTGCGAATGGTTTGATCTTGGAGTTCATCCATCTTAGTCATCATGACGGATACGGTCTTTTGATAGGCTGCGAGCTGAGTTCTGGCTTCTAGTTCGTCTGAGCCATCATTCATGAGATCGTTTTCCCACTCATTGAAGGCATTTAGTTCGTAAAGGAAGCTCGCTTCTTGCTCGTCAAATTGGCTTTGCAGACTATCTCGCTGACTAATGATATTGAGTAATTGACTGCGAACACTCGATAGACGCGCGTTTTGCATCTTACGAGTATTGGCCAAATAAGGGTCTACCGCTTCAAAGTCAGCAAGGTAGTGTCGTTGAGTCGCTCTGAGGTTGCGATCTACATAAGCGACTTTTTCTGCTAGATTAGTCCATTCCGGCTCAAAGCGCTTTACCTGATTGATGAGGGATAAGTTGGTAGAGCCACAAGCTACTACCAATGCGCAAATGATGCCGAGCCAAGCCAAACGTATAGAATGATGCATATCACTCGCAATTTACTACCTAAGGCAGCAATTCGCAATGGACATGATGCAACCTTGTAGGGGTTTTAGCTATCTTATCTGTCAGAACTGAAAACGAATTAATTATGAAACCAATAAAAATCGTCTTCTCACTCCTTTTGTGTTTTGGGCTATCAGCTCAATTATTGGCAAAAGGCAGCCCTACTAATACCCTTCAGATCAGCGGCCTTAACACCTCGCAATCTGCCGCCCAAAAACTAAGTCCTTTCAAAGAGAAAAGAGACCTTATCATCAAAGCCGGCCTAACAACTGCAAAGTTGGTGAGCCGAAATGGAGGTACTGACACTGACTATGCTGGAGGTTATGAATTTGGCTTTATGACTATCAAAAACAAGCGCCTTATCCGTGGTTTTGGTTTGTCTTACTATACGACCCAAGCTGGAGCCGTTAGTGTTTTTGATCAGGTTTCTAACAGTGAAAATGCAAACACAAGCTTTGCGGGACTTAAAGCCCCCATCTTTATTGGTGTCTCTATTCTCAATCGTGATGATTTGAAATTGCGCGCTTATGGTGGCGCAATGGTGTATGTACAAACTTCAGTAAACGAAAATTATGCTCCACGAGACAATCTCACATTTAGTAATGTGGGCTATGGCTATACGTTTGGGGCTCAGTTTGCTTGGAAACTATTGCTAGCCGAAATTTATACCGAACGCGGTTTGTCTGACTTTCTGACCAACGGAACAGAAAGCTATGCGCTCTCAAATATTACTTATTCCTTAGGACTCAGATTCTAGGATAATGATCAAATCTAACAACTAAAGCGTATCGGTCTGTCCCCCATCTACGGGTAGATTGATGCCATTGATAAATGCGGCAGCTGGTGATGCTAAAAAGGCAATCGCAGCTGCCGTTTCCTTTGCTTCTCCAAATCTCCGTGCCGGAACGCTTCTAATCATCTGTTCTTCCATTTCTTCGTAGCTGACCGCCGCTTTTTCCGCTCGGGCGCGAACGATAGAACGTAATCTCTCCGTGTCGGTGAAACCTGGCAGGACATTGTTGACGGTGATACCAAATGGAGCAACCTCAGTGGAGAGCGTCTTGGCCCAACTGGCCACGGCTCCTCGAGTAGTATTAGAAACCCCCAAGCCAGCGATCGGCGTTTTGACAGAGATTGAAATTACGTTGATGATACGGCCATAGGCTTCATTGGTCATACCTGGGATGACGGCTTGGGCTAGGAGATGATTACACAAAAGATGTTGCTGAAAAGCCTTGATAAAAGCGTTCGGCTCGGCCGCTAATATCGGACCTCCAGCGGGACCGCCCGTATTGTTGATGAGGATATGGATCGGCTCCCCACTATCAGCTAAATAGTCTGAGATCACCTCCTGCACCTCTTGAGGCTGAGAAAAGTCAGCTATTAAGACATGATGCTTCTGCCCTTGCGTAGTATCCAATTGGGCTTTGACTTGCTCCAAGGAAGCTTGATTACGAGCCATGAGACAAATATTTGCCCCTAAACTGGCTAGTTCGAGTGCCGTGGCTTGACCTATGCCCTGGCTGCTACCGCATACCAAAGCGGTTTTTCCTTGTAGTTGTATATCCATCGTTTGTAAGCTTAATACTTGAGCACACTTATGTAGTCTATCGTCGAAGCTATAATCTAAGGAATAAATTCCCTAAATTTAATTGTTATGCATGCAGAAGAATTGGGAGATACTTGATCGCTTGAAGTTTTGAATTGTCTCAAAAAAATAACTATTCTTCCCTTCAACAAATAAAAACTACCATTGTGAAAGCTGTTTTGTGCAAAGAATGGGGCCCGCCAGAGTCTCTAGTGTTGGAGGAAATACCGAGCCCTAGTCCGGGCAAAGGTCAGATAGTGATCACGGTCAAGGCTTGCGGTGTCAACTTTCCTGATACTTTGATTATTGAAGGGAAATATCAAACTAAACCTGATCTGCCTTTTTCACCTGGTGGCGAAGTGGCCGGAATTGTCAAAGAAGTCGGAGAAGGGGTCAAGCATCTCAAAGTAGGAATGCCTGTATTTTGTCTTACTGGTTTTGGTGGTTTTGCGGAAGAAGTGTTGGCTGAAGCGAGTGTGACTTTTCCGATACCGCCTTCGATGGATTTTCTCAATGCTTCGGCCATTAGTTTGACTTATGGTACAAGTATTCATGCTCTCAAAGATCGCGCTCAACTTAAGGCCGGCGAAACTTTATTGGTATTGGGGGCAGCAGGTGGAGTGGGCCTTGCTGCGATACAGCTGGGAGTTCAGATGGGCGCTAGAGTGATTGCGGCGGCTTCGACAGATGAGAAATTAGCTTTCTGCCGTGCCAATGGAGCAAGTGAAACGATCAATTATCGTACGGAAGATTTGAAAGCGCGACTCAAAGAATTGACAGATGGTCAAGGAGTCGATGTCGCCTATGATCCGGTCGGAGGTGAATATACGGAGATAGTAGTGCGTTCCATGGCATGGAACGGTAGGCTGTTGGTAGTGGGTTTTGCGGCTGGTGATATTCCTGCGATCCCTCTCAATTTGCCTCTTTTGAAAGTTTGCCAGATTGTTGGGGTCTTTTGGGGGCGCTTTGCACGTAGCTTCCCTCAGCAAAATATGGCCAACTTCATGCAATTGATCCAATGGTTCCAGGAAGATAAACTGAAGCCTCATATCTATAAAACATACTCGCTAGACCAAGCAGCCGCGGCGCTCAAAGATATCACTGATCGGAAGGTGATGGGTAAAGTAGTACTGCTTACTGATGCTAACTAATCGAAAAAAAAATGGCTACTCTACAAATTCCTATGGCGCCCAATACCGCGACTGATGCGGAAATGGAATCCGTTTTTGCTCAGCAAGGTGAATATGCCCGGATGATCGGGAAAACAGATTATAAAATCCGTAAGGCTAAGATCAAAAAGTTAATGGACTATGTGCTAGCCCATAAATCTGAGATCGAAGGCGTTTTGGAAAAAGATTTTCATAAGCATCCTACCGAAACAACCCTTACTGAAATATTGATTGTAGTGGCTGAGGCTAAAGACAACCTCCGCAATCTCAAAAAGTGGATGAAGCCCAAAAAGATAGGCACTCCGATGACTCAAGTCGGTACCTCAGGGCGGATTCTCCCCACTCCTAAAGGTCGTACCCTCATCATCTCACCTTGGAACTATCCTTTTTCTTTAGCGATAGGACCCTTGATTTCCGCTATTGGCGCGGGTAATGTGGCGATGATCAAACCTTCTGAGATGACGCCTCATACTTCTGCTTTTATTAAGAAGATGGTTGGGGACCTCTTTGAGGAACGTGAGGTTGCAGTATTTGAAGGCAATTACGAAATCTCGCAGAGCCTTTTGGCGATGCCATTTAACCATATATTTTTTACGGGTAGCCCTGCAGTAGGTAAAATCGTCATGGCTGCTGCCGCGAAAAACCTTACTTCTGTTACCCTAGAGTTAGGAGGCAAATCTCCCGCCATCCTCGATGAGACCGCAAAAGTAAAAGATGCAGCCGAAAAACTCGCTTGGGGCAAATGTCTCAACAATGGGCAAACCTGTATCGCGCCTGATTATCTATTGATTCATGAATCGAAGGTAGAGCAATTTGTAGAAGCGTTCCGCGCAGCGGTGGGTAATATGTACGGTGAGGAAGGGCCTCAAAACAATCCTTCTTATTGTCGTATCGTCAATGCAAAACACTTCGGTCGGATCAATGCGTTAATCGCAGATGCGACTGAAAGAGGCGCCAATATCGTGATCGGAGGCCATACTGACGAAAGTCAAAACTACATTGAGCCTACGGTATTGACAGGAGTAACTACTGATATGAGCATCATGGAGGAGGAGATCTTTGGGCCTGTGCTGCCGATCGTTACTTGGCGTAATAAGGAGGAAGTGGTTGATATGATCAACAGTTTACCCGCGCCATTGGCACTCTATATCTTTAGCCGTTCGAAGCAAAATACTAATTACTTTTTGCAAGAAACTCGCTCTGGTGATGTCGCCGTCAATGATAACCTCGTTCACTTTTCTCATCCCAACCTGCCCTTTGGAGGCACCAACAACAGTGGGATTGGCAAAGCGCATGGCTATGCAGGCTTTATGGCTTTTTCGCATGAGCGTAGTGTACTTTATCAAGTCTTTGGTACACTCAAACCCCTCTATCCTCCGTATACCGATACGGTCAAAAAAATTGGCAACTTCTTGATGAAGATGGTATAAACGAAAACCGAGAGGACATCAATTAGTTATCCTTTCGGTTCATTTTGATAGTAAACACACAAACTTTTTTATGAAAAAATTATCACTCGGTCTGATGATCGTCAGTATCATGGTCATAGGCTTCCAAATCGGAGCTACTGCAAAGAATGAAAGCAACGACTATTTCTTCCTTCTCCCAGTAGGAATCGCTTTTTTGTTGGGAGGACTGTTTTTATGGATACGGGAGGCGCAGAAGGATAAATCGAAATAGCGGATTTATTTTTTCTGAGAAATTAGGTACAACCAAGGCGGAGCGCAGGATTTGTAATGCTCCCAACTACCGGGAACTTCTCCTTCGCCAGAGGCAGTTTCTTCTTTAAAACTTCTTATCTCCAATCCTCGCTGGATCAAACCATTGAGGACAGTGGAGAGCGTATGCCTATACTCTTGCGGGCTGGCCAATTTGACTATTTCATCGTGCTGATTGCTAAAATTCCAGTTGGGATCAGCGGTTTTGATCGGATAAGCATCTTGATAAGGCTGCCATATCGGATAACCTTTGCCTTCCCAAAGTTCGCTTTGCTCCCACTGACTCCCCCAACAACCATCCTTCCATGTGCCATGAACGAATGGGTTGTGAATCATCAAGTCGTAGATTCCGCCTGCTTTGAGTACCCGAGCGACTTCGTCGAACGCTTTGTCAACTTGTGGGATATAATTGAGAGAATAAGGCTGATAGACAAAATCAAACTCATCCGCCTGAAACATGGAGAGCTCTTGCATATCTGTTTTGACCAGTCGCATGTTTATTGAAAACTGCTCAGCCACCAACTGATCTTTGCTTAGCTGCTCTGCACTGAAATCTACCACGGTGACATTTGCCCCCAATAGAGCGAAAGCAATACTTTGCTGACCGCCCCCGCAAGCTAGGCAAAGCACTTTTTTACCCGCTAGATCGCCGCCGTAATATTCGCTTTTACCAATATAGGCCCGCGCTTTTTCTGGAGTAAGATCGTATTTGGGTCTGGAGCAGAGTACATCGTTTTGAGCGAGTGTGTCCCAGATTGCTTCATTTCGCTTTATTTGATCTTCCATGATAATCCCTGTTTTGTATTTCTAAATCTGCTATACCTCAATCTCTAACTCGCTTTTTATCTTTTCCGACTTAGAAGCAGATAAACTAGCCTCTGCAGTAGATGCTGCTGAAGCACATGAATACAGCGTTCCTCGTGATTTACGATAGGCGATCATAAAAGGATTGGAAAGGGAGTAATTTCATCAGTTTTACTAAGCAAAGAAGAGGTTTACTCGCTAGATTTTCTCTATAGTATTCGCTCTTACGGATATCGGTACATTATCTACAAGCAAAACAAAGAAGTGAAAAAATGGAAAATCTAAGTCAAAGCATGTAGTTTTACACTCTGACACCTTTAACAATAGATTATGTCGGCCAACAAATTATTGTTTATACTAGTATTATTCTTTATCAGTTTCCGGTTATTCTCAAGTTGTGTCTACTCCAGCACAATTAAGCAGTGCGATTAATGCTGCTACTACTGGTATTTTTGACAACAAACAAGAAGAACTAGGTATAAGCGTATTCCCAGTACCGGTAATCGATGGGACATTAACCGTTTTGTCTGCCTCTAAGGCACTAAACATTATTGAGGTATATAATATCGCTGGTCAGCTAGTATTGACTACTGATGCAAATGGGCCGCATTCAAAACAAATAAGTGTAAGGAATCTAAACACAGGCATTTACTTTATAAAAGTAGGAGAACTAGGCCACACTAAATTTATCATAAAGTAAGGCTGGGGGAAGTTCTATTCGGAACAATTATTTGATCTTCTATGAGAGTCCCTATTTTCTTAATCTGATTCAACTGCTATGCATCAATCGTCCACTCGCTTCGCTTTTATTTTTTGCGTTTTTCTATTAGGCGCGCTTACGCTTAACGCTCAAGTTCCGTATTACTTCCCCGAAAGAGGGGCTGATTGGGCAGAAAAAGCACCCTCAGAACTGGGCTTCGAAGCTGATAAACTAGCTGCGGCCGTCGATTTTGCTGAAGCAAATGAGTATAGCGGTCCTCGTGATTTAAGGCAGGCGATTTTAAAAGGATTTGAAAGAGAACCATTTCATCAGATTTTAGGACCGACCAAAAAGCGTGGCGGGCCTGCTGGCATGATCCTCCGCAATGGTTATGTCGTCGCCAAATGGGGGGAGACCGAGCGGGTTGATATGACCTTTAGCGTTACTAAGAGCTATCTCTCTACCCTAGCTGGCCTTGCCAACTCTCAAGGCTTGATCAAAGATCTGCAAGAACCCGTTGCGAATTCCATTTGGGATGGGACTTTTGCTGGTGCCCATAACGCTAAGGTCAATTGGGCGCACCTCCTCACCCAATCCTCAGATTGGAATGGCCAACTATGGGGGGGCTATGATTGGGCGGATCGTCCACCAAGAGAAGGGGAGCTAGACGATTGGCAGTTTCGTACCCTCAATGAGCCGGGAACTGTTTTTGAATACAATGATGTACGCGTCAATGTACTATCATATTCGCTCCTCAACGTTTGGCGTAAGCCACTACCGATGGTCCTCAAAGAACAAATCATGGATCCAATCGGAGCTTCTCCGACTTGGCGTTGGTATGGCTACGAAAACTCATGGGTCAATGTCGATGGCGTTAAGATGCAATCTGTAAGCGGTGGAGGCCATTCTGGAGGAGGCTTGTTTATCAGTGCGGAAGATCACGCTCGTTTTGGGATGCTCTTTCTCAATCAAGGTCGTTGGGGAAGTACGCAAATTTTTCCTGAGACTTGGATCAAAGCTGCGACTACTCCTTCCGTGGCCAATGTCAACTATGGTTATATGTGGTGGCTCAATCAATCCTCTGGCACTCGCTATTGGGAAGGTGTGCCTGAGTCGGTTTATTATGCTGCTGGCTTTGGCGGCAATTATATCGTCGTGGCGCCGGAGCAAGATATGGTGATCGTTTGCCGCTGGCTAGAACCCTCTCAGGCTGCTGAGATGATGAAACAAGTTTTTGAAAGCCTAGAGTAAAGTTGCAGTAGCCAGCGTTTTGTAAACCGCTGGTACATTGAGAAGTCGTTTTGAACTCCCGAACTAAAAAATGTTTACCTTTTTTGAGGTCGATCATATCTGTTTGTAGTCATCAAAACAAACAAACAGAAAAATGAAAATCAAAGCCATTGCCCTCCTTAGCCTCCTCTGTATCGGTCTATTTACGACCAGCTGTGATCCCGAAGATGTCAAACCAGTGCTCGGCATCAATTGCACCCGCACTCAATGTCTCGATCTCGAAAAATTTGCCGAAGGCATCGAAAGTCGTCTCGATGGCAAGGTCATGAAGTATGGCTATCACATTCGTAGCGGTTTTGCGGTCCACGAAAAAGCAGTAGGATTAGCCAAAACGTTCGCCGACGGCGGTAATGTAAACTTTACGCTTGATCAACGATTTAACCCCGCCAGTGTCACTAAGACGGTAACCGCAGTGGCGCTTCTCCGTGCAATGGAGCAAAACGGGATCGGCATCCATCAGAGTATCAGTCCTTATTTGCCCACTTCGTGGAACGCTCATAGCAGTATCAATGCGATCACATTTGAACAAGTATTAGGACATCGTAGTGGTTTTCGAAATAGTGTGGCGGAAACCTATACTCATGCAGGTGTCAAAAAAATAATTGAAGCGGGTGTCAACTCCACAGACAAAGTCTACAAATATCAAAATGTCAATTATGCCTTGGCTCGAGTGCTCTTGGCCCATATTATTGGCTTCAACGACTTAAGCTTCGTCGGCGAGGAGATTGAAATCTCTCTTGCCTTTCAAGCCTACCTCAACGACGAATTGTTCTCGCCAGTCGGCATCTCAGATGTGAAGTTTACGCCTGAGGCGAACGCTGCTCTCTTTTATGCGTTCCCCGCAGGGGCCAAAAAAGGAACTGCTTATGGGGATTGGATACTACGTGAAGGCTCTGCTGGTATCCAACTTTCGATCCACGATCTTGAAGAATTTTTGATGCGTATGTGGACACCGGGGACTTATCTCTCTCAAAATATGCTCGATCAAGTAAAGCAATATCATCTCGGAGCATTTGAATACAACTCAAGCCAAGGTTTTCCTGACGGCATCGCTTATGGTCATAACGGTTATTTCCCACCATGGGATGGCAACCTAAATGCAGAGCTAAGTTCTGTGATTGTACGTTTTGCGAGTGGAGTACAAGTCGTCTTAGTGATCAATGGTCCGGTCTCCGCTACATCGACAGTCGTCGATGCATATCAAGCTGCTTGGGAGAACAAATGATGATGAGATAAAGATTATGATAATAGGTTTTTGAAAATGGAAAGCGCTGGTCTACCTCGGTAGCCAGCGCTGTTTTTTAGATTGGATATATTCTATTTATCCCCGCCACAAAAAGCGGATCAAATCAAAACCTGAGTCTAGCGTATTGGGTTCGATGACATCAAAAGCGAGTCTTAAGGTTTTTTCTACCATCACGTCTGTCTTTTCAAAATCAGTACTATTGTCTTTGAGCCAATATTGGAGGATCAATCGCGCTTGCGCCCAAAATCCTTGCTTATAATATCGGGTAACAAAGAGTCGATCGGCAACTTGGCCATCGTCAATACTTGTTTTAAGTAGTTTTCGAACATATTCCTGAAATGGCTCTACAGTAGTCGCCATGAAAGTTGGGGTCAGTTGAAACAGCGAATGATGGGCATGCTGACTCATAAACTGGACAAGACTACGTTCGCTTTGCATTACTTCTAGCCAAGTATAGAAAAAAGCGAGAATCTTTTGTAGACTGTCATACTCTTGATATTCTTCTGAGCCAGCTAAACGTGAAATCGTGTTTTCAAAGTAAGAAAAGAAAACCTGCTGCTCTAAAGCTTCAAATGAAGCGAAATGAGCATAGAAGCTTTTTTCTTCCTGACCTAGGCCTTGCATAAATGTATAAACAGAAGAGGGTCTACTGCCTACGCTTAAAATTTGATTTTTATAGGATTGGATGAGTTGTTCTTGATCCATGTTGACTTATTGGTTTGCGGCTAATCGCTTGATTGTAAATTGATTTAGTACGAAGTTTCAAATTATATTTCCTGCAACTAAAATGTTTGATTGCTCAATACATTTCAATTTAAAAAAGTATAATTCCAAGCACGAAAGTGAAAAAATCTTAGTCATGTAAGGTTTTTGGCAGGATCTGTGCTTAATATAAGACGATCAGCAATTACTTTTGGTTCAGAGTTTTTTACTCCTTGCCAATATATGACACGAATGAGATTTGTAATTCCTCTCCTCGCCCTCTTGTTTTCTGCTCTTAATGTAAATGCCCAATGTGCCCGTGGTGACTGTGACTCCGGTCGTGGTACCTATACTTACCCCAATGGGGATGTATATAAAGGTGATTGGAAAAATGCCAAGCGCCATGGCGCAGGTGAATACCGAATGTACAATGGAGATGCTTACGTTGGTTCTTGGAAAAACGACGAAATGCATGGACAAGGTACTTATTCGTATCGCAATGAAGATGTTTACATTGGTGAGTTTGCTAAAGGTCTCATGGAGGGCTTTGGTACTTATACATTTGCCAATGGTAGTAGTTATAAAGGCAACTGGGCTGAAGACCAACAAAATGGTGAAGGCACGCTTGCGTATCCCAACGGTACAAAGATTAAAGGCGTCTGGACCAATGGCCGAGTAGCCGGTTCCGCCTCCTATCATTATCCCAATGGTGATTTCTATACTGGCGGATTTGTCAACAACAAACGCCACGGTCAAGGCCGGATGGAATATCGCAATGGTGATGTATATGATGGACAGTGGCAAAACGGTCGTAAGGCTGGCCAAGGGAGCATGGCGTTCGCCTCAGGCGTAAAATATAACGGCACATGGACCAGTGGTCAAATGACCGGAGATGGTACCATCAGCACGCTAAGCGGCTCTTCTTATACTGGCGCATTTGTCAATGGCCAATATAGTGGCGCAGGCACACTTACTTACAGCAATGGTGATACTTACACTGGTCAGTGGTTAAACGGCAAGAAGCACGGCAGAGGAGCATACCAATATACAGACGGCAGTAATTACGAAGGTGATTGGTATATGGATAAGCGTCATGGCAATGGCAATTATGCTTATGCTGATGGTGGTACTTACGAAGGCGAATTCAATGCCGGTAAAGTACACGGTCAAGGGGTATATGTCAGCCCACAAGGCCAGCGCAGCGAGGGTACTTTCCTTTATGGTAAGTTTAGCGCTTCTTCTAGATAAAAAACAAGAAACTCATTCATAGCGGGTAGTAAACTAAGGTTTGCTACCCGTTTTTGCGTAGGGGAGTCTAGCTAAAGACTGCGTTTTATGATAGCTATCCAAGCCTGAGACTGTCAAAGTCCCCAAAGCCTCCAGATCTATAAAGCCATCTTCTTTGATCCCGACTGTCGGAACGCTCAACTCTATAATTTCCCCTACAATAAATTGCGTAGCATTAGCTATGATCTGATGACGTTCCACAAATCGTAACCCAATTTTGACACTGGATTCGAGCACATAAGGTGCTGGATGTATCTGGCTATACTCTTCGGTAAGCTCAGTGGCCCTAAATTCTGAGACCTCTCGCGGATAACGGGCGCTCGTCTGGTGGGCTTGTTCATAGATATCTTCCCGCACATGATTGATTGTGAAGTGGTGTGTAGCCTCGATATTTTCAATCGTATCACGTGGCACAATGTGCGGACGCATGAGCATCCCCAATAGTGGTGGGTTGGCGCCTACATGGATGATGGAGCTAATGAGCGAGAGATTACTATGCCCCTCTCGATCTACGGTGCCAACCAAGGCCAAACCCTTAAATCCGCTCACACTATTGATCAAATTTCGCCGATACTCCTTCGACAAATTTAGAATGTCCTCTTTGCTGAAAGTCTTTTGCATGCTCTACAAACTTTATTTCCTGCCGCTTTGTTAATATCCTTTAAAAATATTTATTGCTACACGCTATTTTCATCCCAATCCCTTCCCCGTGAAATTATTACGAAGCTTCTTATTGGTATTGCTGCTGCTCGTTATTGTCAGTGGCATTGGTACCTGGTTCTTTATACAATCTGACAGCCCCGATTATGAGGGAGAGTTTGTGCTTTCCGGTTTAGAGGCGGAGGTAGAGGTTTTATTCGATGACTTTGGTGTGCCTCATATATACGCCCTTGGCGAACGTGATGCCTATTTTGCCCTTGGCTACGTCCATGCTAGCGAACGGCTCTTCCAAATGGAGATGATCCGTCGCGCAGCCAGCGGTCGTCTCGCCGAAGTTATTGGCCCAGATCTCATCGAGACCGATATCCTGTTTCGTAGTATTGGACTTGAAAAAATCGCACGTCAATCCGTCGAAACTTATCATGCTACACAAACTAAACCCTATCAAATTGCCGCTCAAGCCTATCTTGATGGTATCAATGCTTTTGTCGAAACAGGGGATGATCCACTAGAGTTTGGCATCATGGGGATCGAAAAGACTCCCTTCGGCTTAGTTGATCTTTACAATGTATCTGGTTTCATGGCTTATGGATTTGCCTCTGGACTCAAGCAAGAACCGATCGTAGAGCGTATCGCCCAAGGATTAGGTCCAGATTATCTAGCCGATTGGAATTTAGATTATCGTGATGAAACGCAGCGGATTCATTCCTTCCGGGACAGCAGCATAGCTCAAGCGGACTATAGTTTATCCACTCAGGTTCAAGCGGCGCTAGACAAATTGCCGGTGCCTCTCTTTCAGGGGAGCAATAGTTGGGTGATTGCGCCGGAGCGCTCTGCTTCTGGCTCGGTCCTGTTTGCCAACGATCCGCATATTGGCTACTCTCAGCCTTCCGTTTGGTTTGAAGCCCACATAGAAACGCCTGATTTTAGCTGGTATGGCTATCATTTAGCTGGCTATCCTTTTGCGCCAGTAGGACACAATGCACATCACGCCATTGGTCTTACGATGTTTCTTAATGACGACACCCAATTTTATCGCGAACGCATCAATCCCGAAAACCCTAATCAAGTTTGGTTCAAAGATCACTGGGAAGAGCTTGAAGTGGACGAACAAACCTTAAAAGTCAAAGGTGAAGCCGATACGATCATTCAAGTGCGTAGCTCGCGTCACGGCCCTATCGTCAATGATGCCTTCAAAGAAGTCCAAAATGAAGCCCCCATCGCCCTTTGGTGGGTTTATCTCCAACAGGCCAATAATCTGATGATCCCGTCTTATGAGTTGTCTCATCTCAAGAGTTTAGCAGAGGCAGAGCATGCCGCGAGTCAGATCGTGGCCCCCGGCCTCAATGTCATGTATGGCGATCGAGATGGCAATATCGCTTCATGGTCGAGTGCTAAGCTGGCCCGCTTCCCGGAACACGTCAACACTAAGCTATATTTGGACGGCAGTAGTGGTGAAGACGAACTATTGGGCTATTACGATTTCAATGACAACCCGCGCTCCGTCAATCCGCCTAGTGGCTATGTCTATTCGGCCAACAATCAGCATGATTCTTTGCCTGGTGGTTATTACCCCGGATATTATGCTGCTGATCATCGCGCCAAACGGATCGTCCACCTCCTTGAAAATCGTCAGACTTGGGACGCGACTTCTATGCGAGAAATGACTTTAGACCATACTGGTCCTAATTTGGTAGTCTTAGTCGAGGCGATGTTGGCTGACTTGGATTCTGATCTTGGGACCGCGGCTCGCGAACGCCTTGCTCAATGGGATGGTAGTCATGATGCAAAGGCCATTGCTCCGACCATTTATTATAAGTTTTTGTATCACAGCTTACGTTTGCAATTAGCTGATGAGCTAGGTACGGAAGATTTTCATACCGTTGTCAATACCTATTTGCTCCAAAGCTCTTTGGACCGCCTGCTGCGGAACGCTCAGTCTCCTTGGTGGGATGATGTCCGTACCGAGTCCAAAGAGACAAGAGGGGAGATCGTTAGCGCAGCATGGGAAAAGTCGATCCAAGAGCTAGAAGCTCAATTTGGTGCCGATCTCAATCTTTGGCAGTGGGATCAAGCTCACTATTTAGAGCATGGCCACCCACTCGGGCAAGTGCCTCCTATGGACCAAGTTTTCAATGTTGGGCCTATTCCCGTAGGCTCAGGCAATGAAGTGATCAATAATCTTGCCTTCAATATTGACAGTACGGGTTTATATCGAGCAACTTTTGGCCCTTCACGCCGAGCCGTGATTGATTTTGCTGATCCTGCCCATAGTTGGAGCATTTTGCCGACGGGTAACTCTGGACATGTTGGATCTGATCACTATGATGATCAAGCACTGATGTACGCAAGAGGGGAGTTTCGCGCTCAATTGCTCGATCGCGCAGATGTCGAAAAGCTGAAAGGGGGTCGCTGGAGCCTGAGTCCTCAGTAGATAGTAGGGCGGAGATTGGACGTATGCAATACGTCCCTACCGATTGTTTCCCGGTAGCGTTCCGCGAAGCGGAGAAAAAACTAAAGGTCTCGGATATGCTCATATCTTCGCATTCCGAGATGACGTTTTCAATATTAATTTCCGAGTTGTTATCCTATCAATTTATCGTGCTAAGCCCCGCCTAATATTTTTATCTTTGCCGCAGATACTGACGAATTTTTCAAAGCTATGCAATATCGTTGCTTGACGGATCAAGAATTACAATCTTTAGAAGCGGAGTTTAAACAGTTTCTCGTTAGCCATGGCGTGATGACTGATGAGTGGCGCAAAATCAATGCAGAAACTCCTGACAAAGCCATAGAGTTGGTAGAGCTATTTAGTGATGTCGTATTTGGTAAAGCTGCCGAAACGGCTGAGTACTTAATCCATCGTGCGCCTCAAGATTTAAAGCTCTTTCATTTTGAAGAGGAAAAAATCACTATGCTCGGGATCAAACTCCATAATCAGGCTGTAAACTTACAAGAATCTCCCTATTTGGAGGATTTGGGCCTGGCGATTCATGATGCGGGTGCCGATAAAGTGCAACTGTTACGGGGAACCAAATCTTACCACAAGACAGCGGAGCAGGAAGTCTTTACTTTATTAGAGCAAGGTTGTGAAATCACTTCCCACGAATTGTTTGACCGCCTGAAAGTCTTGCACGAAGCATGAAAAATCCTCCTGAAGAAATAGATATCGAACCGATCCTTACGATCGCCAAAGGAAAGCGAGCCGATACCAAGGCTTTTTTTCGTTGGATCAAGCGCAAGAAGCCCAAAAACCTTGACGAAGCTGTTGGGGAGTTGCATCATGAAGTATTTGCAGACTTTGATTGTCTCACTTGTGGCAACTGCTGCAAAACGACTAGTCCCGTTTTTACCGACAAGGATATTGATCGCATTGCCAAGCATGAGCGGATGAAGCCCTCTCAGTTTGTGGATCAGTACCTACATTTGGATGAGGAAGGAGATTATGTTCTCAACGAGTCCCCTTGTCATTTCTTGGCGGCGGACAATTATTGTTTGATTTATGACGTTCGGCCGAAGGCCTGCCGAGAATATCCGCATACTAATCGTAAACGCTTTCGACAAGTGCTCGGCCTCACCGAAAAAAACGCGGAACTCTGTCCCGCCACCCATAAGATTGTCGAACGCCTCAAAGAAGAAATGGATTGGTCGTAGCGCCGCAAGATTTTGTTTTGTTTATAGCGACGCAAAGTCTTGCGCCGCTATAACTTAAATTATTACTGCGCGAGCGTAAATCTCACCTGCACTCCGAAGCTTGCATATGAAGTCCGGAACGCATTCGCTACGTATGGACTATTGACATTTTGCTCGTAGTATATTTTGATGTTGAGGCTAGTATTTACTACATAATCGATAGAGGGCGATACGATCACGTTTAGGGTACCTCGGGTATAGACTGGTGGTCTAGTGCCAATTAAGCCTTCATCTCCTAAATAACGCGTGATTTCACGAGTGTCTCGGACCGTAGCTCTAAACTGGAAGTTGGCACTATTTTGTAAATCAAATTCTCGCCCAAAAGCTCTAAAGTTCCAGTTGAGTTTGTCTTTGCGGTAACCAAACATGAGCGAGAAATCCTCATTACGAAGCTCTGTCAACTGCATCGAGCCTAAGCTGAGGCTCAACTGACGCCCCTTCTTATAATCAAGCTGTCCTGTAATACCGTTTTTGAGGCCGAAGTTTATGCCAATGAAGGGGGAGAATTGTTCATTGATGGAGGCTACCTGAATGTTTTCTTCTGAGTAGAAGTTTTCTAGTAGATCACCATTTATGTCTGTCCCTACTGTATCAATTGAAAATGGCGAACCACCTAGTAGAATCGCATTAAGATTATTGGCATAGTTACCAATTTGGTAAGTGGCGCGATAAGCATGTCGAAAGGTAAAGGAATTGAAATACTCCTTGATAAACGGCATGTTGTTGAGGCCATTGTAATTGATGCTCCAGTTTGGTAAAGGGAGGATGGGGAATGGTGTCAACTCTACGTTTTCTGCATCTCGGGCACCATAGGCCGCCAGAAAGGAAGTAATCAATACATCTTGTTGTGTACCGAGATATCCGTTTTGGAAGCCCCCTTGTACTAAACCTTCTCGAGAGAGATTGGTACCATTAGGGTTTTCGGTAGCATAACGACGAGAGATTGTTTGACGCGTATCGCTAAATAGCTTGAAAGTCTCAAAAGTTTCGATGTTCGATTTTTTGAAGGCTGTATTGGCAAAGATATAGCTCATGCTAAAGTTACCGTTTTTGAGCGGATCAAAGCTGGCGTAATCGTTTAGCGAAGGCTCCCAACGGAAGAACTCACTTTGATTGAGCATTATGCTGCGTGTCGCATTAAGATCGATTCTGAAGCCTTTAAAGAGCTCTACCGAAGTCCTAGCAGTGATGGTCTCCTTATTGTTTTTCATGTAGAGGTTGGAGAGCGTGGTATCACGGGAGATCCAGTTGTTCTGCGCAGCAAGCGGTCTAATGTCTGCCTGATCACCAAAGACGTATCCCCAAGTAGGTGGCACTACTGGGCTGATGCTGCCACTCTGCGGATCTCTAAACTCCCAGTCGAGGCCAAAATTATCAGTGCGCGGTACATAGCCCGGTAAAATGGTACTGGCGTCTCGATTATAGGTTAGATCAACACTTCTAATACTAAGGGCAATCCTTCCTAATTCGCGCCCGATAAACTTGAGTGCTTTGAATGGATCAGTCTCAGTAGAATCACCCTCTGTACTGGATTGACTCAGGTTTGGTGGAGGCTCCGGACCAACGATACGTGTACGGGGCCCTTCTAATTTCGATTTGCGTTTTTCTGCGAGCTCTTTGGTGCTGACTGGGCGAGACTGCTCATCCAAGATAGCTTTAAAGGGTTTGAACTTGCGATATAAGCTATTGAGATCGAGTCGGCTATTGGCTTGTATTCGTTGACCGTTGCTGATCGTGGAGCCCAGCCCTGGATTAATCTCAGGTGCCTGCTGCCATTGAAATGATCCGGTATAATTGACTGTGGCGGAAATCCAGTTTAAGGGCTTTATATTTTGGGTCGGCAACTGAAAGCCGATATTGAGATTTTGGGTAAAATTGGTGGTACGTCCAAAGTTGACCAATTGATCATGCCCATTAAGTGGGTCTTTGCCCAGTTTGAGTAGATTTTCGCTGAGGCTACCGACAGAATCTCGTTCTTGTTGATCAGCCAAATCCCAATAACTCCGCACTTCATCTACCCGCGCAATATTGTTGGCGGTATAGTTCATTTGAAGGTTGCGACTTAGGTTCCACGTCAGGTTGTAATTACGATTGATGAGGAAATTTTTACTAAAAGTAGGATCCGTAAATCCACCAAATAGACTGGTTGGTCGCATAATCCGTTCCTCAAATTGGCGGTCGCCATTGACGGCTACCGAAACACTGGTGGGCAACGGATTGAACTGTATACTAGATAAAAATTTACTCTTCTTGACGTCTTTAAAAGGCTGTAAACTGATCTGCGGAAAGTTGTATCGATAATTGATGCCTCCGCGATATTGAGTAGTAAAACGCTTTTCTATGACGGCAGAGCGAGCAAAGGTTTCGCTATACGCGAACGAGAAATCAAAGTTGGAGATGTCCCATGGATAACTAGGTACGGCATTTTTACCACCAGGGGCAGCGTTCGGCCGAGGCCGTTGCGGAGCACTTGGTATGCCGCCTTCACTATTTTGACCTCGCGTTTTTTGCTTTCGCCAGTTATTGAAGGCGATACTACGGGTCCGTTGATAGCTTTGTATCTCTTGGAGTTTTGCTTTGGCTGCCTCCTTATCGAGCGACTCGACTAGTTTATCTGTCCTGACATCTGCCTCCTGTGGATTAAACTGTGGATCGATGCGTTGTTCTCCCCAAGTAGCATAAACGGGCATTTGTAATCCCCAACGCTTTGGAAAAAAGCGATCCATATCCAACTGACCGGCGAGATCCCAACGGAGTATATCCTCCTGAGAACGTTCAGAGAGTTTTTGTTCCAAAGGCCCAAAACCTGCAGATCGATAAGAACCTGTCGCGCTAATATTCATGAACCCCCCTAGATTGAAACTCGCATTGGCGTTGAGACCATAGCCTTTTTTCTGGTCAAAGTCAGTCATACGTAGCTCATTGATCCAGACTTCGAGACAGAGAGGTTCACCCTCTGGATCTGAAGGATTGCGAACCCCGATCATGATGTTACGCACATCACTTAGTTTGGGCGTTCCTTTGACGTAAATGACTTCATTATTTTTGAAAGAAGTATCACGGAAAGCATGGCGGTAAATCAAACCAGTACCGGCAGTGTTACGAGCCGCTTTGGCCGTGGCCATCAAGCCTAATTCCAACACCATTTCATTATCCTCTAGCCAGACATTTTCAACATTGCTAGCACCAAGGGCTGGATCGGAGGGGGTTAGCGGCCATTCATATTCATAATAGTTTTGATCATTGTCTAAGCCAAGGCGTATAAACATCCTCGCATCTCCTAACTCGTCAAAGTTGGAGGGATTGATCCCGCTTTGGATGGCTTCGGCATGAACAAACATTTTGAGTTTTTCATAGAGACGAAGGTCGTTTTTAACCACTTTGAAAATACCTCTAGCATCTCCATCCTCAAGATTACATGCTTTCAAAACTAATGAACGCTCATCTTGGAGGAAGCCTGCCGCAGTACCACCATTGATGGCCTGCTGGATGATACCCGGTGGAAGAGAGTAGTTGAAGGGAAGTTTTTGAGAGTTTTCCTCCAAACTTACCGTCCCTAATTCAAAGTCTGTAAATGGAGGCTCTGGGTTCGGGAGAATAATACCGGGTTCACTGAGATCATCAGCAAAGCGACGCCAGTTAGAGGCTATCAACTGAAACTCTGTCATACGCATGGTGACCTCCTCTGAAAAGTTGGCCATCGCCATACGCATAAAGCTGATGGTTTTGAAATTGGTGATACCGTTGACGGCACGTCCTGTACTCAAAGGCACTCGGAACTGATACCAAGTTACCGGTACGGTAACGCCGTTACTCGTGATCGTGGTATCAACCCTGTCAATAACATAGTTTTCGCCACGCTGCAAGTCCTCTGGACGCATACTGATTTTATATTCCCAGTATTGTTCCGCAAAGTTGAGGGAGCCGTTGCCATTAATATCCTCTGTATCAGGTGTCTGTTGACCCGTACGAGTGTAGTTGAGCGTATTGTCTCCGATGGGAGAGTTGGCTTCTAAACCATTGAATTTACTATAACGAGTGAGGATATCTACCTCTTGTCCATCAAAGGTGTCGGCTCTAAAGTGAACAAAGTCATCCGAACTAGGATCTTCTTGTAATTCTTGGAATACTGTCGGATTGAGATAAGCCTGTAGCTTATCGAGAAACTCTACTTTGAAATATTCTCGTTCGTCCGCATTGCCTAGTCCATCATAACCGACATCTTGTGCGACGCGATCTTCCGGTACATTACTGAAATTTTGGGTGGGCGGATTCCCTACGGGAACGGCACCATAAGCAGTGGGCTGGACGACGGTACTTGTGTCGGTAGCACCTGGGAGGCCGTGTTCCTGACTAAGGCCCTCATCATCTAGGACATCTTCACTGACGAGTCCTAAGTTGATAAAGAAGTCTCCTCCCTCAGAATTGGGGTTGTCCATAAACGGATCCATCAACCAAAATTCTACAAACTCGATATTGGTCGCTTCAAAGTCATTATTGACATCCATCTCACGGGTGATACCCCCCCAACTCTCTTCAGGTTTGACAAATTGACCTGAACTCGGATCAATCTTATCTTGATCTGTCTGATAGTTATATGGACCTCGCTGAGTGGGATCAAAGCGTAAATCGAAAGTCGGTTGGATATTTTGGCCAAATCCTCTGGTTGCAGTGGGAAATAGCTCATTAGGCCGTACCTGACGAGTATAATTGTCCGAAAGATTTGTTTCTGGAATCTCGTTTCGGGCTGTCTGATAGAAAATTTGGTCAATTTGGTACCAAGACAATTTTCCTCGCGAGAAGTTCTGCGCACGTGGATCGCTATAAATCTTGCTTGGATCATAAATCTCTAGATCGCCCGATTCATCCTCTGGAAATGAGGCCAACTTCCACCGCAACAAACCTTGTAAGCTATATGGGTTTGCTGCTGCTTCGAAGTCATCGAGATAGACAATCCCTCGTTCCTCTTTATTGCGAACTATTCGTGGTTGACCGGGGATAAATTGAGCTGTTTCGATCGCCGCATCTATGGTCGAAGTCTGTTTCGTCGTAATCAAAGGCAGGCGGTCAAGCATCTTGGTGATGTAGTCTGACTCTTTTCTAAAGGACGCATCTACCCCCCAGAGTGTATTACTCACTGGTTCTTCACCCAAAATCGTCTTCTGGGTAAAGGGCTGTTCCTTGAGATTCATCACCGTCGCTCCCAAAATCAAGTTTTGCGAAGGATTATACTCAGCTCTTGCCCCGCTGAGAACTTTGGTCTGGACTTGGTAGAGGGCCGAGCTTTCAAAACATACTTGGATCTCTTGTCCAGAACTAAGTACTGCGGTATTGAGAAAGGTGATTTTACCACCAAATTCGTCGATCTGATAATCTACTCCTTTGGCTAGGGTACGACCGCCAACTTTGACCGTTACTGATTCGCTGGATAGATTGAAGGTGTTGAGTTGTATTTCTGTCCCGCCTCCGGCTGAACGATAAAATCCCTCAAATGTATAGCGATTAAGCTGAGGGAATTTCTGAATTGCATCCTGTACGGTCCCTTCATATAGTGGACTAAAGACGTATTTGTCCACAAATTCAGGATCATTGTCGAGTTGATTGGCGAGCCTAGACCCAAATGGTTCTAGCACTGGGAAGATAATCAGTCCTCGATCTGATTTAACCGTGATTCCCTCTACATAGTCAAAGAAGTTATCCGGATTAGGAGCTGTATGATTGGTAAGGCGGTCAACTCCAGTTACTTGTACAAGAGGTACGTTTTTTCTCGGACCGTCTGGTAAGTAATTGATTTTACCTGCGCTAGTACCTGATTCATATCTGATATCAAGGAAGAAGCCTTCCTGCTCTAAGCCATAACCGATATTGTAGATGTTTTTCATCATCAAGTCCCAAGCCGGAAAAGGGCTTGTACGTAATACTGATGACTTTAGCATCTTCAAAAAGAGCACATTTGAGTTCAAACCATTAGAAGGAATATCGTCTGAAAACTCACCAACCTGAAACGGTTGTCCATTGATCGTTCCGTTGAAGGATACAAACAATACTTGATCTGTCGGAATGGCTGCGCTCAAAGAAATGTAACCGAGTTGAGTATTAAGCGCGTACTCGTTTGAATTCAAGCGGCGCATATTACCCAATACCTGAAAGTCAGCGGTATTTTGCATACCTAAGCCGAGTGCTTCAATGCCCCCTTTAGCCGAAGACTGCTCACGGATATTAGGATCGTTTTGTAGTAGATTAAAGAGACTGTTTGCGTTATTGTCTGGGAAAGTAGTCGCTGAGCTAACGGCAATATTTTCATTGTATACTACACCGCTACCAGTTCCAAAACCATTGTCATTTTCTCCTAAATCAATAAAACCGACGGCATTACGGGTATTACGAGTCGCGCCTTGCTGCTCGATCCAAACTTCAACCCGATTGATACGGACTCGAGATTGGATGATCGGTAGATTACGCAGAGTTTCTTCATAGACAGAACGAAAATGATGTGAAAGGAAGAAGTGTCTATTTTGATCATACTGAGTAACTTCTTTTTCAAATGGCGTTTCGATTGCACCACCACCACCGACAGTAATACAATCCACCTTACCACGTTCCAATGAAGCCAATGCTGTCAGACGGACTGGGCCGAAGAGAAATTCACCTTTAAGACCAAATAGATTGTTACGTCCCTGAATCAAAGAGTTACCCAGATTCATATTGATATTACCGGCTTTGATGCTTTGGAGGATTTGATCCTCTGTACCGTTATGCTCAAGCTTGAGAATGTTTTCAAAGTCAAAGGTAGCCTGCGTATCAAAGTTGTTAAGCAACTTCATACGGTCTCCTATTTGACCATCAACTCCTAATTGTATTTGCTGATCGAAGCCAAAGCCTGTCGTTCGCTGTTGGCGCTGAGGTAGAGAAGGATTATCGGTACGATTATGATCGAGAGAAAAATCTAGTGTTGCATATCCTGTTGGACGGATAATGATAGGCCCACCTCCAAATACATCGGTCAGGGCATTTTCGTCAATATTGAGTTCTAGGCCACGCTGTTGTTCGATATTGGTAGCCAACGATTGTTCACGGAAATACTCTTCCATATTACGTTTCCGTTGCAGTGCGAGAAAGTCTGCTTTGGAAATGT
Source organism: Bacteroidia bacterium (assembly GCA_045106675.1). Taxonomy (GTDB): domain Bacteria; phylum Bacteroidota; class Bacteroidia; order J057; family J057; genus JBCAWW01. Next base: position 44,081 of record JBGCFA010000213.1, read on the forward strand.
AGGAAGGGGGTCTAACATTGATGCCACCTACTTTTTCATAAATGTAGTATCCTTGTCCGTCTTCGGACAGTACATAGGTGACCTCTAAGTTTTGAGGATTACCGAGATAAAGCGGCGTTACATACTTCTGAGTAGTAGCATCACCTTCCCGATCGTTGGGATTTTTTGGCTTATTGGTATCTCCATCAATATGTATAGGAGAGAGTAACTCTTGAGGAGATAAGTCCTCATTGAGTACGACCTCAGCCGGGGGGTTTTCCTGTAAAATGGGCGTTTCGGGTGTGAATACCGACATGATCGTCGTAAACACAAACGCAATACTAATTTCTAACAAACCTTTTCGTTTTTTAGACTACTGACTTAGCAAAGGAGGCATGGTGTTTAGACACAATAAAGTCCAAGTCTCCGCTCTGCGTAAGGGAGAAACATCAATAATAAATACCTCAATTGTAAGAGAACTAAAAAGTAAAGGCTTGCTTCATAGGCGAGGAAAAGTCGGTTTTGGTTAAGTGTTTTTATGTGTAGAGTATTCCTTTTGACGAATACAAACTTAGAAAATATCCTCCAAAGATGTAGGGTAATTCGAAGGCTCTTTAATTGCAAATCCTACATCTAAGGCAATTATAAAGGAATGTGGTTTTATTTAACAGGCTAAAATTTTTCCGCCGTGAAAGGTTTTAGCCATTTCGTAAGGCGAGCTTAATTATTTGCTCTACTGAAATATCCGTGCCATTTGCCTTCAAGACTTTGTCTATTCGCTTGCCAGCATCGGCTTTGTTTAGGCCCAATTGCAAGAGAGCGGCCATCGCTTCTGCTTTATTGGTGCCTATATTACCACTGCTACTCGCAGAACTACTCCTCTCATCGCCATCGCCTACGGCTCCAATCTTGTCTTTGAGTTCCAATATGATGCGTCCAGCGGTTTTTGCTCCAATGCCTTTGACTTGTTTGAGCGCCATGACATCACCCGAACGAATGGAAATGATCAAATCTGTCGCACTTATGCTAGAAAGAATCACCATCGCTGTATTACCACCAACGCCAGAGATACTAATCAGTTGCTCGAAGAGTGACTTTTCTTTCACCTCATCAAATCCATATAAAGTCTGAGCATCTTCACGCACCTGAAAAAAGGTGTGGAGTTTTACCCTTTCTTTGTCTTTAATCCGGCTGTAGGTATTGACCGAAATTCGAATCTGATACCCGATTCCTCCCACGTCAATGATGGCATGAGTGGCTTCAATTTGAGCGATTTTTCCTTCTACGTATGCTATCACAGGTCTTAAATTAAAATTCGCATACCAAAGATAAGCTCTAGTATGCGAATTAGGTAAAAAAAGCAGCTCAGACCGACTGAGTTTATTCCCCAGCAGTCGGAAACAACCAAGTAAGGCCGATCATTACACCGCTAGTGATACCAAAGGTTTCTACATTACGAGTAGCGCCACGAGTGTATTCCCAGTACCTCTGGTTGACCGTAGAGCCATTTTCCGACAAGCGAAACTCCGCATTTTTATTCTCAACGTCTTGCAAACTATAATCGCCAACCAAGCGGAGATTGAGTTGCATATCATAATCTAGTCGGATGTCAAAGCCGATGCCTCCCGTCAGATTGACAGTGAAAGGCATATAAGTTTCCCGTACGCTAGGGAAATTGCTGATGTTGCCTGGTAAGCCTGGATCAAAGTCAGTATTGTCGTCATACATACGAGCTCGAGTTAGCAAGCCGATTGAAGCTCCTGCTTCAAAGACAAATACCACTTTATGATTTACAGGATTTGAATTAAAGTGTAGCACGAGAGGGATCTTTAGATACTCTAGGCGCGTTATATATTTGTTGCGGCTATCGATATCGCGACGATCCGTGTACTTGCCCCCCTGCAGGGAGTATTGGGGATTGAGGCGAAAGCCGATATAATCGTTGAAGTCGTACCCAAAGGTGACGCCAGCAGCCATACCATCTAGGATAGCTAGCCGATATACATCGTCATCTAAACTTTGGTCTTGGCTATTGAGGAGTACGCTCGCTTGGGGCAGTAAAAAGCCACCAAGCTTAAGCCCTTGCTGAGCAAAAGCAGACACTCCTAAACCGATAAATAATGTTAGAAACCAGGAAATCTTCTTCATGGGTAATTCTCTTGATACGGCAAAATGTATCGAGAAGCCGTATTTCCCAAAAATATAACTAATTTACCTTCCTTACAAGCAAGAAAAATGCGCTTAGACCTTCATCCAGATACTCCACAAGATAGATTGTTGCGGCAAGCCGCTGAAGTGCTCCAAAAAGGCGGCGTCATCATCTATCCTACTGATACGCTATATGGCTTTGGTTGCGATATTAACAACAAAAAGGCCGTAAATCGTATTTGTCAAATCAAAGGAATTGATCCTCAAAAAGCTTCCCTCTCCTGCGTTTGTGAAGATTTGAAGATTATTGCGACCTACGCCAATCACGTCAGTACCCCCGTTTATAAACTGATGCGCAATGCACTGCCAGGGCCTTATACCTTTATTCTAGAGGCTTCCAGAGATATTCCCAAGCATTTTCAAACCAAAAAAACAGTTGGGATCCGAGTGCCGGATCATCAAGTGCCGATTAGGTTAGCCAATCTACTTGGTCGGCCTATTGCGTCTATTAGCCTTCCAATGGATGATGATGATTTGGAGAGTTTCTCTGATCCCAATGTAATAGAAGAACGCTATGGTAAGCTCGTAGATATGTTTCTCGATACGGGAGTAGGCGGCATTATACCCTCTACAGTGATCGATGTGAGTAAAGGAGAATATGATATTTCCGTGATTCGCGAAGGCTCTGGTTCTCTAGAAGCCCTTGGACTAGAGTTGGAGTAGGGGACATCCAAGATTGAATTTCAGTACTCAATGATGAAGTTTGAGCGTCTTCCCCGCTTCGCGGAACGCTCAGCTCGATTATGCTACAATCAATCCAAGCGTTCTCCGAAGGAGCAAAAAAAGAGGAATGAAAAAGCAAGCACTGAGCTTCACTTCTACATTCCCCTTGAGTATTCAATATTGATGATTTCCTAGTACTTCACTTCGTTCATGCGGGAGCTATCGTCGTTTTCGAGGTTTTCGAGCGACAATACACCACGAGGACATACTGCTGCACAAACGCCACAACCTACACAAGAAGATCGCACGATGTTCTGACCTTTTTGAGCGTAAGCCCGTACGTCAATTCCCATCTCACAATAAGTAGAGCAATTGCCACAGGAGATACATTGACCCCCATTGGTGGTGATGCGAAACTGTGATTTTAAGCGTTGGACGAGGCCAAGATAGGCTGCCAAAGGACAACCAAAACGACACCAAGGACGATTGCCAAGGATCGGATACAAACCGGTACCGACTACTCCTGCAAACATAGAACCGATGGCAAAGCCATAAATTGACTTGAGATTATCATGGCTGACGTTCGCCGTGGCGGAACCTGTCTCCATATAGCCTGCGACAACGCCAAAAGTTACCATAAAGAGTACGACGCCCATCACCCAAAGGATCTTTTTGCGGCTCATCGCGGGGTATTTCTTGCGATGGAAAAAGTATAAACCAGCAGCTCCACCATAAAATATGGCCATGATCAACCAACGATTGAAGCCAAAGCTTGGATAGATGTCTGCGAAGTAAGCAAAGAGCACATAGCCAGTCATCACTACCGCAAATACCAAGACCGCGTAAATCATCACTCGTTCGATCTGCCAAGCCTCAGTAGTCTTGTCTGATAATTGGCGGTATGGATCTCCCAAAGTTTCGGCTAAGCCACCACAACCACATACCCATGAGCAATACCAACGCTTGCCATAGAAATAAGTAAAGGTCGGTACACCAATCAAAAACAGAGCGATTCCCCAACCTAAGAGGAAGATGCCAATCGTTCCATCATCGATGTGAGAATTGAGATTGTAGTCAAAGAAGAATGAATAATTGAGTGGCCAAGCGTTTTTGAGGTCCATCTCTGGCTGATTCAGCACATAGAGGATCTGTGGGATGATAAAGGCAAAAACCGTCTGGAAAAACATCACAGAAAAGGTTCTGACCTGTTGGTAGCGGCTATGACGATATTTGGTGAGCATGCGGATTCCCATCACCAAGATCACTACCGTATAGAGAAAGCCATACATAAACCAGCGACTTGCATCTTCTCCACGTAGCAAGTTTGCCACGGGATCAACCAAGGATATCCACTCCGTAATCCAATAGTGATTGAAATACAATAAGATATAGAAGCCAACTAAGTAGATGCCCGTAATCACGCCAATCAAACCGCGAGAACTATGTGAGTCGTGGTAGATATGATTGTGCTTGATCCCCGGATTGCCATCAAAAAAGGCAGGATAGATATACATCATGGCCCCGGCAACGCCTAAGCCAAAGATGATCCAAAATAAAGTCAATTTATTTTCCCAGAAGAAGCCTGTTCCAGTCGCTTTTAGGGTTTCAAATAAGGTGTCGTTATGGCGAGAAGGTTCGATTTGAGCTTTGGAGATGGCTCCATCAATCGCGCCTTGTACGCCACCACGCGCACTATTGTTAAAGTCTTCAACAGAGTCAAATTGGCGATCGATCAGCCAGCCAGTATAGTCACTCACCGTTTGGCGGATCGCTTCAGGGAGCAATTCATTGGCCGTCATGCGTGAATCATCGATCATCACAAACTTGCCATCCTGCTCTGTGCGAGCCGTTTCGAGATACTGGTCGAGGGTCTCAGCACTGACGGCATAGCGTGCCCCGATCTGATTGTTTGTCTCGGTTATTGCACCTTTGATACTAGAGAGGAAGCCAAATTTATTTTGAGTCTTCCCGTTTTGCTCTGCGAGAACGCCCAAATAGGTAGAAACATGATCGTTGTTGAGCCCGACCTTATTGGTGAGGGTATTTTCGAGTCGCCCAAGGCTCGCGTCATTGATTTCAAAACTACTGACTACAACCAGTGAAGTGAAAAAGACGAGCATGGCAACAAAAATGCCCAGGCCGATATTTTTTAATCCTTGCATAGAATTAGGGGGTTAGGGCTTTAGCGCCAGCTGATTTTAGGGTGAGAGGAAAGTTTATAGAGGAGTTCGATACCGCGCACAAATCCCACCGTTAAGGCGAAGCCGGCCAAACCTTGAATCATCCCTCGTACTACAACGCCAGAGATGGGTAAGGAAATTAAGAATAGGAGGAGCGCAAATCCCGCCAAACCTGCGACAGAACGCCAAATCGATTTGACCGAGTAAGGAGCGATTTCTACGGCAGCTTCTGGATTATGCTCATTGTAAAGGGCGATAAGATCACTTTCATAATGGGCAAAAAACTCAGGATCAAAATTGGCGCGATAGAGGTTGGATAATACTGTTTCTACATGAGCCCCTGCCGCAATCCATTCATGGCAAACCTCCTGTCTAAAACGTATGCCCATGACATTGAAGCCTAAGATGCGTTTATCGTCTTCTGCATAGACCAATCTGATAGCTTTATTGAGCTCGGGATGTTTCCAAAAGAGATGTTTTTCGCCCTCTTGCACCTTGTTGGCAACGCTTCCATAGACTTGGTACTCCATATCCATGAACTTGGCGGAGTTAAACCAGAGGCTTTGTTTATATTCTGTGGGCTTATTGCAGAGAGTCTGTGCCAGAACGGGTCCCATCAATTTGCCAGTGTACCAAACCGCTTCGATGCCTCTCCGTCCGGGGGCTGGGTTCCGGAGTTCGGCGCAGTCGCCTACCGCATAGATATCGGGGACATTGGTCTGGAGATGCTCATCTACCAAAAATGCTCTGCCAGTCTCAATGCCAGCATTTTCGGCTAAGTCTATATTGGCGTGTACACCTGCAGTGAGTCCTACAAATTGGCAGGCTATTTCTTCTCCTTTGCTAGTGATGACTGCACGGGCGCGGCCATTTGCATCAGGCAATATTTCTTTGAGTTCTGTACCGAGCTGAAGGTCGATACCATCAGCTGCATAAATCTCCTGATTGATCATTTCGGATTCTTCTGGGGGCATCACGCCACTCCAAAAGCTTTTTTCCCGTACCAAAAAGGTAACAGGTATATGTCTAGAGTGAAACATCTCCGCCATCTCTATCCCAATCAATCCTCCTCCAATAATGACTGCATGTTCGAGATCTTTGGAGTATTCCTCCATACTATCGAGATCCTGCTTAGAGACCATACCTTGGACACCTTTGAGGTCTTGTCCTGGCCAGCCATACTTATTAGGTACAGAGCCAGTCGCGAGTACGAGTTTGTCATACTTTAGGCTTTCTCCGTCGGAGAACGATAGGCTCTTATTGGCGGGATCGATTTTGCCAACCCACTTTTGGACTAGGTCGATACGATTCTTTTTCCAGAAAAACGGTTCATAAGGTTGGGTATTCTCAAACTTCATATGCCCCATATAGATATACATGAGTGCAGTTCGAGACCAGAAGTACTCCGATTCTCCAGAGATCACCGTGATACGATGGTCACTGAGCTTCCTGACATGACGGGCGACCGATATACCCGCGATGCCATTGCCAATGATTACGATGTGCATGAATTAGAGGATTGTAGTGTAAAGACAGGGAAATGAATAATTAAGGACGTAAATCCTAAGCTCGCAAACAAATTAGCTAATCGTGATACGAAAAATGCCGGCTGAATCTCCCTTTGGGTTTCATCAGCCGACACTATCAAAACACACTCAACCTTTATTCTTCGTTTCGTTTAGCGACCAGTCGTAGTCCTTATAATCAATGTCTGCATCGCTATTGATATTGACTGGTGCATATTGGTTTAGAAAATCGATTAGGCTTCCCTCGCGGGTGAAATCTTCTTCAAACCATTTAAATATCTTGGATAGCTCGACTGCGTCGGCTTCGATTGTGTTGCGTAAAGACTGAGTCAAAAATGCCTTCATCTGAGCCGTGAGTTGATCTTCTAACTTAGTGGCAGTATAGGCTTCATTGAGTAGGACGGGGCAACTGATAGAAGCACAGTTGATCGCTACGTGGATGCGTGGCTCTACAAACTCTTTGCGCAAGATCTCATGCTCAATTTGGTTAAGACTGGCAGGTTTTCCGCCAATTTTGAAAAACTCCTTATGCCAGATAGTCTTAATGCCGGGTATCGTGTGGAGGTCTCGGATCGACTCTAAAGGATAATTGTCAGCAATCACTTTGACGGTAAATGCATTATAAGCATTGATCCAGTAGGCGATTTTTTCTTCTTCAGACCAATTATCAGCGGGAGGATTATCGCTTAATAAATCAAGGTATTTTTGAAGTTTGACATCCTCATCTTTGAATCCTTGATAATTGACCATGCCATCTGCCGCTACATATTTTTGGAGGAGTTCGCTCCAAGTTTGATGAGAGATCGTTTTGGCGTCAGCATTGGCCGCTTTAGGTGTCGCCACGACATCGGAACAAGCAAGGTTGAGCAAAAATAAGCTCAGTAGTCCCAGTAAAAGCGGTATTGACAAACGGCCTGAAAAAGAGTTAAACATTGTGGATGAGTTTTGATATGAAACAAATGTGCTTGAAGTACTCTAAGTAATGTGTCAGCCAGCTTACTTTTGCGTAGTCGCAATCGTCAGCTACTTTACATTAAGCAGAATACATACGATTAATAGATGATTTCGGATTGACCTAATTCTTTATGAATAATAGGGGTAAGGATTTGATTGAATTATCTAAGGAAGATAATTCAGAGGCAAATATATTGCATGAATATGATTATCTGTAATTGGGCTCAAATTCTATTCATGCCTTTCTATTACCTTGCTATCCTCTTCCTGATAATATCAGGAGGTAATCTAAACGCTCAGAGCTGCGGGACACCTGGTTCTATAGAGCGAGGGAGTAGTAGTTTGTTAGACCTTAATAGTGATGGTTTTTTCTCTATTTACAATAACTCTGGCTTTACGGTTTCTAGCAATGAGTTTAACGAATTTGAGGCTTTAGCTCAAACAGGCGGCGCCAACCTAGGATGGACCAGACTTCTAGGCAATGACCCCAATGATGATCTTCAATCTGGGGGAGGTTGCGGCAATACTGACATCACCAATGATGCCGATGGAGGTTCTGATTATGCTTATTATAGTATTGTAGATCCCAATGGCACGATAGATGACGGTGATGAGTATTTGGTATTCGCTCTACGTATGGCAAACAAAGTAAATGGGAATTTTGGTTTTTCTTTTCTGTTAGATTCAGATGATAATTGTGGAACTGGTGATGGCAATGCCGTTTGTGGTAATTCCTGTTTTGAATATGAAATTCAACTTAGTACTAGCAACTCTGGCGGTTCTGTAGACCTTTATAATGTAGACGGTTGCTATGGCACTTCCAATTGCAATACTGTGAATAGTCCCAGTGCTACCATTTGTACTGGCTGTAATACAGGAGGGATTCAAGTCTGTGCCGGGAGTTCTGCCTGTACTGGTTCCGATCCTGTTTTTTGGGTTTTTTACATTCACTTTTCGCAGATCCCCAGTGTAAATTCTTCCTCTGTGTTTAGCTTGACTCCAGCCTCCAATACTTCCGGCAATGCAATCGTCTACAAGTCCGCAAATGTTTCAGACTTTGGTGGGGTAGATGATATTAATGATTTGGCGGGGACTTGTGATTGTGTCAATTTTTGTAGTGGCAGTGGTTGTTCTAAATGCGAGCAGGATTGTCTGTTGAGCTGTGCTGCTGAAGAAAATGTAGTGGACTATAATCCAACTTTTCCAGTGGAAATGCTTGGTTTTGAGTCTCGGCAAAGTGGTGAGGGTGTTCAGCTGATATGGACTGTTATGGAAAATGCTACTAACCAAGGCTACTTCGTAGAACGCGCCAAGCAAAACGAAAGCTTTCAAGAAATACACTTCCAGGTACCAGAGGTAGGAGACCAACTTGCTCAATACACATTTTTTGATATTCCCTTTAACTCTGGGACATATATCTATCGCATCAAACAAGTCGATATCGATGGCAAAAATAGCTATTCTTCTTCCTTAGAAATTGATTTCTCCGATTCTAAGGTTCGAATCTTAACCGATCAGTATCAAAGGCTTTTGCATCTAAACAACCTTCCTATTGGTCCCAAAACAGTTGAGATATATGCAATAAGTAATCAATTGTTGTTACAGCAATCTATTGGTAGCAAGGCGGATCGCTATGATATTTCAACTGAACCACTTCCTGCAGGGGTCTATCTAGTGCAGATCAAATTAGGAGGCAAGTTGATTCTCCAGCAAAAGATATTACAAAGCTTTTAATGCTTGAAGAATGCTAAAGCTCCTTGGGGAGGCAGATGAATAGCCCCTGTTACTGCTGGGATCGTTGCGCCTGTGGCTCCTGCTTGGATGGTCGGCAAAGCGAGCAAGCACCGTAGTCCCAAGAAGGCAAAACCAATGGCTTCTTTATAGTCCCCAATTTCATCATTTGTCGCTGCGATTTTGACGTTCAGCGGAGCTAAGGCCTTGCTAATCTCTGCCATCATAAAAAGATGATGTCTGCCGCCACCCGTGATTAAAATTTCTTGAGGGCCACATTGTAAGCTTTTGACTCCGCTAGCGATTTGTTGTGCTTGGTGTATCACCAGTGTATGCAAAATGTCGGCAATCGGCATGGGAAACTGAGCGATCACAGGAATTAAAACCTGCTCTACCCATTCCCAGCCTAAGCTTTTTGGGGGCACTTGTTGATAAAAGGGGATTGCATTTAATGCGTCTAGAAGGGCTTGCTTGAGTTGACCAGAAGCCGCGAGTTCCCCGGAGGGATCATAATTGGTCGGCGCCTCTGGAAAGGCTTTCATATACAAAAAGTTGAGTATCCCGTTGGCGGAGGATACATCAAAAGCGGTGCCTTGAAAGGCTAGATTGGAGAAGCCGCCAAGATTAAGAAAGAGTTTGTATTGCGGAAAAAGATATTGCTCGACCAAAGGGATCAAAGGGGCTCCCTGACCGCCAAGAGCCACATCCTTATTGCGAAAATTGCTCACCAATGGGCAAGGGAGGTAGGAAACAATCGTCTCTCCATCGCCTATTTGTCCGGTGAAGTTTTTGTCAGGTTGATGAAAGATAGTTTGACCGTGACTCGCGACAAAGTCTGGTTTTAGGTTTTCCTCTTCGAGGAACGCTTGGACTGCTTTGCCGACAAAATGGCCAAAATAAACATCCGTCTTGGCATAGACTTCAGCTGATTGTTCCATTAATAAGCTCAAGCGCCGACGCCAGCGTTCATCGAAGGGGACTGCTCTCGCCGCTTCTAGCGAAAAATCCACGCGTTCCCCGTCAAGGGTAAATCTACAATATGCCAAATCTAGCCCATCCATCGAAGTGCCACTCATGATCCCAATGCCGCGATAAGTTTTCATGTAAGGAAGAACGTAAAAACTCTCCGACTCACAAAGCAAACGTAAGACGAAAGCCAGAATCAATGGGGATAAAATAAAGTGAAATCAGTAATTTTATACTTTTGGTATAAGTAATATTTTTTGTCAGGAAAATTAGTGTTAATGAATAAGTACTCATCCTTTTTACTTGCCTTGACGATTCTATTGGCAATGCCCCTATTTGGTCAAGCGCCACTATACGAACTGAGCCTCAATCACAAAATCCAAATTGCTCCTACTATTATAGAAGCTAGAGTGATCGGCAAAAAAGCCTTTTGGAATGCAAGTCAAACCCTCATCCATACTGCTTATACCCTAGAGGTTTATAAAGTATTTAAGGGGGAAGTCCTTACTGACAAAGTAGAGATTATCGCTGAAGGTGGCCGGATTGGATATGAAATGCATGTTGCTGATCCCGGTTTAAAAATGAAAATAGGAGATGTGGGGACCTTTTTTTGCCAAACAGCTCGCGTAAAGCATAAAAGCAAGAGTGGTATTGAACAATTTATGCCCTATGGTGGGGTGCAAGGATTTGTGCAATACGATGAGTTACGAGGCCAAGCCAGTGATGTGTTTCATGTTTACGATGATATCGAACGCCAACTATATCAGGTCGTGGCCTTGGAGGTAAATCGAGCCTACCGAGAATACAAAGCTTACTCAATCATCGATCAACGCTTACAAAGCCAAAATCGGGCAACGCCAACTTTTACAAGTTTTACGCCCACTAGTGTTACCGCTGGTACTGATAGTATGATCACCATCGTAGGCAACAATTTTGATGCCTATGATGGGGGGACAAACTCACTCGTATATTTTGCCAACGCCAATGATGGAGGAGGGACTTTCATTGCGGCAGCGGATTATCATATTGTTTCGTGGACCAATACTCAAATTGAAGTGTTGGTACCCTCTGGTGCTTCTACCGGATTTATAGGCGTACAAAATGTTACTTCTGAATTGGGCTTTACTGCTTCAAACTTGAGTGTAACATATAACCTCAGTAATGTTGCAAGCGGAGCTAATCGTTTCCGCCCGAAACTGCAAGACGAAAACGGTACTGGCGGTTATGATATGATCTATAGTACCAGTACGGCCAACAATGGCGTTGATTTTTCTACTAGTTCAGCAGTAGCCCCTTTTAATAGTGCTTTGAGCACTTGGAACTGTGAGACGCTTTATAATGCAGAAGCCACCGGTGCTACTACTGCCTCCAATACTGTAGATGGTCTTACTGCTCCCAATATTATCATGTTTGATGATGATGTGACTCCCTTGGCCTCTGGGACCTTGGGCGTTTGTTACTCAGGTTATCGTTCTTGCGATGGAACCACTTGGTATATCGATGGGTTTGACATCGTATTTAAGCGTTCTGGTACAGATGGGATCAATTGGAACTTTGGGCCTGCTGCTACTACCGGTGGAAACTATGACTTTGAGACCGTAGCCTTGCATGAATTGGGGCATAGTCATGGAATCGGCCATATCAATGCTGCGGGCTCGGTGATGCACTTTGCCTTATCCAATAACTTTGATGCGCGAACGCTTGATCCGACGCGAGATGTTGCAGCAGGGGTAGAAGTGATTGATGACAGTAAACCGATGGCGACTTGT
>JBGCFA010000214.1:0-2893 GCA_045106675.1 Bacteroidia bacterium
CCTGTGCCGGGTTGAAGGTCTGCTGGGAGTGTGATACCTCGTTCATCCCGATGATTGGCTCTACCCAATGGGATTTTTGGCCCCAAGCCTATTACCAACTGTTGGTTGGACTGTGCTCGATGGGCCAGTAAATTGTAGCGAAATAATAAGATAGCATCTCCTAAACCAGTATTTATCGTAATGTCGGGGTCGCCAAAGGTAGAGATGATGCGTTCCTGCCTCACGACTGAAAATAAAGCACTTACTGAGAAGGCACGACTGATATCATAGCTCGTTTCTAATAAAAAGGAATGTGTATTGCGGATACGAGTATCATCATCTAGCCGCTCATTGCCACTAAATAGAGTTTGCAAGTGATTCCAGTCATAGGTGAATTGCAATTGCAGCGTGCCTTGTTCTTGGGTCGCCAAACCTAAGTTGCTGGATATCGGTACTCCTCCTGAACAGCAGGCCTGTGCCATTGCAATCACTGGCAAGAGGCACAAAAGAGTAATGAACGCGTGTTTTTTCATTACAAATATGGATATGGAGATAAAAATCACGGACTGAGGCCGCGATTTGATAATAAATATCGTTAAATATGAAAACCTGCGAACTAAACGTTTGTCTGATAGGTTACATCCTAAGCAAAGGGGAATAATTTGGTAGGATTACTTTACATTTTAGCATTGCTCATAGTTTTACATGATAGCCTGATGATCTATGGCACATTGCGTATGACTAATGGTCGTAAACACTGGTATTCACTTACTGTGGGTACTCTCTCTGTTTTAGGGGCAATCTTTAGTATGTGGTTTCTCAGTTGGGAGATTTTGGTAATTAGTTTTGCCGTATGCCGCTTATTGCTGATGATCGAAACAATCATTGCGACTTGGCATCAAAATCGTACTTCACTCGTCCTACCCATCAATTTGCTCATGGTAGCGGGATGCTTTACGGCATATCTCACTAAGCATTGGTGGATTTTTGCCTTGAGCTACCTATTCTTTTGGGTGGCTTCCTATTTGGTAGCCCGCCAAAAAGCCTACAATAATTATCAGCGATAGGAACGATTATTTACGGCTAATCGTAAATTTTTTCGTTTTTTTTTCACTAGGATTTGCACCGTAAATAAAAATCGCTTTCCTTTGTAATCCCATCGAAAGAGGGGTCAAGCAAGAGTAGCTCAGTTGGTAGAGCACAACCTTGCCAAGGTTGGGGTCGCGAGTTCGAATCTCGTCTCTTGCTCAAACAAAAAAAGCCTAATACAACGCTGTATTAGGCTTTTTTCATTATATCAAATTGGCTTCTGATTCTGTCTAATAAGTCCCCAATTGTTCCGATAGATAATTAGTCCTAGGACTTTGATTGAGCAAGCCTTTGATCGCGATCACCTTAATAAAGAGCACGCGAGCTTCATCTTCTATCTTCTGCAAAGAACGCTGGTCTTTAAGCATGATTTCCTTGATCCTAAGGAGGTTGATCGGTGTAACAATACCCGTATTGCGATAGCTCTCCAAAGTGCCTGCTAAGTCGTTGCTGGCAATCTGCTGTTGGAGTAATTGATAGGCCGCGACCAACTGATCATATTCAGTATAATAATCTGATATTTTTTGATCGACTTTGGCTTGCAGCAAGGATTGCTTGTACTGCTCATCAAAGAGATCTAGCTGGGCTTCGTTTAGCTTCTGCCTAGAACTCGCTTTGGTGGGGATACTAATACCTATCCCAAGTGAAAACTCTTGTTGTATCGTTTGGGCTTCTCTGCCAGAATATTTGAGCTGAACGAAATCGAGCACTTGTGAGCTTTCTGCCTTTTCTAAAGCTAGATTCAATTGTTCATAATCCAGTTCACTTTGTTGAATAGCGATTGCTAAATTCTCATTTGGGAGCGACTTAACTTTGTCTAAGACAAAACTCATCGTACTCAATGAAATCCAATTGGCCGAGTCTAAACTTGGATCATTGCTAGACTGATTAGAACCTAATAATTGCCGAGCGATGCTCTCTTGCGTTAAGCGAAGCTGTAGCTGCTCTCGTTCTAGCGCTTGAAGTTCACTCTCCACCTTGAGTAAATCCTTGATGTCCAAATCCAATGAACCTTCTAAAAGTCGTTGGTAAACTGTTTTTTGATCAACCAACAAAGGCTTGCTTGCTGCTAAATAGGCCGATTTGGATTGCGCTTTTTGCCAAGCGAGGATTAATTCGTAACGATTGATCAATTCCGTTTCTGCTACTGCTTGGCTTTGCAATTGATAGTATTGGATATGATTTTGAGTGATGGCGTCTTGCGCTCTACGACTTTTACGATTGGTGAGGCCGAGTCGCATCATATATTCCTGGCGACTCAAGTCTAACTCATCTGTTTCAGTCCGAAACTCTAGTTCGTTTATGAGGGCTAGATTTTGTTTTTCGACCGTGAGGAAGCGTAGATTATCTTGGATGAGTTGCTGGGCCGCGACACTATCCTGTATCGAAAGTAATTGTCGGGTTGAATAGATCGTTTGGCCCAGCGCTTGATATCCTAAGCCCATCACTATGAAGCATAGGAAAGTTATTCGCCCCGTGTGAATGTAAGGTTCAAGGCGCCATTTAGCGGCATACATATTCATCAAATGATTGCTTTTAGGTCTATAATTTCTTTCGAATAACTTTATTGTTTCCTGGACGAAACAATGATAAAATGTAAGCTAAAGATGCGGTTTTGGGAGTATTGAGTGCGTTTACTCGTACTTTTTCTTTTTCTAGAAAAGGATTGTCGGCCGGAATTTGAATTAAGACTTCACGTCCATACGTTTTGAAATCGGGCATTTTGCGTAGCCGATCTGGGATTTCGATGATCCGTGCTCCTAGTCCGATGACCTCTCCTGCGATTTTGAGTTGAGGATGGAGAGAAGAGGAAACAATGAGACTA
>JBGCFA010000215.1:0-87072 GCA_045106675.1 Bacteroidia bacterium
TTGTCGAGGCTCACACCACAAAGTTTGACCGAACCCGTAGAAGCACGATCTAAACCAGCGCATAGCCCTAAGAGAGTCGTTTTGCCACTGCCGGAAGGTCCTACGATGGCATTGGTCGTTCCCGCAGGGATCTGAAAATCAACTCCCTCCAATACTGTCAATGCTTTTTCTCCGCTGGTAAATGTTTTGCCTAATGATTGTACTTCAAGGATAGAATCCATATCTGCCTCTGTGCTTTTCTTGATTAATTGTTAATTTGGAAACAAGATGCGAATATTCACCTTCCTATTTCTCACTGCAAGTTTGATGCTTGCTTGCCAAAACGAGCCAGCAGAGTCTCAAAAAGAAGTGCGCGCCAAAACGGTTGCGCCCAAAGAGAACCCGCCACAAACTAAACTAGATACGGACGAAGATAGTCAATGGATCGTTTTTTTCGGTAATAGTTTGACTGCTGGCTATGGCTTGAGCCAAGAACAGGCATTTCCGGCCTTGATTCAGCGTAAAATCAGGAATGCAGAACTTAAGTACAAAGTTTACAATGCGGGTGAAAGCGGGGCTACTTCAGCTGATGGCGTTTCGAGAATCGAGTTTTTGCTCAATCAGATACCGCCGATAGAAGTTTTTGTGCTGGAACTAGGCGCAAACGATGGGCTGAGAGGCATACAACCAGTAGAAACCCAAAATAATCTGCAAAAAATCATCGATCAGGTAAAGACCCGCTACCCAGAGGTTTCTATCGTGATCGCTGGCATGGAAGTGCCCCCCAATATGGGAGACACTTATGCCGATGAATTTAGAGAAGTATTTCGCAATCTTGCCATCGTCAATCAGACGGCCTTGATTCCCTTTTTACTTGAAGGAGTGGCTGGTGATCCTGATTTGAATCTTGAAGATGGTATACATCCAACCGTAGAAGGGCATGAAATCGTCGCTGAAAATGTTTGGATGCAATTGAAGGATCTACTCTAACCAAGTCCCTTTCATACTGCCGCTGTCCTCAAATCTCCAGAAATAAACCATCAAGCCGAGAGAAAAGTGTTGGCGTGCTGGTTCGATTCCAGCGTAGTTGATTGTAAGCCGATCAGAAGTATCCTTGATGAATGGACCAAAGCCACCTTGGTATTGAGCGCTTAACCAAAGACCGCTGGCCAATTGATAATCTATTCCTGCAATGGCTGAGAAACTGGGCGAGACAATAACGCTAACCCCACTGCCTTTTCCTTGCCAATCATCACCTGCTACCGAGACAAAATCAGAACGAGAAGCAAAGACAAAGTCGGCTTGTATTCCCGCGTTCAGCCGAAGCTGATCTCTCAAATAGTAGTTGAATTGTAGGGGGATGCCAGCCATGTATAGTCGTCTGAAAGTTTCTTTACCATAAAATTCATACTGATTCTGGCCTGCTAATGCACCCGGAAAATAGCGGTAGATATCAAGACTCATTTGAGGATTCCAACTTCTAACAGTTAGCCCGCTTCTAAAACCAAAACGCGTACATCGTTCTACTACTAAGCCGACTTTCCCATCCAAACTGCCATTGCTGCTGATTTGGGCCGCGCCCAACACGCCTACTTTATAGAGGTTTTCTGGATGAGGGTCAGCGTTCTGCGCAGCAACGAATGAAATGAAAGCGAGGGAAAGGATTACAAAAAGGAGGTGTCGCATATAGAGAGTGTTTGTTTACTCTCATACTCGTAGCTGAAGCCGGAATCGTTGGGGGTAAAAATATTTCTCTTTTTTCGCTACTCGCGAATGAATAATCGATAAGACAGGACGAATATTGGATTGCTAGCTGAGCAAAATGACAAAGGTCAGAGCTTGCTGGAAATCGAAATACAATGAAAAACCTAATCCTTCTCTTAAGTGCTTTATTGCTCGTGCAACTGACTTGGTCGCAAGACTTTTAGGCACAATTTGCCAAGGAGCGTATCGCTGAATTGAAGTAATCAGCGCAGCTATAAGAGATGAATTCGCGCTCATATGTACCAAGGCTCTTTAGCATTTTTGTCTACCGCTTCGCGGAACGATTGTGCTAAAGAGCCTTTCTGTTTACAAAAACTTCTGGAGATTTGCCTTGAAGTAAGCCGCGCTATCAGCTGCGCTTTGCATAGAGTTTTGGGCAAAATTGCCTCCTTGCTCGATGTAGAAGTATTCCAGTCCAGACTCAACTGGATCAGGTAGGATATCTAAATAGTTGATTGAGCCATTGCCCAGTTCACTATAATCTCGCGTGACTTTGTCCATGTCTTTGATGTGCCACATGACAAAGCGACCCGGCTGTTGTTTGATCAATTCCTTGGGCGTAGTGCGGCCCGCATGCATCACCCAATACATATCCATTTGTAGTTTGACCAAGTCTGGATCAGTATCTCTTAAGATGATATCATAGCCGCAACTGCCGTCATGGTCTTCAAATTCAAAGCCATGATTATGATAGGCAAAACCAAGTCCCGCAGCACTGACTTGCTCACCGATGAGATTGAGTTTGCCCGCCATGAGTTTGAAGTTGTCCATCGTCCTTTGTTCGGGAGCGATCCAAGGCCAAGTGATATAGGGTGAGTTCACCGCTTTGGCTCCTTCTATACATTTGTCTACAAATCGTTTGAGTTCATCATCAGACTTATCCAAGAAAGGCGCAAAACCATAATGCCCACTCGTAACCGTCAAGCCAAGATCATCTAGTCTTTGCTTAAATTCTGCGGATTTGAAACCATAAAAAGTACCATTTTCATGATCAAAGCCATAAGTTTCAAAATCTTCATAACCCATCCCTTTCAAGGACTGCAAAGTACCTAGCGGATCTTTGGACATATAATCTCGGATGGAAAAAAGCTGATAGCCCAATTTGTATTTCGCTTTACTCTCCATATTACAACTAGCTAAGGGGAATAATGCAGCGGCACTTAATACTCCAGTTCTGGCGATAAAACTTCGACGATTCATAAGGCTTAGGTTGAAAGAGGTAGGAATTGAAATTACGAGATGGTACTCAATTTATCAGGTATTCTGAGCTTAAAAGCTAATCTTTTCTAGAAAGGCTTCATTTTTTTCCTTCCTGCTTCGCAGAACGCTAAAGTTCTTCTCTATAGCGGAGAAACTAAACCTTTGCCAAAAGTCAATATACCGAAAGCCGACTTCTTTCACGGTGAAAAGAAGTCGGCTTCATACGCAGTAAACAGAATCTCTATTTTTTCTTGGGTGCTTCCCACAGATCTTGGTTCAATCCCCAGATAGGAGTTCCTCCCGGATTGATGATCAGTTTGCTATTAGGAGAGCTTGAGATATCTTTGACGGCTTCAATCGAATGGAGTCTCAACACTTCCTCTGTGAGAGATTGCTGCAGGAGATCATTGGCCTTAGCATCTGCTTCTGCTTGAAGAAGGGTAGCATTGGCCTGACCCTCAGCTTTGAGTTCTGCGGCACGCTTTTCGCCTTCTGCCTTCAGGATTTCTACTTGTTGTTCACCCCTTGCTTCAATGATTCTACGTTCTGCATCTGCTTCCTGCTGCTGCTTTACAAATTGCATACGTTGGGCTTCCTGCTCTGCTTCCAATTTTTGTTCGATGGTTCTGCGCAAGCCTTCTGGCAGTTGGATGCTCTTGAGCAATACATTGTCCAGCACAATCCCGCGTTGAGCCAAAGTGGTATTCATTTTGTCTCTGATTTCTAGTTCGATTACCGACCGCTCACCTGAGTGGAGGTCTTTGGCAAAAAATCGTGCGGCTACATCTGAGGATGCTGAGCGGAAAACTGGGAGGATCAACTGACTTTCGAAGTCTGCGCCCACATCTTTGAGTAGCTGGGGGACAGACATCGGGTCAAGATGGTAGATAATGGAAATTTCCGCCTGAACGGTAAGCCCTTCTTTGGAAGGAAGGGGAAGTTGTAGTTTCAGGTTTTTGGTGCGAGTCGGAATCTTGAATACAACGGTATTTATTGGATTGACTCGAGTCCGGCCTTCGAGGATAGGAACTGGATCAATGACTCCTTTTTTGCGCTTGACACCTACTTGCCCTTGCTGTATGGTGGTACAGGAGGAAAGAATACTTAGCGTGAGAATAGTAATTGCGAGGGTCAATAATCGATTCATGGTTAAGTGGTTTTATGATTAATTATGCTACCCTAAAAAGCCAAAATTGACCGAATATGTTTGATTATGCATGACACGCATGGTCAGAAATATGAGACGAATATTCATTTCTCTCTTCTTTTCTGCTCTTTTCCGGTTTAAATTATCGGAGTACACCCAGATACAATAGCTGTCATTATCCGAAGGGAGGCTAACTGGGATCTCTTGTAAAATGGCAATTGGAACGAGCGAGACAAACGTTCTGCGAAGCAGCCTATAAAAAAAAGTAGGTCCGACGAAATCGCCGAACCTACAATCAATATTTTATCTGGAGCTTAGTACTTCACCACCTTTACCGTCTGCTGATCTTCACCGATCCATACTCTGAGTAAGTATGAGCCAGCGGCAAGCTCAGGTAGATTGATTTGACTTTGCTGTGGTCCGGCTGCTTTCATTTGAGACTGGCTGCGCCAAACGCTTTGTCCCATCAAATTTTGTAATTCCATATTGACCTCCATTGACTGAGGGAGATTGTATTGGACTTTGAGCAATTGCTCCATTGGATTGGGACCTACTTGTAGATTGTAGAGAGCTACCAAATCAGGCTGTACCGAAAGTGGTCTTTGACCATCTACATACCAAACTCCCCATTTAGCTTCACCAATCAAACCCGCAGCGGAACCTCCCGGACTAATCTTATCAGCCGCAAGGGGTATCACTGCAATGATCTTATCGCCATTGGTATTATTGGCATTGAAGATGATCTTATCATCGTTTTTAGAGTAGGAGGGTACGCTGAGCACACCATTTTGGAAAACTGTCCCGATGTCTCCTGTCTCGACATTACCCGCTAGCAGGTAATTTTCATTGAGGTTTTGATCGATATAGTCAAAGGCGATGATATTGGGAGAGTTTTTGGAATAAACAGCATTACCAACACTGATGCCATCAGCTAGATTTTGGAAAATCTTATGTATCGTACCGTCTCCCCACGAATTGAATGTATTGTCCCAAACTTTGATCTCGCCAATGTCCCAATATTCACGATCATCCCCACTATTGTTGGGAATACGGTTGAATGAATCATACAGCAAATACTCGCCCGTATAATCCCACTCCAAGGCATCTGCATAGAGTACACCTCCAGAACTTACGCCCTGCGTAAAGGTCGGATTGTATAGCCGAAACTTGGCCCATTGTTGTAAAACATAGCTGTAGACATAGATTGAAGTATCGATATTGATCGAGATCGCGGCAAATTTAGATCCATCCTTAGAGATGGCCACATTGTCCCAAAACTGATCTGTCGTAATGTTTTGCTCTTGGGGATTCGTTGGATTGAGAAACAAACCTTTGACATCGTGGAGGTTATCTACAAAATAGCCAAGCTGGCCATCGTCAGTTACACTCACTTTGCCGAGGTGCTCAGTCTGACTCAACTCTTGAAAGTTGCTCCCAGTGGTTGAGGATAGATACATCGTCCCAGCACTGAAGTCATCTGTATCAGTACTGAGGATGAAATCCTGTCCAGTATGACCCGGAATTTGTGGATCAGGATCGACGGTACCACCGCCTCCTCCTCCGCCACCACCACCGCCAGCGTTTCCAAGCCCGACAGCAGCATAAGCGTTCTGCGCAGCAGTAACCTCAGCAGAATTGGCGCCATAAAGATCCTCCGCAGCTTGTATCACCGCAATGCGACAATCGATAAACTGAGAAGAACGACTCAAATATTGCGTTAAGGCACGATAGAAAACGAGTTCTGCTTTGTTACGGTCAAAATTTACCTCCTCACAAAACTTATAAAAAGCATAGTTGGCAATCCCACTATTGATGTGTACGCCGCCATTGTCTTGTGAACCATTGAAGATTTCGGACATCTCTCGTGGTTGATAACCAGGATTGCTCAATGGATTTGAACCTGCTGGGTAGCCATTGTGAGGATTGGATACATCACGTAGAAGACCAGTTGGGAAAGTGCTGGTGTTAGGAATGATGTCTTCGCCCAAGGCCCAATCATTGCGATCGATCATTACACCAAATATATCCGCAAACGACTCGTTCAGGGCACCTGACTGACCTTGATACTCTAGATTAGCAGAGTTTTGGATCACACCATGCGCCATCTCGTGTCCCGCTACGTCAAGCGCACCCGCCAAAGGCGAAAACGCTCCTCCTCCATTGCCATAAAACATGGCCGCTCCGTTCCAGAAGGCATTGTCCATGCCCGAACCATTGTCTTCGGCGACATTGATAAAGGAGATGATGTCGCCACCGCTGCCATTGATCGAACTACGGTTGAAAGTAGTCCGAAAGTAGTCATAACAAAGGCTCGCATTTTTATGGGCCGAAATCTGCTTAGGATTCCAAGTATTGTTGTTGGAAGTGATATCGCTATAGTTAGGATTGCTCGGTGAGGTATTGTTGAAATCTGCCGTGACGATAAATCCCTGATCATTATTAGGCAGATTATTGGTCGGGCCAGTGTACATATCTTTAGAAGCGTCTAAGAGATAATAAGTGCCATTAGGCGCTTCAAATACATTGACAGTTTGGCTCTGACCGTTGAGGTCGTTGCCAGTCGCAGTAGTCGGCCCGATAGAGCAAGTATGATCGTAATGATTGAGGATCATACCGTTTTCCGCATCTACAAAGTACATCCAATGCTGCAAGAAATTGGGGCGGAGTTCTACGGAGTAAGCAAGGCGCAAACCATGCTCCTCACTAGGATAAAGCCATAGCTCGGTGATAGGGCCTGTATAGTTGAGCATATCTTGTTCAGCCGCTGTCAGCGAACGATAAGTCGCATGATTGGCGATATCTTGGATGGCTAATTGAGCCGCCGCATCTCCACTGAGAGAAGGTTGTACATCATAAAAATGAGGACTAGCTACAAAGCGACCATTGAGCATTTCGTGGTTTGGGCTAAAGTGTAAAATCCCTTGGGCACCATAGATCGGTACGCCCATATGCGATTGCTGAATACGGATATGAGTATGTCCAAGATCATCCGTTTCGGAACGCTCAATCAAGAGCTCTTGCTCAGGATGCTCAAACGGTAAAACAGAAGCCGCCGATTGCATATACTGGCTCAATGCCATTGCGGGATTGCTTCGTTCGATCATCGTGGCATTTTCTGCTCTATCGCGCTTGAGGAAAATCGGTAAGCCTGTTTCGGCGGCGTATTCGATCTGCCAGACGTGATTTTGAGCAGCGTTTGCTCCTATGTTTTGGACATTGAGTGTTTGGTGGCGAGGACTTAGCGGCTGCGCCGAACGCTCGACTCCATTGATCTCCACAGCCTGGAAACTAGGAGCGACATGAGCCTGAGGACTTTTGCGCTTGTCGTCCATTGTCTGTTGGGCTAAAAGTGTGCTGGACCCGAAAACAAGGAGTATGAGTAGGTAGAAGTATTTCTTCATAGCAGTTTATTATTCTTTAGGAACGAGATTCATGAGTTGTTGGTACATATCTTTGAGCGATTCTGGTGCAGTAGTGTCTTGGATCGCAAAGGCGGCATGATAGAGGCTGTCTCCTTGTTGGACTTCTAGATACTGAGTCATATTGCCAGGATTATTGTAGCTCAAAGCAGTGCTATCCATCTCTGTCAAATGCTCAAATATTGGTTTATAAAGTTTCTTTTTGAGGTGAACTATATGTTGCATCGTCGTATCGGGATCTTTTTGCATAAATAGATCCCCATTATCTAAGAGCTGATAGTGCGTATAATAACCCGTAAATCCACCTCCAGAGCCAAATTTGATTTTCGCTTCGCTATAGGTTTCTGGATCAACAGGGCGGGATCTACAAGAAAATAGGATCATACCGATCAGTAAGTGTGTGAGTAGTAGCGTCTTCATATAGATATTTTATCTCCTCTTTGGATGGTAAAACTGGCTCTAAGGTAACAGAATAATACAAAAATACGGGTGACCCTAAGGCCACCCGTTCATGAATTGTATACAATAAGATTCTTAGCCTGTGGGCAGGCTTTCAATTACTGTCTTACTTAAGATTGACAGCTTCAACCGTGCGGCGATCGCCTGCAGAAACCACAAATACTACTTCGCTAGCACGTACTTGATCTAGATTATAGATCCGACTAGAAAGACTAGCTTTTTCTGTGCTTTCCTCATAAAGTAGGGTAGCATCGGCTGTCAGAATTTGTACCTCAACTTCAGATGCTTCAGTACCGCTTACGACAAGCTGATACTTATTGCTTCCTCCGACGGGTACGAGATCGATGTCTAGGGGAGAAGCCTTTTGGCCCTGCTGTACCCCGACAGTTTCTCGGTAGGTGCCTTCCTCACTGCTTACCACAAAGGTGTAATCTCCATTAGGTAGACTAGCTAGGCTAAATGCCTTGGTAAACAATTGTTGGTCGGCGAGACGAGTGCGGTGGATCATATTTCCCCAAGAATCATAAAGACGGATGTGTACAACACCAGGCTGCTCAGCCTGATAAGTAACCATCCATACTCCATCTTTCTGATGAGAAACAACGTCGACACTGCTTGAGTTAGTAGAACTGGTAGTAGCCTCCTTTTGTGCGAGTGATGATGTGAAAGCACCTATAACTAGGACAAGTACTAACACGCTTTGGATAAACTTCATCATAACTGAAAAACAAATTAGAGGATAATAAATTGATTAAATCTTCGACAGCAAACCAACGAGGTTTTTATGACATTTCAAATAAAATGTAATAAAATTTACAAATATTTAATAAAAAGATAATTTAATTGAAAATACCGAAATGCATTTCGGTGGGGCTAAACGATTGTCTATCAATCCAATTGATCGTCTTGCCACTTGGTGCCTAGCAGTTTGTCTTTTTCTTCCTTATTCGAAATTCCGACGCTAGATTTAAGTCCGGTGAGGAGTGCTTGCACCCAATTAGATACAAAACTGCGATCATCTTCTGGGATATATTCGATGCTCCCTATGCGCAAAAATCGCTTTTGGGGATTGTGGGAACGAACTACCGTATTTGCAAAAAAACTGGCCCAGAACCTTCTAATCAAAGTGGGCTGTAATTGATTTTTCTTTTCGCCAAAGAGCGATACATTCAAATCCTCATACCAAAATCGCATCCTCCCTCTACAGTAGCGGTCATTGCCGCGCATATTGAACTCGAGCTTTTGGGCTTGGCCTCGATTGACTTTGAGGTTAGCCGCAGGCTCCAAAAAGGAATTGAGAGAAGTAAGATCAAGCCCTTGTACGCTGCCCCGCACCGTAAAAGCGTTGGCAGAGTCAGTCAAAGGATAAACCACTTGGGCTTCTATCAGCCCTTGACCCATCAGATTGGCATCAATCTGCATTGTCATATTGGGAGACTCCAACTGACCGGGACGGTTAGTAAAACCTGTCACTAATCCATGCAATTCATCCAAATATAGTTCTCCCTCTCGGCCTGTTGGCGCATATTCATGATAGCGAATCATGCCGCCAATCACCCATATACTATCAATTTGGAGGCTTTGGGCCATCTTACGGATGAGTTCTGGTGGGCTAGCTTTCGCCTCCGGTGAACGCTTGAATCTACGGTCTGCTCGCGTATAAATATCTAAACCGCCTACATATACTCTCGGTATATGAAAGCGCTCTTGATCGATACATTCGTAGAGATTGACTGAATCAACCTCTACCCGATGAGTCTGTGCATGAATCCAACCCTTGCGATAGCCATGCTGAATGACATAATCATAAGTGTCAAAGTTGGGAACCATCTCCATCGAGTCGATGATCAACTGCTGAGAAGCCGAAAAGTACTCCGCTTTCTTCCACTGGAGAGAGTAGAGGCTATCCATGATCGGGCGAGAAAAGGCACCTATTGAGACTTTGAGCCTATCAGAATAAAACTGTCTGTCTGGCCTCAGCAAAGCCATCGAATCTAGTCTGAAACCCTTTGCCGTTGCGCTGAAACTAGGCACGTCAAGTGGGATTCTTGTGTCTCCTATGGGCAAACTCTGATAAAGGGTTCCGCCTGTGATATTAAAGTTCTTTACCTCTAATTCGTCCACAATAGGCTTGAGCGCCTTTTGCACATCCCAGTTTCCAACTCTGCCTGCAGCCTCAGATTGTACGGTCCATTTGATACGCGGCTTCTCTACTAAGAGGTTAGACAAGAGCATCTTTCGATCAAAATAAATGCTTTTTGCATCTAAACCTCTGAGCGTAATCTTTGGCAAAAACAATTCAAAGACATTAGGGGCTTGCTGCATTTTCGGATGATCCATCTGAGGATCTAGCACTACATTTTCGAGGATGATACTAGAGTCTGCTGTACTCAGACCGATTTCGTCAAACTGAATCAGATAACTACTGTCAGGCGCATAAAATGCATAAGGCTTCACCTGAATGCTCACCTCGATATTATCGGCATAAAAGGGTTTATCTGTCTGAGTACGTGATTGAGGATCTATCTCAAAGTTGGAGATTAGCACCAATATGTTCTCCGCTTCAAAAGCATCTCCTTCCTCACTAAACTGATCTCGGTAGCGATAATCTCCATCCATCACCAAAAACCGCTTCACGCGCAAAGCATTGAGTTGCTGGGCAATCAGTTCGTAGAGATCGGTTTGGGCCAAGGAGTCAAAACTTTCTATATCTACCTCCGGTAAACGCGTCATTTGGACTGAGGGCTCAGTGAGTTGAATGCGATCTACTTCAAGGATTTTTTCTTGATAAAGCTCATAAGCATCTACACCATCGATAAGAATGCCCGGGATTTTGCCTGCATAGTAGGTTTGACTTTGGCTCGTATCGCGCGGTATCAGCTCGATATCGAGAATCTGGATGGCTTTTTTGTCAGTGTTATAGCTGAGTTCGCTGAGGGCGATCGTATGGATGCTATCTGGTAAGTCGTATTGCCAGTCTTGCAGACGAACGCTCAACTCTTGTGTAAACAATAGATTATCTGGCCCCATCTGACTAGTCGAATCCAACGATAGTCCTCTAGCTGCTAAATGTAGATTTGGAAAGTCTAGTTTTTGTATACTATCTCCCTCGGAGCTTATGCGCTGCAAATGCGTCGAATCAAGCGTTAGGGCACCGATATTCAAAGACCGGAAATAGGGTTTGAGCATCGAATAGAGATCGAGACTATCCAGATCAGGTAGCTGTAACTTTTGCTTCTTCCGTATTTGAGAACTAATCAATATCTCGGGGTGAGAGATACCTACGCTGTCTATATACAAGCGTTCTTCGAAGTAGGCCTGATAAACATCAAAACCGTTGAGGTAGAGACGAGGAACAAAAATATCTGCGGTATGCTGGTTTTTGTCTGAGTTTTCTGTGCCAGAACGCGGCCCCAATACTGGCGTTAAACGCAGTGAATCTATAAAAATCGCTGAATCCGCCACCGAAAGCCCCAAGCGCTCGATCGTCAAGGCATAACTACTATCGGGCAGCATCAGAGAGTATTGATCTATATTGAGATCGAGGGCGATATCGTCTGCATAAAAGCGTTTGGCCTTGCCACCGGGAGCCAATAAAAAGTTGTTGACCTGCAAACTGAAGTCAGGAGCCTGCAAACTATTAGATGCGTTCGCAAGGCGAGAGTTAAAAAAGAAGCTCCCCTGCTCAACCTGCAAATCCCTCACCCTAAGTGTATCCAAAAAGGGCGCAATAAAGGTATAGAGATCTGTTTCAGCTAATGAATCGAGTTGTGCTTGTCTGATCTCCGGTGGATTGGTCAAGCGTATCTCTGGAGATTCAAGGCGGATCATATCTACGTCCAAGACCCTCCGATCCCAAGCTTCACTCAAATCCAATCCGTCGATGGCAATACCGGGTACATTGAAACCGATGATATCTCTACCTTGGGCCAAATAGCGAGCTCTCGTGGTTGCCGTTGCCAACAAATCGATCTCCCCTCCTCTAAATATGTTTGCCTCCGTTGAAAAGCGTAAGTCAGTGCCTCTGAGTTGATAATCACCATTACGAATCGCAAATAGATAATTATCCGCCTTAGCTTCGATCTCTTTGATTACCCGCAAACGCCCAAACTGTCCAATCTGGCTGCTATCAATCTGTAAATCGCTAAGATATAGACCAATACCGCGCATCGAAAAGACGGAGGCCGTATCGCCCAGCTCTCTTAGTCTGCGAAAATTGCCCCGCTCTACCGTGACTCCATCTATCGAGACGCTACTGAACAAAGGGCTAATCTGTTGGTAAAGCCAATCGCCATTGTATTGCTCAATATCAAATTGGCTAGCATCTTGCCGAGGCCCCAATTGAAAAATATTAGGCTGAATGATCCGCAAAGCGCCTGCTTGTAACTCTTGCTGAAAGAGAGCTCTTGGTAGGTCTAAATCACTTAATTGTAAGCGAGGTAAGCGAATCTCAAATTGATTGGGAGGAGCTTCACCTTGAGCTTTGAGCCTTTGGTAACGCGCGAAATTGGGGTGGAGGCTGAGGTTGTCGAGGTATATCTGTGAGTTCTGAGTCGAGAATCCGAGTTTCCCAACCTGAATTTGATAGCTACTGTCAGGTAAGACATAGGAGTAATCGTCAATATCTACTTCTAGCGAAAAGGTCTTGGCATAAAATGGTTGATTGATCGCCACAGTATGGGCGCTATCTATCCTGAAATCTGATATCGCAACACTCAAACCCCTCACTTGAAAAGCGTGCTGTAAAAATTGTTCAGGATCATTATAGCTGATATTGCCCTGCGTGATCATCACCTCCTGTATATAGAGGGCGTCCAGATTTTCTTGAATCAGTGGATAAAGACTCTGTCCATAAAGTTTATTCGGACGGACTTCATTGGTTTTGATCCGACTACGGATGGTGAGCTGGGGTTCATAAATACGGGCTGCGCCTAGGAAAATCCGCCTTGCAAAAAATGCTTCTCGAAAATTGAATAAATCTAATTCAATACGAGGTACGTGCAAGCTATACCATCGTCTAGGGGCTAGACCGGCATCGATTAGTCTCTGTAGTTCGACGGAATCTGGATCGAGACTCAGGTTTTCGATCGTCAATTGACGGTGTACCAAGTCCCAATGCGCTTCTAGCTCATTGATTTGATAGAGGCCTTGGCTTTGGCGTTTTACGTACTCTCGTACGCCACGCTCTACCATAGGCACGACTAGTCGGTCTATCAGTAGTTGTCCGAGTAGGATGAGCAGGACAATACCGATCACAGCTCCGAGTAACCATTTCTGACGTTTTTTTAGCGCCATATGGGGGAATTACAATCTCTAAGCTACGGCTTTTATGTGACTTGGGGGGCTTTGTTTTGTTATCACCCTAGTCGGGAACGCTTTGTCTTTGAGCCGTGCTTTCTGTTTGTTCAACGCTGTAAAGGAGCACTTTCTGTGCCTTGCCTTTGAGTACAACGCTGCCAACTTCTTGATAACTAAGTCCATTCCAGTCTTCGATAGCTTTGGCCGTCTCCCGAGATATAAGCAGAGACTTGCCCAAACTGTTGCATTGACCTTGGATACGAGCCGCGGTATTGAGGACATCACTGTGAAAGGCGATCTCCTTTTTGATGATGCCTACCTCTGCTACCATGACCTTGCCAAGATTAATCCCTGCTTTGAAGGCAGGAATGATATCATACTTATCGAAGTAATAACGTGAACGCTTTTCAATGGATGCCATGAAGGTATAATAGGCCCAAAGACAATTTGCCTTATCGAGTCCTGCTTCCATCGGCCAAGTCAAGACGACTTCGTCTCCTACATATTGATAAATCTCTGCTTGATGTTTGAAAACTGCTTCCGTCAAGTCGTTAAAACAGTCCTGCAAGAGTTGGCTATATAAGACATGGCCCAACTTCTCACCATATTCAGTAGAAGAGCGTAAGTCCAAAAACATGAAAATTCGTTCTTCTTCCTTGGGCTGATGATAGCGGCCCAACATGATCTTGAGCAATAAACCTGGCCCAAACATCTCCGCGATTTGCCTAAAAGCATTATATATAAAACTGAAAATAGCGGTATACATAAACACCAAGACTACCGTAGGTTGTAGGATTGCATTTCTGAGGACTGCCCAAATGTGTTGCAATTGCCCATTGGGTATAAAGAAAAAAGAGACCAAGACGGCAATGAAAATAATGATTGGGATCACCAACAGATGAATGCCGGTACGAATCAGGACGATCCAACCGTAGGTAAGCCCTCTTAACTGATCCAATCTAAATACTTGATCCAAAATCCCATAAATCAAACCGATCATGACTCCCATCCCTAATCCTTGCATCAGGATAATCATCGTCAGCGGGATTTGTGGCTGAGTCAACTGATAGAGTCCCTCACCATCTAGACCATATAACCTGATGAAGCCAAAAAGGCTCAAAGCAGCTGTCCAATAAAGGATAGATACCAAAATGGGCTTAAAACGAATACGTCTGTGAGGTTTGGACATACGGTAAATTTATCAAATTACCGTAACTGATCAGAATAGATCTAAAATAGAACCAGGCGGAGTTTCCAATCGTTTGACTACTTTGCCTTTGAGAAGGTGCTGCTGTACGATTTCCTCAATATCTTGTACCTTTACTTTTCCATAGAGGGTCATATCGGGTATCACTCTCAGACTTATCCCTTGCTTACAGTTACGTAAACAGGAAGTCTCAACGATTTCGATCTGCCCTTCTAGCTGATGCTCTTTTATATAGCTTTGAAATTGAGTTAGTATCTGCTCAGAACCACGATCATGGCAACAACCAGCACCCGCTATTTTGGGACGATGGCTATTGCATAGCTGAAGGTGGTGGATTCCAGACTCTTTACCCATTGAGAAAGCAATATATGATAGAAGTTCGATTTGTTGGACACAAACAACTCTTCTACAAATCAGTTTTAAGGCTAATTGTTTGAGAAAAATCCGGAAATGAAGAAATATTTATCACTCGTCAAGTTTGCCCATACCATTTTTGCCCTGCCGTTTGCCCTCTTAGGGCTGTTTTGGGGCTTTGAAGTCATGCAGCTAGAGGCAATGAGTCCTGATAAACCATATTGGCAATCATTTTTGCTCGTATTGCTTTGTATGGTCTTCGCTCGTAATGCCGCTATGGGATTCAATCGCTATATCGACCGAGACATTGACAGCGAAAACCAACGCACCGCAGTGAGAGAGATTCCGGCAGGGGTGATCACTCCTCGCAATGCGCTCATCTTTGTCATTCTCAACTCTGTTTTATTCATCGCTACCACTTGGTTTATCAACCCACTTTGCTTTTACCTCTCTCCGGTCGCCCTTTTAGTGGTTTTAGGCTATTCGCTAACGAAGCGTTTTACGGCTCTTTGCCATATGGTACTTGGTTTAGGCTTAGCCTTGGCTCCCGTTGGTGCTTATATCGCCGTTACCGGACAATTTGCTTGGGCACCCATTGTACTTGGTATTGCTGTTTTGACTTGGGTTAGCGGCTTTGATATCATCTATGCTTTACAAGACGAAGAGTTTGATCGCGATCACAAACTCAATAGTATCCCAGCCTTTTTGGGTAAGAAAAATGCCTTAGTCGTTTCTACGCTACTCCATGTCTTGACAGCGGGTATGATTTTGACTTTTGGCTACCTGATCGGAGGTGCTTGGATATTTTGGATTGGAGCGACTGCCTTTTTGGCCTTATTGGTCTATCAGCACACCTTGGTTAAGCCACAAGATCTCTCTAAGATCAATCTAGCATTCTTCACTACCAATGGGGTCGCATCGGTGGTCTTTGGGCTTTGTACCATTGTAGAGCTACTTATTTTCTAGATAAGCGCGCCTTTTTTTACTGCTCGCCGCAAAAAGTTTGCCTCAGATATCTTTTTGGCCTAGCTTAGATTTGAGTTGTATTTTGCTTTAGTCTAAAGCCTTGAATATCCCCTGTATGAACTTTTTTTCGCTCAAAGGATTACCTTTTTTTCTCATTCTTTCATTTAGTGTGATTCGTTTGGGCCTCGCCCAACAGCCCGCCTCTGGCGTTCCGCGCAGCGGCGATCAAGAAATCTCTGCCAACACTTGGGTGGAGACTCAATTGCGCAATATGAGTACGGAGGAAAAAATCGGGCAATTGTTCATGCTAGCGGCTTTTTCTAATCGTGAACCAGCTCATGAAGCTTATATCGAGCGCATGGTTCGGCAGCAACATTTGGGGGGATTGATCTTTATGCAGGGCACGCCCGAACGCCAACGGGAGTTAGTCGCTCGCTACCAAGATGCCGCAAAAGTTCCCTTATTGATTGGACAAGATGCTGAGTGGGGACCGGCGATGAGATTAAAGGGGATGCGTCGTTTTCCTTATCAGATGACCATGGGCGCTGCGCGCAACGATTCCCTCCTTTACTTTGTCGGGGAGGCTATGGCTGAAGAACTCAAAGCAGTGGGGATCAACATCAGTTTTTCGCCCGTTGTCGATGTCAACAACAACCCCAACAATCCTGTCATCAATTATCGCTCTTTTGGCGAAAATAAATTTAACGTTGCCCGCAAAGGGGTGATGATGACGCATGGTATCCAAGGTCGAGGCGTGATGGCTTGTGCTAAGCATTTCCCTGGACATGGTGATACGGGTACGGATTCACACTATGCCCTTCCGATTATAGATCATAGTCCAGAGAGATTGGATTCGGTGGAGCTATATCCTTTTTATCAATTGGTGCGTGGAGGCGTTCAGGCTACGATGGTGGCCCACCTATACGTACCCGCGATGGACAACACTCCCAATGTCGCGACTACTTTGTCACCCAAGGTTGTCCAAGGAGTATTGCGCGAGAAAATGGGTTTTCAAGGTTTGATTATCACAGACGCCCTCAATATGCATGGTGTCTCTAAATACAATACTGCTGGTGAAACTGCTTTAAAAGCGTTTTTGGCCGGCAACGATATCTTGTTGACTCCCCAAGATGTACCCACTGCGGCTCGATTGATCAAGCAAGCTATTGCAGACAATACCATTACGATGGAGAATCTGGATGCTCGAGTACGTCGCATCTTGATGGCAAAATATAAGTTAAAACTACATCGTTGGACCTTACCGAGTGAAGCGACTCTTAGGACGGTTCGTTCTTCGAAGAAGACTGCCGCTATACGCAAACAAGTCTATGAGGCTGCGATGACACTGGTCAAAAACGACGAGCAACTTGTCCCACTTCAAGATCTCGCCAACAAAAAAATCGCCTACGTCCAGATCGGAGGTGGGAGCCGCAACAACTTTGATGAAGCCCTCAAAAAGTATGGGGAAATCAAGCCGTACTACTTACGCCGAGATTTTACTGCTGGTGAAGGAGAGCGGATATTGCAGCGATTGGGAGACTATAATACGGTTATCATTGGCGTAATGGGGATGACTCGACAGGCCAAAGACAATTATAGTGTGCGTAAAAATACTAGCGCTCTTTGTGCCAAGATCGCGGCTTCGCCGAACTATAAATCTATTCTGACGCTCTTTGGCAATCCATATGGCTTGAGCAACTTTGGTAAGGAGGACGCGATTTTGGTGGCTTATGAATCTGTACCTGAAGCGGAACAAGCAGCTGCCGCAGCCCTATTTGGTGGGATAGTCGTAGATGGGATTTTACCCGTTACGGTCAATCAGCAGTTTCGTGAAGGTATGGGATTTCGGGTTTTAGAACCCATTCGATTTGGTTTTAGCCTCCCTGAGGAACGCGGCATGGACAGCCGTACGCTTAACCGGATTGATGGCCTAGCCAATAGTTTTATCCGAAAAGGAGCGATGCCTGGCTGCGCAATCCTTGTGATGAAAGGCAACCAAATCGTCTATGAAAAAGGTTTTGGCCGTATGGCTTACCATCCTACTAGTCCTAAGATTGATCCATTCGAGCATACTTATGATATCGCCTCCATCACCAAAGTTGCCGCTACTGTAATCTTGACTATGCAAATGGTGGAGAGCAAAGCCCTTAGTCTTGATGTACCGATCAAAAGGTATTTGCCCGAACTCAGAGGCACTAATAAGGCAGACTTGACCATACGAAGGCTCTTGCAACACAATGCTGGCCTGCCTGGTTGGGTACCCTTTTATAAGGAAACGCTGATCGGCGATAAAAAAAAAATCCCAGACCCAGCATGGTATAGCTATGCGCTAAGTCCTAAGTATCGTCAACCTATTGCCCCTGATCTCTATTGTGATCCGGGGATTCATAATTTAGTATGGCGCCAAGTCATTGGTTTGGACGTCCGAAAGACGAGCCGAGTGAGATATAGCGACATCGGATTGATCATCCTTTGGAAGATCATCGAGCGCCAGTCTGGCCGAAAAATGGATTGGCTGGCCGAAAATCTGCTTTACAAACCGATGGGCATGAACAATATGTTTTTCAAGCCTTATGAGAGAGGTCGAGTGATGACTTGCCCGCCTACGGAGATGGATACGGTTTGGCGCAATGCCATGATTCAAGGTTATGTGCACGATCCTGCCGCCGCGATTCTCGGAGGAGTCTCAGGGCATGCGGGCCTTTTTTCCAATGTCTATGATTTGGGCAAACTGATGCTAATGATCAAAAATGGAGGCACTTATGGCGGCGAACGATTTCTTAAACCCTCGACGATCAAAGCCTTCACCGCCCAGCAACTCTCTTACAATCGAAGAGGTCTGGGTTGGGACAAACCTGAGTCCAATCCAGGCCGTAACCGCCGCAATCCTGTTTCTGAATATGCTTCCAAGAGCACTTATGGACATACCGGTTTTACGGGTACCTGTGTATGGGTTGACCCTCAGTATGACCTGACATATGTCTTCTTGTCCAATCGTGTTTACCCACAAGCTAGCAATCGGTTACTGATTTATGAGCACGTACGTGAACGTATAATGGATCAAGTCTATGCCTCAATCTTTAATTACCGCAAAGCGCCTAACCACGGCGTCTCATTAGAATGGAGACATAGTAGAGCAAGGTCGCTAACGAAGTAAGCGCGGCAACTACATAGGTCATTGCGGCCCATTTTAACCCTTTTTTTGCCTGTTCATACTCTTCCCCTTGCATGGAGCCAGTATTGTCGAGCCATGCTAAAGCACGACGGCTTGCATCAAACTCTACGGGTAAGGTGATCAAGCTAAATAGGGTAGAGGTTCCTAAGATTGCAATGCCAACTATAAGGGGTAAAGAAGAAAATTCAATCAATGCGATACCACCCATCAGCACAAAGGGGGCAACTCGATTGGAAATATTTAATACGGGTACTAAACCAGACCTAAATCGTAAGAAGCTGTATGAAGTAGCATGTTGCACGGCGTGACCACATTCATGGGCCGAAACTGCTGCTGCTGCGATGGTGCGTTCGGCAAAGACGACCTCACTAAGATTGACGGTCCGCTTGGCTGGATTATAATGATCGGTCAACATTCCTCTAGTAGAGAGAATCTGGACATCAGAAATGCCGTATTCACCGAGCATACTTTCTGCAATTTCTTTACCACTCATGCCACTGCGAGTGGGGATTTGCGCGAGCTTATCCATCGTTGATTGAAAACGACGTTTGACTAACCAGCTGAGTCCCATGGCTATTACGCCGAGTATAATCCCAATATTCATGTGTTTTTTTTCTTTGGATGTTCCTAATATTTGAAAAGTCACTCAGATTTCCAATAAGCTGTGAGATTAACATATTGATAATTTACGGTGATCTTTCATAGCCGGCCTTGCCGAACGTTTGGATTATAAAACTGATAATCAATGTATTGAGATATGTCTGTATTTTTCAATATCCGAAAAATAAGCAGGTTCTTTCGGGATTTTTTATAACTTGTTGGCACTTTAGTAAAAAAAATTACATTCCATGGGAAAGCCCATCCTATCTTCTTTTCAGGGATCACATCAAGGTAATCTACATTGCTATCATTTACCCAAAGGTATCGTCAAATTTGCGATCAAACGGATTGGTAATGGACAGCAAGTAATGTATGCGATGGATCCACCTGAACTCAGTCTGGCGCCAGACTGGAAGCATCGTTATTATCTGAACTATTCGCCCAGTTCATTTACTGATGATGATATAACCATTGAATTTACCGAAGCGGGCTTTCTCCGTCGGATCCATTCTTTTATTGATGACCAGACCGATGAGTTTATCAATAAACTAGCAGAGTTAGCCACGACCGCTGTTGAGGCTGCGATTACGGTTCCTTCTGCTTTTAAGACGCGTAGTCTAGACGGAATAACCGAAGAATATGTATATGAAGCGATTTTAGACCCATTTCGAAAAGAAGAAGTGGAAGCTCTCAATCGTGATCTCAGTATGATCGATCCATTATTGCGTTTTGATGCAATCGTATTGGACGATATCGAAGAAAAGCCAATCGAAGAAAAAGTTGCCGAAAAACAAGTGATCTATTGCCGCCCTCCTGTAATGTGTGAGCTGCAATTGATTCATGGGCAAACTACTTTTAGACATAGTGTGCGTATGCCACATCCTAATTTGGTGCATACGATTGAAATCCCACGGGCTCCTTTTGTCAAGACTGAGTTTTTGATCGAGTTTAACGATTTGGCCTATCCGGCGATGATCAACATCAAAAAGCCTAGTACTGCTATGGCGATGATTCAAATACCGATCAACATCTTGAAGTCAATTATTGCGCTTCCGGGCCAAATATTGTCTTTCAAGTTTAACTACGACAATACAGTCCCTCAATATGCGCCCCCACCGATGGAATCTATTCCTAGTGGACCAATAGGTAGCAATAGTATGCCTCTTCCAGATATTCCTAATGATCTTCCGCCTATTCCAGGAGCTTCTACTCGCTCTGTTGGTGGTGCCGGTGCTGGTGGTAATGATACCGACCGCAAAATCAAAAGTCTAGAAGATACGATCGAGATATTGCGTCGTCGCATGAATGATAGCGAATAAAAAAAGTCCTTTCCGTTTCCGGGAAGGACTTAGCAAAGGGATTACTATCAAGAAAGCTGTAGGGGAAGGATTCGAACCTTCACGGAGTGGTTAGCCCACCGGAGTGGATTTTTCCCAAGCCCCCACCCCCGAGACCAGAGGGCATGGCTGCCAATTTCATCACCCTACAGTGATTAAGAGAATGTTAATAATGTATCCCTTTTGTTGATACAAATCTATTATTCGAATCCTTAAATTCAAAATTTTATAATTAAAATTTTGATTATTTGCCACATTGTTAAATTTAACCTTGCTTTGTCGAGGATTTTATAAAAACCATATAGAAAATGGCCTCAAATTACGAAATTGACAAACTCGATCTCCAAATCTTGTCAATGTTGATGCAAAATGCACAAACTCCTTATACGGAAATCGCAAAAAGGCTTGAAGTATCGGGAGGTACGGTACACGTACGAATGAAAAAGTTGCAAGCGATGGAAGTGGTAAAAGGCGCTCACCTTGATATCGATGCCACTTTGCTAGGCTATGATATTTGTGCTTTCGTGGGGATGTTCCTTGACAAAGGAGATAAATACAACAACATCGTCGAAAACCTCAAAGAGATTCCTGAGATCACAGAGATACATTTTACCACTGGTATGTACTCTATCTTCCTCAAGATCATGAGCCATAACACTCGCGAGTTGCGCAAAGTGCTCAACGATAAGGTGCAGACCATAGACGGAGTGCAAAGGACAGAGACTTTTATCTCACTTGAAGAAAGCCTTAAGCGTCCCATCAAGATATTGCGTCCAGAAGAACTTAGTAAGATGAAATAAGGGTGCGGATAGATATAATCAGTTGTGTACCCCGTTTGCTAGAAAGTCCGCTTTCTCATAGCATTTTACAGCGAGCCCAAGACAAGGGTTTATTGACCGTCAAGGTTCACGATCTGCGAGACTATGCCATCAATAAGCATAAGCAGGTCGATGATTATCCTTATGGTGGAGGCGCTGGTATGGTGTTGATGGTTGAGCCCGTAGCCAATTGCATCCGAGCTTTACAAGCAGAGCGGAGCTATGATGAGGTTATTTTTATGACCCCCGACGGGGAACGCTTCGACCAATCTATGGCCAATGCTTTATCCTTGAAGGAAAACTTAATCATCTTGGCAGGGCATTACAAAGGATTGGATCAACGAGCCAGAGACATCTTTATCACCAGAGAGATCTCTATAGGGGATTTTGTCCTCTCCGGCGGAGAACTCCCTGCCTTAGTCCTTACCGATGCCTTAGGCCGCTTGTTACCGGGCGTATTAGGAGATGAAAGCTCTGCTTTGACGGACTCATTTCAAGATGATCTTCTCGAAGCACCTATATATACCAGACCTGCCGAGTTTGAAGGGCATGAGGTCCCTGAAATATTGCGTTCTGGCAATTTTCCCAAGATCGAAGCTTGGCGTGAAGAACAGGCATTTGCCAAGACTCAAGAAAAGAGGCCTGATTTGCTTCAAAAAGGCGGTATAGAATAGTCTTGAAAAAATAATACAGTTTTTTATAAAAACTTTCGGCTGAAGCTTTGCACAATAACTAGAAAATTGTACTTTTGCCATCCGTTTAATTCTGAGAGCAATGGAAGAACTGATAAAACTGGTACAGGCGGAACATCTCCGCGAAGATATCCCCACCTTTGGTGCGGGCGATACTGTCAACGTACACGTACGTATTGCAGAGGGGGACAAAGAACGTATTCAGCAGTTCAAAGGTGTTTGCCTTCAACGTAGAGGAGAAGGGTCTACTGAGACATTTACGGTACGTAAAATCTCAAGTGGCATAGGAGTTGAGAGGATATTCCCAGTGCATGCACCTATCGTTGAAAAGGTAGATGTATTGCGTCGTGGCAAGGTGCGTAGAGCTCGTCTCTTTTACCTTCGCGAGAAGATTGGAAAACAAGCTCGAATTAAAGAGCGTAAATAAGCGTTTTTTTTTCGATCAAGATATTGATTTGTCCGAATTACTTACTTACCTTTGCAGAGCTTTTGAGTAGAGGGGGTCTTTAGGACATGAAAAAGACATAGTGCCGGTGTAGCTCAGTTGGCCAGAGCAGCTCACTTGTAATGAGCATGTCGGCGGTTCGAATCCGTCCACCGGCTCCAAATTTTTTACTCGGGGAGATACCGAAGCGGTCAAACGGGGCAGACTGTAAATCTGTTGGCTCAGCCTTCGTAGGTTCGAATCCTGCTCTCCCCACAAATCGATCTTTCAAATGTTGCAATATTGTATTGCGACTAAATCAGCGGGAGTGGCGCAGTGGGTAGGGCATTAGCCTTCCAAGCTAAGGGTCGCGGGTTCGAATCTCGTCTCCCGCTCTGATTTTGACAGTACTTAAACTAGGCCAATGTAGCTCAGCTGGTAGAGCACTTCCATGGTAAGGAAGGGGTCACCGGTTCAAGTCCGGTCATTGGCTCATTAATAACCACTTATAGCCGTTCCTGGTTCAAACGTTCATAAACAAGATGGCAAAGGAAACATTTCAGCGTAATAAACCCCACGTTAATATCGGTACAATCGGTCACGTGGATCATGGAAAAACCACTCTTACCGCTGCGATCACAACTGTGCTCGCAAAAGCTGGTAATGTAGAGATTAAAAGTTTTGACGAGATTGATAACGCACCTGAAGAAAAGGCGCGTGGTATTACTATCAATACGTCACATGTAGAGTACGAAACAGAAAATCGCCACTACGCTCACGTTGATTGTCCAGGTCACGCCGACTATGTTAAGAACATGGTTACTGGTGCGGCTCAAATGGATGGTGCAATTCTCGTAGTTGCGGCTACTGACGGTCCTATGCCTCAGACTCGCGAGCACATCCTGCTTGCTCGTCAGGTTGGTGTACCTGAGCTAGTTGTATTCATGAATAAAGTTGACTTAGTTGACGACGAAGAGCTTCTCGAACTTGTTGAGCTTGAAATTCGTGAACTACTCAGTACTTATGAGTTCGACGGTGATAACATTCCTGTTATCCAAGGTTCTGCTCTAGGTGGATTGGATGGACAGCCTCAGTGGGAAGAAAAAATCCACGAATTAATGGCTTCTGTTGATAGTTTTATCCCTACACCAACACGTGATATGGATAAGCCTTTCCTAATGCCAGTTGAGGATGTTTTCTCAATCACTGGTCGTGGAACAGTTGCTACTGGTCGTATCGAGCGAGGAGTAATCAATACAGGTGATGGAGTTGATATTATCGGCCTTGGTGCTGAGAAAGCTTCTTCTACTATTACTGGTGTTGAGATGTTCCGCAAGATCCTTGATCGAGGTGAAGCTGGTGATAATGTTGGCTTACTCCTTCGTGGTATTGATAAGGAATCTATCCGCCGCGGTATGGTAGTCATTAAGCCTGGTACTGTAACTCCTCACCAAAAGTTCAAAGCTGAGGTTTATGTACTAAGCAAAGAAGAAGGTGGGCGTCATACTCCTTTCTTTAGCAACTACCGTCCTCAGTTTTACTTCCGTACTACAGACGTAACGGGTGTTGTATCTCTTCCTGAAGGAGTTGATATGGTAATGCCTGGTGATAACGTTACCGTAACGGTTGACTTGATCTACACAGTAGCGATGGAAAAAGGTCTCCGCTTTGCAATTCGTGAAGGTGGCCGTACTATCGGTGCCGGTCAGGTAACTGAGATCTTAGACTAATTACAATAAAGATATTTCGAGGCCTGTTTTCAGGCCTCGAAATCTTTTTCTATAAATTTCCGCCTAATGCGGAGCTACGGGTGTAGCTCAACTGGTAGAGCGACGGTCTCCAAAACCGTAGGCTGTGGGTTCGAGTCCTACCACCCGTGCAAAAACCTAAAAAATGGAAGGACTGAAGGTCTGGTTTAAGGATATGTTAGATGAGCTTCTCTACAAAGTTCAGTGGCCTACACTGGAAGATTTGCAGAGCAGTACAGTAACAGTTCTTATCGCCTCCATCATCATTGCATTGATCATCTTTGCAATGGATTTTCTATTCAATCAGGGGATGAGCGGATTATATTCGCTATTTGTCTCCTAATTAAAGCAGGCGTTCGATGGAGAATGAGAAAGAGTGGTATGTAATTCGTTCGATTAGCGGCAAAGAAAAAAAGGTAAAACGATACCTAGAAAGCGAAATCGATCGTCTTGGGCTCGACAAATATATCAATCAAGTACTGATTCCTACTGAAAAGGTATTCGAAATGCGTAACGGGAAAAAGAAGTTACGTGAAAGATCTTTTTTACCGGGATATATCTTGATGGAATGTGAGCTTGTACCTGATATCTCTTTGATGATTCGAGAAGTCCCAGGAGTAATCGGATTCCTTGGCGAGAAAAAAGGAGGCGCTCCGGTTCCATTACGTCAATCGGAAGTCAATAAGATTCTCGGGAAGGTCGATGAGATGAACGAGAAAGGTGAAATGCCTGAAGATCCGTTCATCAAAGGCGAATCTGTCAAAGTTATGGCTGGCCCATTTAATGGCTTTTCCGGAACTATTGATGAGATTTACGAAGATAAGAAGAAGCTCAAGGTTGTTGTTAAAATCTTTGGTCGTAATACACCAATAGAATTGAACTACTTCCAAGTAGAGAAAGAATATTAAGATTTTTGAATGGTTGAATTTTTGAGTGTTTGAATGTCCCATGAGGGATGCTTCCCATTCTCTTCATTCATCAATTCACCAACTATAATTTTCAACCATTTCAAATAGATGGCTAAGCAAATAGAAACTTATGTAAAGCTTCAGGTAAAAGGTGGACAGGCCAACCCTGCTCCTCCTATCGGTCCTGCACTTGGTGCAAAAGGACTGAACATCATGGAGTTTTGCAAACGGTTCAATGCCCAGACGCAGGAAAAGCAGGGGCAGGTGTTGCCGGTAGTAATTACCGTTTACATCGATAAGAGCTTTGATTTCATTATCAAAACTCCTCCTGCAGCAGTACTGTTATTGGAAGCTGCCAAACTCAAGTCCGGTTCTCCCGAGCCAAACCGTAACAAAGTCGGTAAAGTCACCTGGGATCAGGTAAAAGACATTGCTGAGATCAAAATGGTTGACCTCAACGCTTTTACAGTTGAGTCAGGTATGAAGATGGTTGCTGGTACAGCTCGTAGTATGGGATTACTTGTGGATGGTACGCCGCCCTGGGAAAGTGAAGCTAACGACTAAAGATCATGGCAAAAAAGTCGAAGAATAACACCAAAGCGGCCTCGGTCGTGACTAAAGATCTAGCCTACGATCTGAGTAAAGCTTGCGAACTTATTAAAGAGGCATCTTTTGTCAAATTTGATGAGTCTGTGGAAATGCATGTTCGATTGGGAGTTGATCCCCGTCAGGCATCTCAGATGGTACGTGGCATTGCGACTTTGCCGCACGGTACTGGTAAGGAGGTTCGGGTATTAGTCCTGACTACTCCTGACAAGGAAGAAGCTGCTAAAGCAGCCGGTGCAGATTATGTAGGACTCGATGAGTACCTGGAGAAAATCCAGCAAGGATGGACTGACATTGATGTTATCATCTGTTCTCCAGATGTGATGCCAAAAGTTGGTCGTCTCGGTCGTGTACTTGGTCCTCGTGGTTTGATGCCGAATCCTAAAAGTGGTACTGTTACGCCAAATGTCGCTAATGCAGTGAAGGAAGTGAAGGCAGGTAAGATTGATTTTCGTGTTGATAAAGCCGGAATCATTCACCTAGCTATTGGTAAGGTATCTTTCTCAGCAGTGCAACTGCAAGAGAACGTTACTGAGCTATTGCAAACGTTACAGCGCCTTAAGCCAAAAGATTCAAAAGGAATTTACTTCCGTTCGATCTTTATGACTTCAACTATGGGCCCAGGTATCAAACTTGATAAAGCATCTGTTCCAGGACTCTAATATTGAGAAACAATGACTAAAGAGCAAAAAATTCAACTGGTACAGGAGCTAACCGAGCAGTTTAAGGAGTATCCAAACTTCTACATAACTGATTCAGGTGGGATGTCTGTTGCTGAACTGAACGAGCTTCGTGGCCTTTGCTACAAGTCCGACATTAAGCTTCAGATGATCAAGAATACCCTGATCCGTAAAGCGCTTGAAAACTTAGATGGAGATTTTTCAGAAGTCTACGACTCACTGAAGCAAACTTCTTCTGTTTTCTTTGCAACTGCTGAAAATCCAAGCGTACCCGCTAAGGTTCTTAAACAGTTCCGTAAGAAGAAGGAAAGGCCGATTTTAAAAGCGGCTGTGATCGAAACCTCTGTATTCAAAGGTGATGATCAGATCCAAACACTTGCAGAACTTAAGTCCAAAGACGAACTCATCGGAGAAGTTATTGGATTGCTACAGAGTCCAGCCAAAAATGTTGTTTCTGCCCTCAAATCGAGCGGAGGCAAGATTGCTGGAATCCTCAAGACGCTATCAGAAAAAGAAGAAGCGGCTTAAACTATCTGGACTTGCTTCCCATCGGCCTTTGGCAGGTGAAAGTCCTTTTTCTATAATCTTTATTTCGACAAGACTCAATTTTTTAAAAAATAATTTTAGATATGGCAGATCTGAAAAATATTGCAGATACGCTAGTGAACTTGACTGTCAAAGAAGTCAACGAATTGGCAGACATTCTGAAAGACGAATATGGCATTGAGCCTGCGGCTGCGGCTGTTGCAATTGCTGGACCCGCTGGTGGCGGAGATGGTGGCGACGGTGGTGCTGAAGCTCAGTCCGAGTTCGACGTAATCCTTATTAGCCCAGGTGGTGCTAAGCTACAAGTAGTGAAAGCTGTTAAAGGCATCACTGGCTTAGGACTAAAAGAAGCTAAAGGATTGGTTGATGGTGCTCCTGGACCAATCAAGGAGAAAGTTTCTAAAGAAGAAGCTGAGACCATCAAAGCGCAACTCGAAGAAGCTGGTGCTGAGGTAGAGCTGAAGTAACGGAATATTTCCGGGAAGAATTTAGTTCTACCCTCTACGATAGACCTGATTCATTGCAATCAGGTCTATTCCGCTATGTTAAAACCTACCTTTTTCCGATATTCGAGCAAAACGGTAGTGTTCTTTTCTCTTTTTATTTCACTTAAACGGTAACAGGATTGACTAGCACAAGCAAGCCCAAGCGCGTTACATTCTCCCAAATCCAGAAAGTAATTGATTATCCAGACTTTCTGGAAGTACAATTACGCTCTTTCGTGGATTTCATGCAGGTGGACACTCCTCCCGACAAACGCCGGGAAGAGGGATTGTACAAAGTATTCAAAGAGAACTTTCCTATCACCGACGCAAGAGAGAACTTTGTTTTAGAGTTTCTGGATTATTACATCGATCCACCTCGCTATTCCATCTTGGAATGTAAAGAGCGTGGACTGACCCATTCAGTTGCACTAAAGGCAAAACTATTTCTTTATTGCACGGATCCTGAGAATGAGGATTTCGAGCCGGTGACCCAGGAGGTCTACTTGGGAAATATCCCATACATGACTCAAGATGGTACATTTATCATCAATGGGGCTGAACGTGTTGTAGTCAGTCAGCTACACCGTTCACCAGGGGTCTTTTTCGGACAATCTTACCACGCCAATGGCTCTAAGCTATATTCGGCGCGGATTATCCCATTTAAGGGATCCTGGATTGAATTTTCGACTGATGTAAACAACGTAATGTATGCTTACATCGACCGGAAGAAAAAATTCCCCGTAACCACGCTACTTAGAGCGATTGGTTATAGCTCTGACAAGGATATCCTTGAGATATTTGGCTTAGCTGAAGAATTTAAGATCAATAAGGCTAATCTCAAAAAGGCTGTTGATCGCAAACTCGCAGCTCGTATTCTCCGCACATGGACAGAGGATTTTGTCGATGAGGATACTGGTGAAGTAGTTTCTATCACACGTAACGAAGTTCTCTTCGAACGTGATCATATCGTACAGGCAGAAGACGCCGAGAGAATTCTCGAGTCCGGTGTGCCTTCTATGATTTTGGTAGCTGATTCTCACAATGCTGCTGAGTATTCTATCATCTATAATACTCTCCAAAAGGACAATTCTAATTCTCAATCTGAGGCGGTAGATCAGATTTATCGTCAATTGAGAAATGCCGAGCCACCAGACGAGGAAACAGCTCGTGGGGTAATCGACAAATTGTTCTTTAGCGATAAAAGATATGACCTTGGAGAAGTTGGACGTTATCGTCTAAACAAAAAACTCCATGGCAACGAGACTGATGAAGATAGTCAAGTCTTGACTAAGAGTGATATCATCAAGATCGTTGAATTCCTCGTTGAGCTACAGAATAGCAAAATGCACGTCGATGATATCGACCACCTCAGCAATCGTCGTGTACGTACTGTTGGTGAGCAGCTATATTCTCAGTTTAGCGTAGGTTTGGCCCGTATGGCTCGTACCATTCGTGAGCGTATGAATATCCGCGATAACGAGATATTTACACCAGCAGATTTGATCAATGCAAGAACTCTTTCTTCAGTGATCAACTCTTTCTTTGGTACAAATCAGCTCAGCCAATTCCTTGACCAAACTAACCCACTTGCGGAACTGACGCACAAACGTCGTGTCTCTGCCTTGGGGCCAGGTGGTCTTTCTCGTGAGCGTGCAGGTTTTGAGGTACGTGATGTTCACTACACTCACTACGGCCGTCTCTGTCCAATTGAGACACCGGAAGGACCGAACATTGGCTTGATATCTTCTCTTTGTACTTATGCTAAGATTAACGATATGGGTTTCATCGAAACTCCTTATCGTGAAGTGAAAGCAGGTAAGGTCGCCAAAGATGCGATGTACCTCAGCGCAGAGGAGGAAGACAATAGTATCATCGCCCAGTCGAACGCTCCTATTGATAATAAAGGCAAATTTGTCAATCCTAAAGTCAAAGCTCGTCGTATGGGTGATTTCCCTGTCGTAGAGCCGGAGGATGTTGCCTATATGGATGTAGCGCCTAACCAGATCGTTAGTGTAGCTGCCTCCTTGATTCCTTTCCTTGAAAATGATGATGCTAACCGTGCCCTTATGGGGTCAAACATGCAACGTCAAGCAGTACCTCTCCTCAAGCCAGAAGCACCAATTGTTGGT
Organism: Bacteroidia bacterium; assembly: GCA_045106675.1. Lineage (GTDB taxonomy): Bacteria > Bacteroidota > Bacteroidia > J057 > J057 > JBCAWW01. The sequence goes on from JBGCFA010000215.1 coordinate 29,942, forward strand.
ACTGGTATTGAAGAAAAGGTTGCTGTTGATAGCCGCTCATTATTGGTGGCTGAAGGAGACGGAAGTGTTGAATATGTAGATGGTAGCAAGATTGTTATCAAGTACGATCGTTCTCTGACGGAGGATCTCGTACACTTTGACTCAAACGTCGTTACATACAACGTACCGAAATACGTTCGAACCAATCAAAATACTTCCATTAACCTTCGTCCAGTTGTTAAAGTTGGACAAAAGGTGCAGAAGAAGACCGTTATTGCAGATGGATACTCTACTGAAGATGGAGAATTGGCACTTGGTAAAAACCTATTGGTAGCCTTTATGCCTTGGCAGGGTTACAACTTTGAGGATGCGATTGTAATCTCAGAGAAGGTTGTTGCTAATGATGTTTATACTTCTTTGCATATCGAGGAGTTTGAACTCCAAGTACGTGATACCAAGCGAGGTGAAGAAGAGCTTACTCGTGAGATTCCAAATGTAAGTGAGGAAGCTATTAAGCATCTCGACGAGAACGGTTTGATTCGTATCGGTGCAGAAGTAAACCCTGGCGATATTTTGATTGGTAAGATTACTCCAAAAGGTGAATCTGATCCAACTCCGGAAGAAAAGCTTTTGAGAGCAATCTTCGGTGATAAAGCTGGTGATGTGAAAGACGCTTCGCTTCGTGTACCTCCTTCCATTAAAGGGGTGGTTATCGACAAGAAGTTGTTCTCCAAGGAGAAAAAAGAAAGTAAAGCTAAAGCAAGGGACAAGAAATTGTTGGCGAATCTGGAAGAACGGTATAATACCGAACTAACAGAGCTGCACAATATGATGGTCTCTAAATTATTGGCCCTTGTTAGCAGTAGCAAGTCTAAAGGTGTCAAGAATAAATTCAACGAAGAGGTCATTCCTTCCGGTAAGAAATTTACCGAAAAGGCATTGGGCGCGTTGAACTTCCTTGATGTAATCCCAAGCGGATGGACAGCTGATGAAGAGCTAAATGTCAATGTTGCAAAGCTTTTCCGTAACTATAAGCGTCGTTTCGACCGGATTGAAGGTCGTTTCCGTCGTGAGGAATATCAAATCCGTGTTGGTGATGAATTGCCATCCGGTATTTTGAAGCTGGCTAAGGTTTATGTTGCGAAGAAGCGTAAACTGAAAGTTGGAGATAAAATGGCAGGTCGCCACGGTAATAAAGGGGTTGTTTCCCGTATTGTACCAGTGGAAGATATGCCGTTCCTTGACGATGGAACCCCAGTTGATATCGTATTGAATCCTTTGGGTGTACCTTCTCGTATGAACTTGGGCCAGGTATTTGAGACCATCCTTGGATGGGCTGGAAAGAAACTTGGACTAAAGTTTGCGACTCCTATTTTTGATGGAGCGACAATTGAGGACGTAAATGAGTATCTCAAAAAAGCAGGACTACCCGATTCTGGTGTTACGCGCTTGATCAATGGCCAAACTGGTGAACATTTTAGTGAAGCAACTACTGTAGGAATTATCTACATGTTGAAACTGATTCACTTGGTTGATGACAAGATGCACGCCCGTTCAATCGGACCATACTCCTTGATTACCCAGCAACCACTAGGTGGTAAAGCACAGTTTGGTGGTCAGCGTTTTGGTGAGATGGAGGTGTGGGCGCTCGAAGCATTTGGAGCAGCACACATTCTTCGTGAGATGCTAACGGTTAAGTCTGACGATGTTGTTGGACGCGCCAAAGTATATGAATCTATCGTAAAAGGTGATGTATTACCAGATCCTGGTGTACCTGAATCCTTCAACGTATTGCTTCATGAACTTCGTGGGCTTGCCCTCGAAGTAACCCTGGACTAATCCTTTACCCGGTCCTTTTGCTAAATGCAAATGGACCGGAGTAATGGTTTTGAATATTTTTAAGGCCTTAATATCGGAGTAAAAGCATGCCCGTTGCTAAGAACACCAAAATCAACAGTGATTTTAAAAGGATCACCGTTAGTCTTGCTTCTCCAGAAGCCATCCTGAACCGTTCGAACGGTGAGGTTCTCAAGCCGGAAACCATCAATTACCGGACCTATAAGCCCGAAAAAGATGGCTTATTTTGTGAGAGAATCTTCGGTCCGGTAAAGGATTACGAATGCCACTGTGGAAAGTATAAGCGGATACGCTACAAAGGGATCATCTGTGATCGTTGTGGGGTAGAAGTAACCGAAAAGAAAGTGCGTCGCGAACGTATGGGCCATATTCAGCTCGTCGTCCCTGTTGCGCATATTTGGTACTTCCGTACGCTTCCCAGTAAAATCGGCTATCTCCTAGGTTTGACTGGGAAAAAATTAGATCAAATTATCTATTACGAGCGTTATGTCGTAATAAATACTGGGATCATGGCTGAAGAGGGCATCGAGAAGATGGACTTCCTTACTGAGGAAGAATATCTCAATATTCTCGAAACCCTACCCAAGGAAAATCAGATGTTGCCGGATGAAGATCCTGCAAAATTCATCGCTAAGATGGGGGCTGATGCCTTGGAAGCATTGTTAGGAACGATTGATCTTGATGATCTCTCCTATACACTGCGTCAAAAAGCGGCTACTGAGACCTCTCAGCAGCGTAAAAATGACTCACTTAAGCGTCTAAAAGTCGTTGAAGCCTTCCGTTCGGCAAATCGCCGCATGGAAAATCGTCCTGAATGGATGATCGTACGGATCGTACCGGTAATTCCTCCGGAATTGCGTCCGTTGGTGCCATTGGAAGGTGGGCGTTTTGCGACTTCCGACCTTAACGACCTTTATCGTCGTGTTATCATCCGTAACAATCGTTTGAAGCGATTGATCGAGATTAAAGCACCTGAGGTTATCCTACGTAATGAGAAGCGAATGCTACAGGAAGCTGTAGATTCACTTTTTGATAATACGCGTAAGGTGAATGCAGTACGTTCTGATTCCAACCGAGCACTCAAGTCTCTTTCGGACATGCTCAAAGGTAAGCAAGGACGTTTCCGCCAAAACCTTCTCGGAAAACGTGTTGACTACTCTGGTCGTTCCGTAATTGTTGTAGGACCCAATCTTCGCCTTTATGAGTGTGGATTGCCCAAGAGCATGGCGGCTGAGTTGTTTAAGCCTTTCGTGATTCGTAAGCTCATAGAACGTGGTATCGTAAAAACAGTTAAGAGTGCTAAAAAACTCGTTGACCGTCGCGATCCAGTTATTTGGGATATCCTTGAAAACGTATTGAAAGGTCATCCGGTAATGTTAAACCGGGCTCCTACTCTTCACCGCTTGGGTATTCAGGCATTTATGCCTCGCCTAGTTGAAGGTAAAGCGATCCAGCTACACCCATTGGTTTGTACTGGTTTCAACGCTGACTTTGACGGTGACCAGATGGCGGTTCACGTACCATTGAGTAATGAAGCTTGTTTGGAGGCGATTGTATTGATGCTCGCAGGGCATAATATCATGCACCCTGCCAACGGTTCTCCAATTACTCTGCCTTCTCAGGATATGGTATTGGGAGTATACTATCTCACAAAAGCGCGTCCTGGACAAAAAGGCGAAGGCTTGCTGTTTGGTAGTTCTGAAGAGGTAGAAATTGCCTACAATGAAGGAGTCGTTGCTAAGCACGCCAAAATCAAGGTTCGTTTACCTAAATACGATCCCGATTCTGGTCATGCTATGCTAGATGAAGAAGGTAAAGTCATAACGGAACATCTCGAAACTACCGTTGGACGTGTCCTCTTTAATAAAATCGTTCCTGAAGGGGCTGGATATGTAAATATTCTTCTCTCTAAGAAGACGATGCGTAAGGTAATTACCGACATCTTCGTGAGGGTTGGACTTGTTAAAACGGTTAACTTCCTTGATGATCTCAAGAATCTTGGTTTCCAAGAAGCCTTCCGTGGTGGTCTTTCTTTCTCATTGAATGAGGTAATTATTCCATTAGAAAAAGATGTCCTGATTAAGGAAGCAAACGTCCGTATTGAAGAAGTTCAGATGAACTACAATATGGGTTTGATTACGGAGAACGAACGTTATAATCAGGTAATTGATATTTGGACGCATACCAACTCTCGTCTGACTGAGACGCTCATGAAGCAGCTCGCAGAGGATAAGGATGGGTTCAATAATATTTATATGATGTTCCACTCGGGAGCACGTGGTTCTAAAGAGCAGATTCGTCAGCTCGGTGGTATGCGTGGACTGATGGCCAAGCCGCAAAAAACCCTTAAGGGTTCTGCTGGTGAGATTATCGAAAACCCGATTTTGGCAAACTTCAAAGAGGGACTTTCAGTACTTGAGTATTTTATCTCTACTCACGGTGCTCGTAAGGGTCTGGCCGATACCGCTCTTAAGACAGCGGATGCAGGTTACCTTACTCGTCGTCTCGTTGATGTTGCTCAGGATGTCATCATTACTGAACAAGATTGTGGTACGCTTCGTGGTCTTACGATTACAGCTCTTAAAGAGAACGAAGATATTATTCAGCCTTTGGGCGAACGTATCCTTGGACGTGTTGTATTGGAAGACGTTGTCGATCCAATCACTGATGAGTTACTCGTAGAGGCAGGTACAGAGTTAGAGGAAAAACTGACACGTAAGATTGAAGAATCTCATGTAGAAGAAGTCGATATCCGTTCTGTATTAACCTGTGAAGCTTCCACTGGTGTATGTGCAAAGTGTTATGGCCGCCACCTCGGAACTGGCCGTTTGGTTGAAGTTGGATAAGCTGTTGGAGTTGTTGCTGCCAAATCTATTGGTGAGCCAGGTACTCAGCTTACCCTTCGTACGTTCCACGTAGGTGGTACTGCCCAGCGTATTGCGAATGCTAGTGGTTTGACTGCTAAATTCCCCGGAAAACTATCATTGGAGAATGTTCGCTTTGTTGAGCGTAAAGAGGATGGTGAGACAGTGAAAATTGTTATTAGCCGTACTGGTAAACTCAAGATCACTGACGATCAATCTCGCGTCTTGTTTTCTAATAAGGTGCCTTATGGTTCTCACTTGTATGTTGAGGATGGCATTGATGTCTCAAAAGGTACTTTACTCTGTAAGTGGGATCCGTATAACTCGGTTATCATTTCAGAGTTTGAAGGTAAAGTCAAACTGAAAGATGTACGTGAAGGGCAAACCTTCCTCGAAGATCTGGATGAGCAGACTGGACACCGTGAAAAAGTGATCATCGATAGCCGTGATAAGCAAGTCAATCCGACAATTATCATTGTAGATAAAAAGGATAATGAGCTTCGCTCATACAACTTGCCTGTTGGTGCTCACCTTGTTGTAGAGGACGATGAAACCATGACTGCTGGTCAGATTATGGTGAAGATTCCTCGTTCTGGTGGTGGTACTGCTGATATTACTGGTGGTCTTCCACGTGTTACTGAGTTGTTTGAAGCACGTAATCCTTCGAATCCAGCTGTTGTTTCAGCGATTGAAGGTGTCGTTCGCTTAGGCGGTATCAAACGTGGTAATCGTGAAGTATTCGTTAAATCTCCTGATGCAGAAGAGCGCAAATACATGATTTCTCTTAATCGCCATATTTTGGTGCACGAAGGAGATTATGTAATGTCTGGTGAGATGCTTTCTGATGGTGCGATTGCTCCTAAAGAAATTCTTGCTATCAAAGGCCCAAGTGCTGTGCAGGCATATATCGTAAACGAGATTCAGGAAGTTTACCGTATGCAGGGTGTACCGATTAACGATAAACATATCGAGGTGATCGTGCGTCAGATGATGCAAAAAGTCGAAATTATTGATCCAGGAGATACGATCTTCCTTGAAAAGGAAATCGTTAACCGCCGTGATTTCCAACAGGAAAATGACTGGATCTTTGATAAGCTGGTTGTAGATGATCCAGGAGAATCTCCTACTCTAAAGGGTGGGCAGATTGTATCGCAAAGACGTCTCAGAGATGAAAATTCTCAGCTTCGCCGTAATGATAAGCCGTTGGTTACCGCTCGTGAAGCGCGTCCAGCAGTTTGTTCTCCGGTATTGCAAGGTATCACCCGTGCGTCTCTTGGTACTAAGAGCTGGCTTTCTGCTGCCTCTTTCCAGGAAACTACCAAGGTACTTAGTGAAGCTGCAATCACAGCAAAAACGGATGACCTCAATGGTTTGAAGGAAAATGTGATTGTTGGACACCTCATTCCTGCAGGTACTGGTCTTCGCAATTACCAAGATATCATCGTCGGTGATATGGATGACTATAAAGAACGCGTTGCAAAACGTGATGCTGCCGCTGTTGCTGAATAAGCAAAGGCAGAAAACATATATTTTTGAGGAGAGGGGCTTGGTAGCCCCTCTCTGCTTTTTGTAACTTTACAGTTCAAAATAGATCTTATCTATGGCTAGCACCAAAGTACAGATACTGAACCAAAAGGAGATTGATGCCCGCATTCGCCGCATGGCATATGAAATCTATGAGGCCCACTACCTCGAATCTCAGGTATATTTGATCGGTATTGATCAACGAGGCGGTTATTTAGCACGACGTTTAGTCGCAATCCTCAATGAAATCTCGCCTCTCACTATTACCTTAGTGCCCGCTAAACTCGATCGTACTCAGGGGCCTTATGATATAGGCATAGAGTTGGAAGGGATTGAGGCTGCAGAATTGAAAGATTGCCCAGTAGTGGTAGTTGATGATGTCCTTTATACTGGTACGACTCTACTCAATGTAGTGGCAATCTTGCTACAATTTGCACCGGGTAAAATACGCACTGCAGTCCTCATTGACCGAGGGCATCGGATTATGCCTGTGAGTGCTGATTTTGTCGGTCTCGAACTTGCTACGACCATACAACAACATGTATCCTTTGAAATGGAGGAGGACGAAAGCAGCGCTGAAGCTTTTCTCCTCTAGTTAGTTTGCCGTATATTTACTTATATATAATTCACACCAATGTCTCAAACTTCTTCTTCATCTACTTCTGCAACCAATAAACGAGATGATATTTTTGCTATCATCCGTCAGGAAGAAAAACGTCAGCTTGAAGGGATCGAATTGATCGCTTCTGAAAATTTCGTCAGCCCTGACGTATTAGAAGCAGCAGGTAGCTGCCTGACCAATAAATATGCGGAAGGACTTCCTGCTAGGCGCTATTATGGCGGTTGTCAGTATGTGGATATGGCTGAAGATCTCGCGAGAGATAGAGCCAAAGAATTGTTTGGCGCTGATTGGGTAAATGTGCAGCCTCATTCAGGCGCTCAGGCCAACTCAGCAGTAATGCTTGCTTTGCTCAATGCTGGTGATAAGATCATGGGTTTTAATCTTTCCCATGGTGGGCACTTGACTCACGGTTCTCCTGTCAATTTTTCTGGTAAACTTTATCGCCCAGTCTTTTATGGAGTCGAAGAAGAAACCGGTAGAATCGATTATGATAAAGTCAGAGATACTGCCAAAAAAGAACGTCCTAAACTGATCATCACAGGAGCGAGTGCTTATTCGCGAGATTGGGACTTTGAAATCTACCGTAGCATTGCGGACGAAGTGGGGGCGATGTTGATGGCTGATATTGCTCATACCGCAGGGTTTGTAGCAACGGGATTTCTTAATAATCCTTTGCCTTATTGCGACGTTGTTACTACTACTACTCATAAGACTTTGCGTGCTGCTAGAGGAGGAATGATCATGGTGGGCAACAATGGCGATAACCCATTAGGAATCACCACCTCAAAAGGTAAAGTACGTAGCATGGGCTCTATCCTAGATAGTGCTGTATTTCCTGGAACTCAAGGAGGCCCATTGATGCATATTATTGCGGCCAAAGCGGTGGCGTTCGGCGAAGCCTTACGACCAGAATTTAAATCCTATATGCAGCAAGTCCTCGACAATGCACAAGCCTTGGCTAGTGCGCTCGTCGCTAGAGGATATAAGGTAATCTCTGGTGGTACTGATAATCACCTCATGCTGATTGATCTACGTCCTAAGAGCGAAGACCTTACCGGAAAACTTGCTGAAGCAGCTCTCGTTAAAGCAGATATTACTGCTAACAAAAATATGGTTCCATTTGACTCACGTAGCCCAATGGTCACGAGTGGTATCCGTCTCGGAACGTCTGCCCTTACCACCAGAGGATTAAAAACGGAGCATATGGAGCAGGTCGCAAACTGGATCGATGAAGTATTAATGGCACCCACCAACGATACTGTGATCGACCGTGTGAGAGGAGAAGTCAATGCTTTCATGAAAGGCTTCCCTATGTTTCAATGGTAAAATTTTGAAATAAGATATGAAACCCTTGCCTTCCCGTATTCTGTTTTTCCTATTGTTTTTGGGACTCTATGCAGGTTCCAAAGCCCAATATATTAGCTCTGAGCAATTGTTTCCCGTTGAAGGCTATAGTGTCTTTGAAATGGGATATCCCCTCAAGGTTAGGCCTGCCGGGAAAGGTAATTTTACCTTTTTGGAGTTTTGGGCTGAGGGCAAGCAGGGTAGACGGATTGGGAATTACTATCTGCAAGCTTATGGGATCAATGACTACGTTGAACATTGGTTTAAACCGGTAACCAACGAAGGCTTTGAGCCGATGCAGATTTCGGATATGATAAGGCTCGAAAAATGCTTTGCAGTTGTTGGAAAACAATATCAAGCCAAGAGTAAAGGACAGCAGACAGTAGCACGCTTCTTTGGTTTGGAAGGCAAGCCTTTTGCTGCGGAGCCTGTACAGCTCTCAAATTTCCCTAAAATCAATCGTTCTCAGAATGAGTGGGTCATAAGCTCTCCTCGTAAAAAGTTTATGGCATGGGTAGGAGCTGATGGGGAGCAAACCTATTTGACGCTCTGGGGCAATTATGGTGGCAAACAAGGGGAAAAGGTGCTGACTCTTCCTTATAGCGAAGAGAAATACGAGATCAGTCAAGTGATGGTCAATGATGAAGGTGAGGTCTTTTTTCTAAGTCGCTATAATCGATCAGGAGGGGAGGCACAGCCATTGGTCCTTAATAAGTATGTCCTCTCTGAGGAACGCTTTATCACGACTTTGATCAACCTTGATCCTAGTAAAAAGGCTGAAATGGTGGAGATGACGCTGAGTTTCGAGCAAGATATCCTCATCATAGGAGGTCTGAGTGGTCTAGGTGATATCGGACTTAGCAATGGAGCCAAAGTCGGACGTGGAGATATCAGTGTCCTCACTCATGTATTTTGCCAACGATTGACCAATAACAAAGACGAATTAACGATCGCTGCAGATTCAGTCTCTGCCCTGCCCAAAAAGTGGGTTGACTATTTTGCCGAAAAAGGTGGTAGCAATTTTAGTGCAGCCGAAATCGTAGTGAGCAGGGAAGGGATAAGCCTACTTTGGGAAGAGCAATATCAATCCAAAGATCGATATTATTGCTATGGTCTCGGAGTGCTAGGCATTGATAGTGAAAGTGGCGGTGTTACTTGGAATCGACTGATCGCAAAGAGGCAAAGAGACCAGAATTCGGATCAATTTTTGTCCTATGTAGTAGGAGTCAATCAAGGGAAATTGCGCTTGGTCTATCTGAGCGAAAGAGGGGCTAGAGGAAACCTGATGTGCATCTCTATTGATTTAGTATCAGGAGAAAGGAAAGATAAAATTTTAGCCTCCAACGAGACGGCTGAATATTTGATTTTTCCGCAAGCATCCTCGCTAGTTTCAGGACGAGAAATGGTCTTGGTCGGCATGGGTAATCCCAGCCAGAATAATTACAAACTCATTACAATCACCTTCTAATTATAAGATAGTGGCGCTATTAACGAAGTTTACGGACTATCGGCAGCAGAGTAAAAACGAAGCTAAGGAAGAGGAAAGAGAGATGAGCTTCTTGGATCATCTCGAGGAATTGCGCTGGCATATTTTTCGTAGTGTAATAGCTATTGGCGTCGGTGCGCTGGCCATCGGACTAAATATCAATTGGATATTTGATAATGTGATTTTCTATCCTTTACAATATGAATTTCCTACCCATCAGTTTTTGTGTCAGTTTAGTGATGGGCCTTGTTCTGGCAATATATTAGGCGCTTTACAGGCGATTAAGCCAACCGAACAATTTCTAAAGTCGATTTCTATTTCGATCATAATGGGAATTATCATTGCCTTTCCTTATCTCATTTGGGAGGTTTGGCGATTTATCAAGCCCGGACTACATAAGCACGAACGCTCTGGTATGCGTGGCAATGTCGTCATCATGAGCTTCCTTTTCTTTGTTGGGATTAGCTTTGCCTACTTTATTATTCTACCCTTTGCGATCCGGTTTTTGTCCGCGTTTTCTATATCTGATCAGATCGAAAATATATGGCGATTTGGTGAAGTGATCTCCCTCGTTACGCAAATCGTGATAGCTGGAGGGATCGTCTTTGAGATGCCGATTGTTGTTTTCTATTTGTCCAAACTGGGTTTTGTTACTCCAGAAGGAATGAAACGCTATCGTAAGATTGCTATCGTAGTCTTATTGGTTCTCTCCGCAGTGATTACTCCTCCTGATGTGATCTCACAGGTACTGATCTTTTTCCCACTGATGGGACTCTATCAATTGAGTATCGCGATCTCTCGTCGAGTACAACGCAAAGCCGAAAAAGCTGAATTAGCTATTCTCGAATCTGACGAATAAGATGGATGCACTCGAACAGCTTTTAGTTGAAATTAGACAGTGCAGAAATTGTGAGGCTCATTTGCCCCTTGGCCCTAGACCGATATTGAGTGCTGCTAAAGAGGCGCGTATTCTCTTAGCTGGTCAAGCACCAGGTACTAAAGTGCATGCTAGCGGCGTGCCTTGGGATGATCAGAGTGGTAAAAGGTTGCGTGAATGGCTAGATATGGAGCCTCGGATCTTTTATGATCCCAAGATTTTGGCGATAGTACCGATGGGCTTTTGTTATCCCGGCCGTGCCGAACGCGGCGACCTGCCTCCTAGACCAGAATGTGCTGAACTATGGCATGATAAACTTCACGCCTTATTGCCCAATATCAAGATTACCTTGGCCATCGGACAATATGCGATAAAGCATCACCTAGGCAAGAAACGTAAAAAAACACTCACCGAAACTGTCAAAAACTGGCGTGAATATTTACCATTAGGAATCATTCCTTTGGTACATCCTTCCCCTCGCAATATCATGTGGAGACGCCGCAATCCATGGTTTGAAAAAGAGGTGATTCCCCAAATCCAGCAAGAAATCTGGACCGTAATCGGGGAAGAGTAGATACTTCGAATGTGGAAATGATGACCTTTTGAGACTCTATGGGTCTTAAAATCAACTATTTGCTATTCGTCATTATAATTCACACCTCTGTGAAAAAGTATCTTGTAGAATTTATCGGCACCTTTTTCTTTGTGCTAGTCATTGTTATGGCTGCCAGCGAAACAGCAGGTGCTCTTGCCCCTTAGCCATTGGTACGGCATTGATGATCATGGTTTATGCTGGTGGACATATCTCCGGCGGGCACTTCAATCCTGCGGTAACGCTTGCTGTATTTATGCGTGGCAAATGTGAAGGCAAAGATGTACTGCCTTATATGGCTTCTCAAATTGTAGGTGCTGCTCTTGCTGCCCTCACTGCAAACTACTTATTAGGAACTGTAGATCCTGCAATGGTTTCTTCAAGCCCTGCATCATTAAATATGGTTCCTTCACTCATCGCTGAGTTCTTAGGTGCTTTTGCCCTTTGTTATGTAGTGCTGCAAACCGCTACTACGGACTCTACTGCTGGAAATTCTTATTATGGTCTAGCCACTGGTTTTACTGTCATGGCGATGGCTTATACACTAGGAGCGGTATCAGGTGGCGCATTTAACCCTGCTGTTGCTGTCGTTATCACCGTTGCCAATATGAAAGCTTGGGGAGACATCTGGATCTTCTTAGTTGGAAACTTAGGTGCTGGTGCATTAGCCGCAATCGTATTCTCTTTTGTTTACGGTAAAAAAGACTAATCATTAGGGCGATCTTCTCGCCATCTAATACCATAATTCGCTCCATATGATTCGTAATCATATGGAGCGAATCTTTTTATAAAACTTACATGACACTTTTTTGATTCTCAGACCGTTCAGCCAATAAAATTGTGGGTTGAGGTTGCCTGAGGCCTATACTCCGGCAATTGGTAGTATTTTTATTTTACTAACAATTCTTTTTCCTAATATGGCAAAATCGATACTTCTCAGGCTTCGTCAATACCGACGAATGCTGATTTTAAGTCTTTGCGTTCTTTTTATCCTAGTTACCAGTGCAGTAGGACCGATGCAAGTCCTCAATTATGGCATTGATACTCCTCAAGCAGTTGGTGCTTATTTCAACAATACTTTTCCGACGGTAGCTCCAGCTAGTTCCGCGACCTGGACATCTATTGAAGCTTTTCCTAATCTAATCTTTACCGATCCGATTCAACTTTTGGAAGTACCCTATGCCGATAAGTTTTTCATGGCGGGTAAAAAGGGGCGACTTTGGTCGTTCTCGAAGAGTGACACCGCGACTTCAACCAAGGCTACTCTTCTCGATATCGAAAGCAAGGTACTTACCTCTGGCGATGCTGGTTTGATGGGAGCTGCTTTTCACCCTGAGTATGGAGTACCGGGTTCCCCGAACAGGGAATACCTATATATCTGGTATAGAGCCAAAGGTCCTACGAGCAGTGGCAATCTTGCTTACCTACGATTGGTGCGCTACAATTGGGTACCGGGTTCTTCTATCATCGATCCTAATACTGAATTTATCATGATTCAGCAGTACGATCGCCACCAATGGCATAATGGCGGAGGGATGTTTTTTGGCCTAGATGGTTTTCTTTATATATCCGTTGGAGATGAAGGAGGGGCTAATGACCAATACAACACCGGACAAAAAATCAACGTAGGCCTACTTGCAGGCGCCTTACGTATCGACGTAGATATGGACCCTAGCCGTAGTCATCCGATCCGCCGTCAACCGCTAAATCCTGCTACTCCACCTACTGGCTGGCCTGATAGCTATTCACAAGGCTATTATGTCCCTAATGACAATCCTTGGCTCGCCACAGATGGTAGCATATTAGAAGAATTTTACGCCATCGGCTTTCGCAGTCCTCACCGTATGACCCAAGATCCTGTAACAGGAGATATTTGGATGGGAGATGTCGGACAGGGAACTCGGGAAGAAGTTAGTCTCGTTCCTAAGGGTAGTAACCTCCAATGGCCATATCGTGAAGGGGCAATTACTACTGGAGCAAGCAAACCCAAACCTAATCCGTTGATTGGTTTTGACCAAGCACCGGTACATGATTATCCGCGTAGTGAAGGGCAATGTGTCATTGGCGGTATTGTCTATCGAGGCAATAAGTGGAATTCATCCTTAGGGGGAAAATATATCTTTGGAGATCACCAAACGCGCAAAGTTTGGACTTTGGATTATGATCCTGCTACTGGCAATAAACAAGTAAGTCTTTTGACCACCATTCCTTCCTTTGGTAGTGGTGGCAAACAAGGGATTTCTAATTTCTCTTCTGATTCTACTGGAGAAGTGTATGTTTTAAAACTATTTGGGACTAATCTCAATGGAGGTAAAATCTATAAGCTGCGTCCTACTAGCTATACCCCAGATCCGCCTCAGTTTCTGTCCCAAACAGGAGTGTTTCCTAATTTGCCTAGCCTTAATCCAGCGGCGGGCTTGATCCCTTATGCCACAAATTCACCTCTCTGGTCTGATGGCTCCGCGAAAAAGCGCTGGGTAGCAATCCCTAACAATGGTAGCTATGACAGCTCCGCTGAACAAGTGGTTTTTGCTGAGGATGATGAGTGGACTTTCCCTACGGGAACGGTCTTTATCAAGCATTTTGAGATGCCACTTGACGCCAATAATCCCAATACTATCAAGCGTTTAGAAACGCGTTTTATGATCCGGGCTCAAAATGGCGGACTTTATGGCGTAACCTATAAATGGAATGATGCCGGCACAGATGCAGAACTACTATACGATAGTGATACGGTTCATTATACGATCACCAAAGCGGATCTTAGTCAAGAAAATCGGATTTGGGAGTTCCCGAGTAGGGCAAATTGTATGACTTGTCACAATGATAATGCAGGCGGTACGCTTGGACTCAATACGCACCAGATGAATGGCGATGCTTTGTATCCGACTAGCGGTAACATTGATAATCAGCTCCGTACGTGGAATCATCTGGGTATCTTTAGTAATCCTATTGTAGAGACTGATATCCCCAATATGCTCCGTGCTGCGCCTGTTCAAGACGCTTCTTCAAGCTTGGAATTGCGCGTTCGCTCTTATCTCGATGCAAACTGTTCGCATTGTCATCGCCCCAATGGAGTGAATACGGGCTTCGACGCTCGCTTTGCGACCGAACTTGACAATCAAAACATCGTGCATGGCAATCTCTTTGGGAGTTATGGTATCAGCGGGGCTGAACTTGTAAAGCCAAGAGATCCTAGTCGTTCTATCTTACTAAAGCGTGATATGAGTACAGGTGCTGACCAAATGCCTCCTTTGGCAAGAAGTGTAGTGGACGAGGCATATATCACAGTTCTGGAAGACTGGATCGGTACGCTAGATCCGGCTTGTGAACCAGTGCCACTACCGAAAGCTAATTATAGCGTTCACTATGTTGATAGTGAAGAAGCCAATCATTTGGCCGCCAATGCCTTTGATGGACTGATTGAAACCTTATGGCATACCGAGTTTATCGCCAGTGATCCTGTGCCTCCGCACGAAATACAAATAGACTTAGGTGATACGATGGAAGTTTCAGGCTTCCGCTACTGGCCTCGTCAAGATCTGACCTTCAACGGCACAATCGCTAATTATAACTTCTATGTCAGTCTAGATGGCGTCAATTGGGAGTCTGCCGTTGCATCGGGAACCTTTGTAAAGGATAAGACCGAAAAAGAAGTGATTCATGGGCCTAAATACGGTCGCTACGTTCGCCTGCAGGCGCTATCCGAAGTCAATAACAATCCTTGGATATCTGTCGCTGAGATGGAAATCTTGGTAATTGATGGTAGTTGCTTTGCTCCAGCAGGGCTCAGTGAAACCCCTGCCATGTGGCTCAGTGCCGATGAATATGGCGGTTCGCTAGATGATGGTAGCCTCGTTGCCAATTGGGCTGATCTTAGTGGCAAAAACAATGCACCTGCCGCTATTAGTGGCAAAGAACCCACTTATTATAGTCAAAGCCTTAATGGCCACGGTGTCGTAAGCTTTGATGGTACTGATGACTGGCTCAAGGTCAATGGCTTGGCTAATGTGCTTTCTGGGCAGAGCGCCATCTTATCGGTGGTGATTCCGAGACAAGATGCGAGCCATGGTTATTATCTTTCTACCCACCTCGGTGGAACGAATAAAATCAAGTTCGGTCATGGCACTAATGGAGAACTGATTTACGATGATAACGATCCTACTTTTGTAGCTGGAAACTATGTTGATAAACCAAGTCTCGTTGCTTTTGATATCAACCCCAATACACAGATCGACGGTTGGCTCAACGGCCAAACGGGCAATAGTTTGACAACGGTAGCGAGTAGCGGAGCCGATAGAGTCTCTCTCGGACAAGAATTTGATGGTAGTGGCAATGACAATGAAACCTCGGATCACTGGAAAGGTGATTTGGCAGAGATGATCGTTCTGCAAGGCAATATCACTGCCCTAGACCGGATGCGCGCTGAGAGTTACTTAGCTCTAAAATATGGTCTACACCTCAATCATAACTACTATGCTTCTGACTGGAATGGTAGTGAAGGCACCACCTTGTGGAACGTCGGGGGAGGATTTGACAATCATATTACCGGTATGGGACGAGATGATCGTTCGGGCTTAGACCAACGCCAATCAACAGGCGTCGAAGGCTTAGTCTCCATCTACCATGGCAACTATTACAATGGCCAGTTTCCGACCATCAATGCCTCTAATCCCAATACATTTGATATAGATCGCAGCTTTGTCCTTTGGGGCGATAATGGTGCAGCGGTCAATGCACTCGATCAAACTATCTATGGCGGCGCTAACAGTCGCGTGGCGAGAGTATGGCAAGTTTCCAAACGGGGACAGTCTGGCCTATTGACGGTACGGATTCCTAAAGCGGCTTTGCCCGGAACCACTACGGCATTATACATCAATCGTAATGGTGATGCGGCCTTCCCGAATAGTCCACAGACGCTGATCTATAATCTCCTAGATGATGGTACGCATTGGTATAGCCTTGCTGAACTCCAAAACGGGGATGTATTTTCCTTTGGGGATGGCACGGGGATTACTTTCCCAGTAGAATGGCTTGATCTCGCGGCCGTCCAGCAGGGCGAAGATATTGGACTCAGTTGGGGTACGACTCAGGAGATAAATAGCGATTATTTTGCAGTAGAGCGCTCGCTAGATGGTGAAGCGTTCGATGAAATCGGCCAAACTCGAAGTACAGGGACCACGAGTCAAGAGCAACTTTATCGCTTTATCGATTTTAAAGCGGTTTATCAAGCAGCAGAACAATTGTACTATCGGATTCGTCAGGTAGATTTAGATGGATCGTTTAGCTATAGCAATACTGTATCGATCAATCCAGATCGTTTGAGCGATGCCTTGAATCTCTATCTCGCGCCGAACCCCGCTGATCAACAAGTAGAACTATTGATCCAAGCAGGGGCGAGTGAATCTCTCCAAATCTCGGTGCTCAATTCATTGGGGCAGGAGGTCTATGGAAACTTTATGGCTCAGGCGGCTAAAACCGAACGCTTGGCTCTGAACCTTCAGGACTGGGCCAGTGGCATCTACTACGTGAGAGTCGATAATGGTACCGCAGCGGTAGTCAAGAAATTGATCGTTCGCTAAGGCGGAAATTAGAAATATCTCAGAAATAGAAATTGGCCGATTTTACTCTACGAAGTAAAATCGGCCATTATATTTAGCTAAGATTATCAATCGTTTGCTGTATTACTTTGAGGCAAATTGACAGCTCAGCTTCATCTATATTTTGAGTCGCGTCTGTGAGTGCTTGTTTTGCACATTTGATTGCTTCTATCTCGAGTTCATGACCAGCATCCATCAAAAAAACACGATAGATCCTTCGGTCATTTTTATCTTGTTCGCGTCTTAAGAGCCCAAGGTTTTCCATGGAGTCTATGTGCCGCGTGATATTGGCCCGGTTGCGATGACTCAAGTTCGCGAGTGTCTGTTGACTACAACCATCTTTTTCCCAAAGATGCGTAAGTATCCTAAATTGATCAGCACTGATCGGTAGCTTTTTCTCTTTTAGATAAGCAGTTAATCGTTTGATAATGAGCGGGTAACTCCTGCCCAATAGGTTTGCAAGAGAGTAGTGGAAGTGGAATTCTTTGGGAAAAACAGGTTTCATCAGTCCTAAAATGTGAAAATTTTAGAAAAGAGAAGCTATAAATAGGGAATATTTCGAAAATCGTCCATTTGGAGAATCGTATTTTTATTTCCTTTTGAAACTCTTGGTCAATTTGTCAAACAAAGGAGCGTTACTTTCATCGTTTTGGTTAGTAGTACCTAGCAAAATAAAATAATTGCCCTCTCCATCAAAAAGCATCGTTTGGTAGATCATGCGGTCTTCCTTGCTTTTAGGATCAATTGCAGTGGCGGGGATGGTGTAGCCATGCAAATCGTCTACCCTAAGTTCTGTGATATCAGCTTCGCTGAACGCGATGTCTTCATAAGGCATCTTTTTGAGGCGTTTGATACAAAAAGCTTGTTCATCCAATATAATGCTAGAACCGATTGACTGGGCGACTAGAAAAGTAGTTTTGTCTTCGGTTTCTGGAGGGACATTACCATCAACGGAGTATAGGGCGCTGCCCGTGATGATAGTGGCAAATTGCAGTTTGGTGTCTTCAGTGTTGATCGTAAAACTGAGTGCTCCCAATGGGTCGGTATCTGCTTCTTCAACATATACAGTTGATCTCAGTGCTTTGATCACTAGCTCATCTAGTTCTTTTGCGTCCTCTTTGGGGTACATACCATTGATCAGGGCAGTGAAGTTTTCATTGCCAAATACGAGGATATACTTATTGAAAGTAATACCGTAGCCTTTTTGTTCGCCTGTAATAAATGCTCCTGACATGCCATTGAGCGTGATTCTTTCCTTCTTGAGCATTTTTACGCCTTGGCCTTTAAGCGCTTCTTCAGTGAAAGCTTCGATGAGACCGGCGACAGGAGCTTCTAGCACAGCGACCAATAAGGAGGCACTACGATCAGCGTCTTGAAAGCCTTGAAACTGAGTAGCTACTGCAAAACTGTCGGGTGGCACCATGAATATTTTTGCGCCTTTGACTTGTTGGTGCTCGTCAGTGAGAGTGGTCGTGATGACCTCTTGGGCATAGCTGATACTTACGCTAAAAAGCGCAATAAGCGTTAATAATGTTTTCATATTGTATGGTTTAGTGGTTGAGGTATTGCTCACACATGCGGTCAAAATCAGCGTACTCCGCTATATGCCAAGTCTGGATGCCTATTGCTCCTGCTCCTGCAATATTTGGGCGAGAGTCATCGAGAAATAAAGTCTCCTCTGCTTTCCAACCAGCCGTCTCTAGCGCGCTTTCGTAAATCTCCGCATCAGGTTTGCGCATCCCCATCTCGAAGGAGAGAAATACATAATCTAATTTGCTGAATATCGGTTCGCACTCATCCTTGAAAACGGAATAATGGTAGGCGTTAGTATTGCTGAGGAGAGCTAAATTGTATTGTGTGTTGAGTTTTTCTATCGCTTCTATCCTGCCGGGGATGATCCCAACGAGTAACTCTTTCCATGCAAGGATGACGTCTGCTTGTGGAGCTTGCAGATCATAGTTTTCTATGAGCCCATCTGCTAGATCTTCAATTTCGATTTCGCCTTTGTCTAGTTGAGAAAAAAGATCATGCTGTTGTTCCTTAGTAAATGGTACGCCGCTTTTTCCGGAAGCCATTGCTTGCCAACGATCTTGCGTATGTTGAGGATTGATGGCGTAAAGTACGTCGCCAAGGTCGATTAAGAGGTTGTGGATTTGAGCCATAGGGGTTTGTTGAAGATGGCCCCTAATTTAGTAAAGCTAGTGTCCTCTTGCCAAAAGAAATGGAAAGCAGCCAGGTTCATCAGAATCATAGTAGCGGCAAAAAAACTGAGGTCCATAAATATTGCAATCCCTAAGTGCATCCCTATAATCCCCCATAGCCAAAGTTTCCTTGTCGCTTTGATCCAGATAGTGAGAGGATAAAGCAATTCTAAAATGATCACTGAAACTCCCATCGCCACTGGTATCCAAGCATAGTCGGCCATCCAATCAAAAGAAAAAGTCGTGCTCATCGGGCGATTGACGGATTTCCAAATAGATTCACCATTCCACCAATTAGGTCCCATAGCTTTACCCAAGCCACCAAAAAAGTAGATCACGCACATATGGAGTTGGAGCAATCGCAAATAGGGGAGTGGATTCGTTCGCCGAGGGCGGAACACATAAACATCTAGGGCATATTGCTCACTCACCGGAAAAAAGATGCAGTAAAAAAGTAAAACGGTATGTATATAATCTACGCCATAGGACATATAATAGGCTGATTTGACCAAGGCGAGGTGGAGAATCCAAAGCAATACCGCACTGGGCTTTGTAAATAAGCCTAAGCCTAGCAGCACAATCAAACTGATGTAAACTATTCTCAGCGCTAATAAGGCATCCATTTCACTAGTGCCAAAGCCGTCGCTAATCCAGCTGGTAATATGATGGCTAGTCAATTGGAGAGGTGAAACATAAGCTGTCGCTATATCGCCTCTAATAAAACCTTCTTCGCCGTAGATGGTCAAAAAGTCTCCCCAAGTGGCGAAGGTTTGAGCCAAAAGAATCAAGGCTAAGCCTATCCGCAAAAAGGCTAATGAGTAATTGTCCTTAACGGGCGCAAAAAAGAATTGATGGATAGCAGCTTTCATGATAATTAGTCTAGGCGATAAGTATAATGCAATAAATGAGCATAGTCTGGTCGTTCACCTGCTTGATAGTCAGGGATGTACGGCAAGTCATAAACCAATAAATCTGCTTCGATATGACGATGAGGAGGATGATCTTCGAGGACTTTGAGGGCCATAGATTTCATCACTACATCCATAAATTTATCGTATCGCTCGTCTGGCTCATCTATCTTATCCATGAAGATATCAAAGGCAGTAAAGTAGCGGGTTAAGGCTGCTTTGCTATAATGCCGAGGGAGGCTATTTTCGATCACATTGCCCTCATCATCTTTGATTGTATACAGGACCAAAAACTGACTAGCTACGTTGGGAGCGTAAAAGCCATATCCTGTCTCTGCGCCGCTATAGTCTGAGTAAAAGCGAAATACATCTAAAAATGGACCTGTCTTTTGCAGTAATTCCATGGCAAGCCCTTGTTCTTGTCGATCTTCAAAGAAGTCATAATAGACCTGTTCTTCGATGATAATGTTGTTGTATATCATGCAAAACAAGTGGAAGCCAAAAAATCCGAGTAGCAAATACTTTTTCATAGCAAAGGGAGTAAAGTTGGTAGGAACGCCCCTAAGCGCTCCCACCATTGAATCAAATGCGTACTAATCTGCGTAGCGGCCCAAAATGATGTCAACCTCTTTACCGACTGATTGGACACCACCGATGGTAACCCAAGCTTTTTCGTCGAGGATGGTGGACTCGCTAAATTTGTTGTCGTCCTTGGTCTTAGAGCGTACTAACTTCTTTTTGATCAATACAAATCCCATCACAGAACCTTGGGTAGGTTCCATGCTCGCACCGTATTCTTTGCCGATTTGACGGAAGGTGCGAAGATCATACTGACCATAGGTCTGCATTTTGCCCTTTTTGTTGTAGTAAGCAAGAGCACCGAGTGTTTCTTCAGATTTTTTGAGCGCTTCGATCAAGCGTTGCTGATCACTCTGAGGGATTTTCACAGAGGAAGGAATGATATAGGCACCTTCTTTGGTACGAATGACCTTATTGGCTGCTTCGTACGGCTTAAATGCCCATAGCAAACTCACCATCACCACTAAGAGCGGTAGCATGAGAGGTTTGAACTTCATAACAGAAAGGATTTTATGGTTAATATTCTCCTTTTTGTACCATGAAGCGGATAAAACGTAACTAAGATTTAGGGATTAGAGAAACGTCTAAAGATTTCGAATCCGTCTTTGCGTTTATTTGTAATGTTTTTGATGAGCCCAGATGTGGCATGGGCGGGATTATTGCTGCCTTCTACCAATCTGAAAAAGTAAGCCTCAGGTATTTGTAGGCTGTCAATTTTACGAATGTAGTATTCGATTCTTTCGGCTTGGTAGGAATCCGATTTAGGTTCCAAATTGAGATTGGGACCCCCAAATTCTGAGACGATAAGGGGCTTATTTGTTAGGGTCTTGAAGTGATTATAAATTTCATCCCAATTTCCGGGATCGTCGTACAAATGCAGGTCTAATTCATCGTATTGAGCGTTCTGTAAAACAGTATCTATCCTCGCCAAACCTGCCACAAACTCATCATCACCACAATTGGCATCTAAATAAGTTTGATCGAAAAGTGCACCATCATCATCTGTGAAATCAACTAATTTTCCTGCACAGCCGGCCATGAGTCTAAGCGAAATTGTCGTAAATCCTCCCAAGACTACCTTGGTAGTCGGAGAATGCTGTTGGACGGCTTGGTAAAGAACATTATTGGCCTCGACAAATTCTGTGGCACTACCGATATACCAAAAGTCAGATTGCCACTCATTGCCATATTGAATTTTTGCAATTTGATCAGGATAGCGTTGCAGTAGAGCTACGATATAGTTTTCAAAATCCTGATTATTGCTATACACACAAGAACGCTCGTTTTGACGATTGCTACAGGCCCAATCTGGTCCTTTTGACTGGATCGTCAGCAGCACCTCATAGTTATTGGTTTGTGTCCAAGCTATCCGTGCGTCTAGTGGTCCCCAATTATATTCTCCTTGAGTCGCTTCGCGGAACGCCCAGTCCTCTGCAAAGCGGATCTTTTTTACATTGAGAATATTGAGCTCTTCTTCGGTGAAGGAACGCTGTTTCTCGTTCTCCACGGGAGGAAAAGAGATGCCTAGCTCGAGTTGCGACAATTGATAATCAGCAGGATCAAAAGGACCTAATTTGTCACAGGCGATCAGACTCGTTAGGAAAAATAAGCAAATCAGACAGCGCATATCAATGAGTTTTTTGTGGAGTTTCCGCTTCCGGAACGCTCTCACTAAGCGTTACCGCAGGCTGAGTACGAGCGGCCCGTATCAAACCATAAGTCATCAATATACTCGTGATAAGGATGGTCAGTAAGAGTATGCCTGGGGCGAACGCTTCTACTTGTTGCTCCGCTGGGATGGCATAAAAGAGTAGCACGGTGATCAAACCACGAGGCGCTACAAACAAGTCTGGCTGGATGTCTTTGCCAAAAAATAGCTTCAAACCGCCCCAACGAGGTAGATAGATGGCTACTAATGCAATCAAAGTGATGAGCGGGACAGTCCAGTCAGCTAATTGAGAAACGACTATTGACATGCCAAAGGCAACGAAAAAGAAGGTTCGTACCACGAAAGCGCTCTCCATCGTGATCGTTCGGAAGTTTTTGAGGATATCATCAAACTGTTCATCTCGGATCAGGTAGGTCAAAGAACCGGGGAAGAAGAGTTTCTTATTGTTGAGGATCAATCCAAAGATCAAGATCATGATCAAGGAAGACATATGCAGGAGTTTACCCGCAGCATAAAAGGCCAACAAGATCCCGATCAGTAAGAACAGTTTGACGTGCCCTTTTACAAATTGAAAGAGGACGATCAATACATAACTGATAACTAGAGAGAGGCCAATCGTCATCAATATATTACTCGAAATCTCCATCGGCATATTGGCACCTTCACTAGCACGTCCAATGTCAAGTAGCGCATAGAATAGAATGATCCCTAAAATGTCCGATAAAGCAGATTCGTAGATGAGAAACTCTTTCTTACTTTCTTTCAAGCCATGGACACTTGGGATAATGATCGCGCTACTCATCACCGAAAGCGGTACAGCATAGATCAAAGCCTGTAAAAAGGTCAATGGTACTTCGCTTACTGCTCCCACAATCATATAAATCCCACCAGCTAAGATAAATGAAGTCAGTAGTAGCATGACTAAGGCCATCACAGAAGCTCGCCAGATGATGGGGAGTTTGTCCTTGGTGAGGTGAAGGTCTAAAGCGGCCTCCAGAACAATCAAAATCACCCCGACAGTACCCAGAATCTGCAAATAGGGTAAGATTTGACTTTCATCTATTTCCACAAATTGCTTGAGTACAAATCCGCCAATCATCAGTAGCAAGACAGACGGGACATTGGTCTTCTGCGCAATGATATTGCAGAAGTAAGAAACGATAATGATAAGCCCCGCGGCCAGAATCAATACGTGTGAGTTCATTTCAATTGATTTTACGAATGTATGGGGCGTTTGGCGAATCTAATATACACAATATCACTTCTAGGCTTAAATCATTTTAGGATTCTGCTTTAAGGCCAGCGGATTTGCCAAGAAAGCAGCTCGGGAAATGATAGTTTTAGTCACAAAAAAAAGGAGTGCGATCAAATCGCACTCCTGTATATTCACCGAGGTGTAAATTTTTATGCTTCTTCTTTAGCGGCAGTTTCAGTCGCAGCAGCAGCAGCTTTAGCGGCAGCAGCGGTCTCTTCAGCACGCTGACGAGAGGCTTCTTTTGCTACGCGATCATCTTCTTTACGCTTCTTACGCTCTCCGAGTCCTTCAGTGATGGAGTCAGACATAGTGCGTAGGATCAGCTGAATAGACTTTGCAGCATCGTCATTCGCTGGAATCGGGAAGTCTACCAAGTTAGGATCACTATTAGTATCAACCATAGCGATGGTAGGGATGTTGAGTTTGCGAGCTTCTGCAACTGCGATATGCTCTTTCTTAACATCTACGATGAAAAGAGCAGAAGGCAGACGATTAAGATCGGCAATACCACCCAATACTTTTTCCAATTTTGCTCTTTCACGGGTAAGCATGAGACGCTCTTTCTTATTGATGCGCTCAAATGTACCGTCAGCAGCCATCTTTTCGATGTTTTTCATCTGCTTGATACTCTTACGTACGGTTGAGAAGTTGGTAAGCATACCACCTAACCAACGTTCCGTTACGAAAGGCATATTGACCCGCTTAGCTTCCATCTCGACGATTTCTTTGGCTTGCTTCTTAGTAGCAACAAAGAGGATTTTACGTCCAGAAACAGAAAGCTGCTTAGCTACCTGAGCTGCTTCAGTGAGCATGCGCAGGGACTTGTTAAGGTCAATGATGTGGATACCATTACGTTCCATAAAGATGTACGGAGACATCTTAGGGTTCCACTTTTTCTTTAGGTGGCCGAAGTGTACACCGGCCTCTAGCATATCTTGATAACTAGGTTGCTGCATCCCGATATTATCGTTTAGAGAATTGAGAGCTCTTACGAGCTTTTTTCTTACCGAATTTCTTGCGTTCGACCACTCTTGAGTCGCGAGTCATAAACCCAGCGGCTTTCATTGGTGGACGATATTCTTCATTGATCTTTTCAAGCGCACGAGCTATACCTAAGCGAACTGCTTCGGCTTGACCTGTACTGCCACCGCCATTGACGTTGACTTGAATATCAAAATTGACGTTGCTTAACTCATTAACCCGAAAAGGGGCTAGAATTTTCAAACGATCGAGGTCGATCGGGAAATAGTTGTCAAACTCCCTTTTGTTTACAATAAACTTACCAGTACCAGCCTGGTTTAAGATTACGCGGGCAACAGAAGCTTTGCGACGACCTACGGTTACTATTCTATCCATTATTTATGAATCTGCTTGTCTTGCTTATTTCAATACAAATACTTCCGGCTCTTGAGCCTCATGTGGATGCTCTGTTCCAGCGTAAACACGAAGGTTACGGTAAAGCTGACTTCCTAGTTTGTTGCGAGGAAGCATACGCTTAACTGCATTTTCCATGATCCGTTCAGGATACTTGTCCATCATCACTTTAGCACTCATAGAGCGCTGTCCACTTGGATAACCAGTGTGGCGAAGATATTCTTTCTGATTGAGCTTATCACCAGTAAAGCGAACTTTATCGGCATTAAGAATAATCACGTTGTCGCCACAATCAGCATGAGGAGTAAAATTTACCTTATGCTTTCCACGTAGGATACTGGCGATCTGGCTAGCGGCGCGACCAACAACTTGGCCTTCGACATCTATAACTAACCATTTTTTGTCTACAGTACCCTGATTAGCGGATACCGTTGTATAGCGTAATGAGTTCATTGCTTTGTAAACTGTCTTTTCAAACGGTCGTGCAATTACGGACAATTTTCCGCAAAACGCAACCATCAATCGAGAATAATTATAGAGAACTTACTCACATATCCTTCGCAAACTGATAGGGTAATTGTTACGTAAAGAAATATAGATATGCAGGGGAGCGCGTAAAGGGAATCATTTTGCCGCTAAAGGCTCCTTTCTGATAGATTATTGGGTAAGGAATCAACATCAGATGATTGTGGAAAAAAAGGAAAAAAACACTCCTTTGTTTCCATACGTTCTAGTAGTATCTTTTTAGTTATCTCTTTGAGATTGATCAATTTCCTAAACCCAATGAACTTATCCCCTTTGTCAATATTCTCTTTCCGCTTTTGGGCAGTATTCCTACTAGCCTTGGGATTCTCTTTTGAGCTTAATGCTACGCACAATCTCGCGGGACAAATTACTTGTGCCCAGGATTCTATTCTGCCTAATAAATATAAGATCATTCTAACTACTTATACCGATCCTGCTCCGGCAGGGGTAGATCGATGCTCCGCTGATATCGAGATTTGGACTACTGGGGCAAATCCAACTTTGATCACTACTCTCCTCAATATCCCTCGTACCAATGGACCTGTTATTGGCGGGCCAATCAATGACTGTCCCATCAGCGATCCAAACGTAGTCATTAAAGAGGGGATCGTCGTCAAAGGCACTGTGAAAGAAAATATCTATGATATTGATTACATTTTTCCAGGTCCCGGTGAATATGAACTACGCTATACAGATATGTATCGCCACGGCTCTGTAGTCAATATCGACAATCCCGACAACCAAACTTTTTATGTCGAGACGAGACTCTTTATTACTCCCCGTATCATCGGAGACAATAATACCCCCGTTATGCTCAATCGTCCTTTGCAGGATGCTTGTTCGGGTAAAATTTGGGTCCACAATCCAGGCGGTTTTGATAAAGATGGAGACTCCTTAGTATATGAATTACGTCCCTCTTTTCAGTACGAAACGCCTAATCCGCCTTCGGCCACCACTGGATATATTTTTCCTGATGATCCTCAGTTTGGCGCAAATTCCTCCTTTAGCATGGATCCTATCACTGGATTGATTACTTGGGATGTACCGCAAACACTTGGTATCTACAATTTTGCTTTCATCATCAAGGAATTTAGAGACGGGGCATTATTGGGTTATGTAGTGCGAGATATGGCGGTCTGGGTGATTGATTGTGATAATAATCCCCCCGTCATCGAAACGATAACTGATACCTGTATCTATGCAGGGCAAACCCTAGAGTTTGATTATAAAGCATGGGACCCCGATGTAATTGATAGTCTTTACCTCAGCCTTAACAATGGGGGTATCGGTAACAATGGTCCCTTTTTCGTAGACAATCCGGCTACTCTTCAGGGTACAATCGTCGATTTTGTCAATGGCAATGTTCCTTATGCGAGTTTGCCACAAGCCACTCTCAACAATGGGTTCGACCCAGTCGATACCATCAGAGGTACCATTACTTGGGATACTGAATGTGCCAATATTCGAAAACAGTTTTATCAAGTCGATATGGTGGCTTCGGACAATCGTAATTATTCTTTACCATCGGCTACAAACAATACTACGCTGGAAGCTCACCGCGCCATTACGATACGAGTGGTGCCGCCTCCGCCTAGCAACCTTAGCATTACGCAAGGTTTGCGAACGCTTACCCTCAATTGGGATCCTACTGCCTGTGGTGAGATTGTAGTAGGCTATAATATCTATCGCAAAGTAGGTGCAGAAGGCTTCTCGCAAGACAGTATCTGCTGCGATATGAGTCCCAGAGACTTAGGATTTGAACTATTGAGTTTTCAACAAGATTGGCTCAATACCAGTTTTGTGGATTCATTGACAGATATTACTTCTATCATTGGCGAGAAGATTTGCTATGTGGTTACGGCCATGTACGATGATCAAAACAATCCTGATTTGCCGATTTTAGAGAGTTGTGCGACCAATGAAGATTGTGCTGAGATCGAGGCTGAGCCAATCTATATGACCAACGATAGTGTTAGTGTTACGTCTGCGACGAACGGTGAAATCTTTGTGAGCTGGTCTCAACCTACGGTTTCGGAATTTTTCCCTGGGCCGATTACTTATCGTCTCTACCGCGCCAACAATAATGCTTTTCCAGCTATCGCGATTGCCAATCTTGGTTTCAACGATACGACCTTTACTGATACAGACATTGATACCGAGATTCGTGGCTACAATTATCGCGTCGAAATGTTTGATGCAATCGGCCTACGAATCCCTACTAGTGACGGTACCAATGTCGGGAGTAGTATTTTCCTTACGGCTGCAGGTGGCAATAATTTGGTACAACTAAACTGGACGGAATTTGTGCCTTGGCAGAATACTAGTTATGAAGTTTGGCGCTCTGAAAATGGTGGCGCTTTTGCGATTATTGCAAGCGTTCCGGGAAGCGGGGCCAATACCCATAGCTACTCTGATGAAAACCTCAATCCCAATATCGAATATTGCTACTTTATCCGCTCAGAGGGTAGCCATAATGAGCCGGGTATCAAGCCTAATTTGATCAATGACTCTCAAAGAGATTGTGCCTTTGCGCGTGATGAAGAGGCTCCCTGCCCGCCTTCGGTAGTCGCTGGAGGGAATTGCGATTCACTCAAACATGAGATCTTGGTGTCGCGCTCGGATCTAGAATGTGCCACCGATACGGACTTTATTACGGTACTTTTTGCCAACAATGTTGCAGGCCCTTATGTAGAGGTCGCTAGCTATTTCTATACGGACTTTGATGCCAATGGAGAGATTCGTTTTGAGCGTCTCTTCGAGAACGGCAGCACTACTTTTGCGGGTTGCTATGTAGTTACGGCTACGGATACACTCGGCAATACCAGTGAGTTGAGCGAGCCTTGGTGCATTGATTTTTGTCCACGCATTGAACTTCCCAATATGTTTAGTCCTAATGCAGATGGTATCAATGATGTGTTTAAACCCGTCAATTATCAGGATATTGCCTTGCGTGAATTCATGGTATTTGACCGATGGGGCCGTAAAATGTACTCCAATAGCTCGAATATCTCTGAGCTTTGGACCGGGCAAATTGACTTCAGTGGTAAGCAAGCCGTCGAAGGCGTTTACTATTATTATATCCGCTACGAAGAACTAGGCATCAACGGCAATACTACGAGAGAAGCCAAGGGCTGGGTTATGCTGGTGCGCTAGGCAATTGGAATATCAAAAAGGAACGGAGGTTCATAAAAACTTTTTATGTCTAGCTCCGTTCTTTATGCTGCATCTCAAAACAAGCATATATGTTCACAGGTATCATCGAAAATATGGGTCGCATCATTGCGATCAAAGAAGAAGGTAGCAATCGTATTTTTGAAGTCGAAGCCGCCTTCGATGAGGCCATTAAGGTTGATCAGAGCATCGCCCACAATGGTGTTTGCTTGACGGTTACCGAGATTATGGGAGACGCCCTTGGCGAACGCGTCCACTATTCGGTTACAGCCGTGGAAGAAACCCTACTCAAAACCAATTTGAGCGATTGGAAAGTAAGCCACAAAGTCAATATCGAACGCTGCTTGAGAGTCGGAGATCGTCTTGATGGGCACTTCGTCCAGGGGCATGTCGATACAACTGGCCGCTTAGTAAAAGTAGAAGACCGCGACGGCTCTTGGAATTATCATTTTGCCTTCGATCCCCAACATTCGGGCCTTTTGGTTGATAAAGGCTCCATCTGTATCAATGGGGTGAGTCTAACTGTCGTGCAGAGTGAAGTGGGAACGTTTTCAATTACGATCATCCCCTTTACTTATGAACACACCAACTTCCATCAATTGCAAGAAGGGGACGCTGTGAACCTAGAATTTGACATTCTAGGCAAATACTTGCTCAAAAATCAGCGCATAAGTATGTCCATGTAGCTTGATGCGGTGGGGATCAGTCATTATATTGATCTCTACTAAAAAAGGCTACTTATGAACAATAACTCATCCAAATTCAATCGTAGAGACTTTGTCAAAGGTTCTGCTCTCGCTGTGGGCGGTCTGATGGCTGCTCCGCTAGGCGCCCGTGGAATGGGGCACCTCACCGGTACTGATACTATCAAAATAGGTTTGATCGGCTGTGGCGGCCGCGGCACAGGTGCTGCTTTGCAAGCGCTGTCTACCGATCAAAACATACAATTGGTAGCAATGGCTGATGCCTTTCGGGATCGTCTTGATACGAGCTACAACGCACTTACTGATCCAGATACCGTTGATTTATCTGACACTAAAATCAATGTAGCAGAAGAAAATAAATTTGTGGGTTTCGATGCCTACAAAAAAGTGATCCCATTGGTAGATGTTGTATTGATCGCTACTCCTCCCGGCTTCCGCCCGATCCACTTTGAAGCGGCCGTAAAAGCGGGGAAGCACATCTTCATGGAAAAACCTGTAGCTACCGATGCACCGGGTATCCGTCGTGTGTTAGCTGCTGCCGAACTAGCTAAGAAAAAACGTCTCAATGTAGTCGTTGGTCTACAACGCCACTATCAGACCGTCTATCGTGAGTGGATGGACCGTATTCATGGTGGTGCTATCGGTGATATCGTTACCTCTCATGTATATTGGAACTCTGCTGGTGTTTGGGTGCGCGATCGCGCATCCCTAGAAAAAGCAGCAGGCCGCAAATTAACCGAGATGGAGTACCAAATGCGTAATTGGTATTACTTCAATTGGCTTTGTGGAGATCATATCACAGAGCAGCATATCCACAATCTCGATGTGAGCAATTGGGCCAAGGGCGCTTATCCTGTTCGAGCCAATGGCCAAGGTGGCCGTCAAGTCCGTAATGGGAAAGACCATGGGGAGATTTTTGATCACCACTTCGTGGAATTCGAATATGCAGACGGTAGCCGCATGTTCTCACAATGTCGCCATATCAAGGGATGCATGAATCGAGTTACAGAGTCCTTTCAGGGAACAAATGGCAGTGCTCCTAAACCGGGTGTACTCCTTACTCGCAGTGGTTATGGTTTGTTCGAACACAAATCGAAAAAAGATCCAAACCCCTATCAGGTGGAGCATGATGAGCTATTTGCTGCTGTTGCCAAAGGCGAATACAAATTTGCTGATGCTGAAAATGGTGCAAAGAGTACTATGACCGCGCTCCTAGGACGAGCCGCCACTTACTCTGGGCAGAACGTAGAATGGGACGATTTGATGAAGTCCGATATCAGTCTTATGCCTAAAGAGTTTTCTTTTGACGCTGAGGCTCCGATCAAACCCAATGCTGACGGTTACTATCCGACTCCAACCCCTGGAGTAACCAAAATGGTGTAAACAAAAAGTAAGAACAATCGAATGCCGAATAAGGATTGGAGAAGGCAAATACTTCCTCAATCCTTATTCGATTAATCTGCATTCTTCAATCAAAAAACATGGACAGAAGATCATTTGTCAAAAATACATTCGTTGCGGGAGCTGCCGCGGCGGCAACGGCTGGTGGAAGCGTTCTGGCGAAGCCTGAAAGCAAACCCAAAGCCGAGGAGTTCCAGATGAAGTTTGCCCCGCATTTGGGGATGTTTAAGCACTCTGCAGGCGACGATCCCATCGATCAACTCAACTTCATGGCTGATATGGGCTTTAGAGCCTTGGAAGATAATGGCATGAAGGGTCGTGAAGTCGCTTTACAAGAAAAAATGGCCAACACTATGGCCAAACGCGGTATGGAGATGGGCGTATTTGTGGCCCACAAAATATATTGGAAGGAAGCCAATCTCGCTAGCGGGAAAGCGGATCTCCTCGAAGAATTTTTGACCAACATCAAAGAGTCTGTCGAAGTCGCTAAGCGCGTCAATGCTACTTGGATGACCGTAGTACCCGGACATGTCGCCCCTCGCCTAAGCATGGGCTACCAAACACAAAATGTGGTTGATGCACTCAAGCGGGCTTGTGAGATTCTTGAGCCTCACAATTTGGTCATGGTGCTAGAACCGCTGAATTTTTATAATCACCCCGGTTTATTTTTGACCGAGATACCTCAGGCTTACCAAGTCTGTAAGTCAGTAGGGAGTGCATCCTGCAAAATCCTTGATGACCTTTATCATCAGCAGATTCAGGAAGGCAATTTGATCCCTAATATTGACATGGCTTATGATGAAATCGCCTATTTCCAGATTGGAGATAATCCCGGCCGCAAGGAGCCTACTACGGGTGAAATCAACTACCGCAATGTCTTCAAACATATCCAATCCAAAGGATTCAAAGGGATACTTGGCATGGAGCATGGCAACTTTCACCCCGGCAAAGAAGGGGAGGAGAAACTGATCGCGGCTTATCGCGAAGTGGATAATTTTTAAGAATGATGGTTTACAGAAACTGTAGAGACGTAAGATATCACGTCTCTACAGTCATATAATTGATGGTTTTTTATGCCTAGACTCTATTTTCTCATCCTCTTAGTCTTAGCGTTCGCCTGCGGCGAACCCACCAAAACGGCTGTAAGCACTACGATAACTCCTCCTGAAGGCGTACCCGTTATCCATCGTTTTGAAAACGAAATACGTGTTTTTGAGAAGGCTGATTCGACGGCTAATCTGCCCGAGGATTTTGTTCTGTTTGTGGGAAGTTCTAGTGTCAGGATGTGGAAGACGATGGATGAAGATTTAGCCCCATTAGCCGTCTTAAACCGTGGTTTTGGAGGCTCTAACTTTCAAGATTTGCTCTACTTCGCTGATCGAATTGTGTTCAAGTATCAACCTTCGGCTGTGGTCGTTTATGAAGGGGACAATGATATCGTAAGTGATACCTTAAAGCCTGAACATGTTGCCATGCGTATGGGAGCGTTCCAGGAACTGATGCAACAAAAACTGCCGGGCGTACCTACTTATTTCTTGGCCGTAAAACCCTCTATCGCGCGCCGCAACCTCCTTGCCAAAGCCCAGGCTACTAATGTACTGATCCAAGAAATGGCCGCCAATGACGAGATGCTGAATTATATAGACGTTGCCACCCCCATGATGACTGAGGATGGCAAAATCAGGTCAGATATTTTTATCGAAGATAGTCTACATATGAATGCGACTGGCTATGCGCTTTGGACTGAAGTAGTACGGAAAATCTTAGTGCCATAATTAAGTCTATTTGCCACCAAAAGTATAGCCAATACTGACGTTCATGAAAAAACCTCCTGTGCCGGGAATCCCTTGCTGAGCGGCTTCGTGAACTGCCGTTTCGCCACTGGCCTGATTGGTGTAGCTATAAGCATTTTCGGGCAGCGAAGACCAGATATTGGGCCAGAAACGGGCGTTGGCTACGATCACAATCCCTTGGGACCAATCGTCGCGTTTCCGGAACGGATAGTAACGGTAATACAGGCCGATCCCCAAAGTGGCAGTAGTGTACTCCGTGATGGGATCGCCACTAAATCCTTGGCTATCGTAATAGAGCTCGTAGTGGTGCAGTTTCGGCTCCAGCCGAACGTCAAAATACTTCGTTATACGGTAGCCAACGCCAAATCCAGTGGTCCAAGGCATACGGATCGCAAGACCTTGGGCTTGATCCATTTCGCTGATGGCAGCTTCGGTGAACGTTAAATTCCAGCCGTGAGAGTAGTCAAAACTCATGCGTTTGGCGTACCAATTGGCTTCGAGATTGGCTCCTCCCAATAATACTTGTGTCAGGCCCGAAACGACTGAAAAACGATTGGAATAAGGCAAATCTGCTTGGTTCTGCGTCTCTTGAGCAAAGCTAAAATTTAGACAAAAAAGTCCCATCAGGGCTAATGCCCATTTTTGTATGCTTAACATGTTTAGATTGTTTTAAGAGTGATTGATGACTCAAAATAAAGGCATAGAAAAAGCCCGTTCATTAAACTAGTTTAATAAACGGGCTGAGATTAGGGGAGCGTTACATTTTAGCGTTCTTGGGACAAGTGAGCATACTACTCTATCGGATTGACTACCAATATGCCGAGATTATTATCAGGCCATTGATGCAGCCAGACTTGAATCTTTTTGGGACGATCAGGAATGCCGTTTTGTAAGTTGTTGCGGATGGCCGTAATACGCGTCTTGCCGATTTCTTCATCGGTAAAATATAGATTGATCGAAGCTTCAGGATCATCCAAATAGGAAATATAGGGTTTCAATAACTTGAGGGCAATGCCTTTGTCCAAGCCACCGGTAAAATCTAAAACAAAAATTTGCTTTTCGTACTCTTTAAAGGTTTCCTCTCCTTCCCAGTTTTCGGGCCAATCTGTTTCTGTAAGGAGATCGTATAAGTCAAAAGCGTCTTGTTTGACCCGAAAAGTGGCCTGATCTACCTCTCGTACACTATTTAATAGTTCCTCTTCCTCGTCCCCATCATCTAACTCTTCGATTGAATCCCATACTTCCACTTCCTCATCTTCTTCAGTCGGTGGTTTTTGGGGACTTTGAGCAAAGGCCACACTGCCTGCAATGAACAGTGCCAATAAAAGCGTATAAGTTTTTTTCATAGAGTGTATTTAGCTACACTAATTTAATAAACCTTCTCTTGAAATCCTGCTTGGAAATCTTGACGAAAACGATCAACCCATCGCTCCGAAAGCTCATCGGCAGTTTTGTGATAGTAGGGCGCTTTGATCTCAATTGATTTGTGGTCCAACTTTAGGTAATCTAAAATCCCTCTGATCGTAGATTCATAGTCAGCGATTAGATCTTCATATACGACGGTATAAGGGACGATTTTATGCTGATCGAAGTACGCTTGAGTGGCACATTCCATGAGAACGCTTTCTTTGAATAAATGTGTCAAGGCGTCAGCGTCATACTTTTCCTCATAAAAGGCTTCTTCATTGCGATGCTCGGCACCCTCTTCCAGATGCCAGACACTGTCTTGGATGGCTTTCCACCAAGAGACTGCCTGTCTGATTTTGTTGCGGCGAGTAAGGTAGATGTGCTGGCAATTGGGAAACAAATCGCTCCAAATAGATTCGTGATTATCTATCGGAATCAAGCCTTGGAGGTAACATATTTCTATAAATTTTTGGAGGTAGCGTTCTCCGTGGAGTGGATCCTTGACGCCAAAAATGCCATTGGCACTGGTCCCTCGTTCCCAAATTTTGCTGCGTAATGCTTGATAGGTATCGACTTGGTATTTGTCTTGGAGATTTTTTTCATCCCCCATAGGAACGAGTAACTCGCCCGGTTTGCCCGCGATGCCTGTTTGCTCAAGCGCTTTGCACAAGAGGGTGCTGCCACTACGCTGAGTAAACCAAATGCGATAAGATCGTATCGGTGTTTTCATGACTCCTATACGGGGCGGAAATGTTTAACGTTCGGCAAGCCGCTTACGCAGTTTACTCAAGCCTACCGGAGTGATGCCGAGATAGGAAGCCAGCATATATTGTGGGATGCGTTGGAGTAAGTCCGGTTTGTCGTGCAGCAATTGAAGGTAGCGTTCCTCGTGAGAGTGAATCAAATTGGCCCAGATGCGATCCGCCATCATGACAAAATTCATCTGAGTGATCAGTCTGCTCAAGCGCTCAAATATCAAAGGAAAACGATCATAAGCCTCCTCCAATACAGCGTTGTGAATGATTAATAACTCACAATCTTCTAAGCATTCGATGGTAAAACGTGAGGGCTGTTGGGTGATGGAACTGCGCATATCCTGAGCAAAATCGCCTTCCAAAAAGAAATCTCCAATCATTTCTACTCCTTGGTGGAGGAAGTACATTTTCATCAGGCCTTGCCGAACGAAAAAAACCTCCTGACAGACTTGTCCGGCTTGGAGGGGACGTTCGCCTTTGTGATAAGAACGAGAACTAATCCGATCTCCTAAAAATTGCATGGCCTCTGCCGAGAGAGCAGTGATTTGCTCAAATCGACTCAGGATTTCTTGCATAGATTTACATTGGCTCCAATACCTCCGCGACGACGAAAGTACTCCCGCCAATATACACCAAATCCTCTGGACTAGCCGCTCTCAAAGCCGCATCATAGGCTTCTTTGACAGAATCGTAGATATGCCCTTTGAGATCAAAAGCCTCTGCTTTGAGTTGTAGTGTCAAGGCATCTAACCCTCGTTGGATTTCTGGTTTGGCGAAATAGTATTGTGCTGTTTTGGGCAGCATTGCCAAGATTTTGCTATGTTCTTTGTCGCTGACCATACCCCAGACGATGTGGAGGTTTTGGTGAGGTGATTGTTGGATTTGCTCGATTACGTATTGGATGCCCGCTTCGTTATGTCCGGTATCTGCGACAACGGTTGGCTCAGATTGTAGGCGTTCCATGCGTCCGCGGAGCAAACTGTTTTTTACTACTTTTTTGAGTCCTCTGGCGACTGCTTTTTCGGGGATATCCCAACCATCTTCTCGCAATACATCAATCGCACAAAGTACGGTACGGAGATTTTGCTTTTGATAATGACCAGCTAGTCCCAAGGTATAATTGACTTGTTGCCCTTCGGGTCCGACCACGGCAAATTCTTGTCCGTCCCAATCCCCTCCAATGCGATCAATTTGATATAACTCCTCAGCCCAAAATAGAGGAGCTTCTTCTCCCCCTGCTTTCTCCAAAAAGACGGGACGAGTCTCTGTTACACTTTCCCCGATCACAGTTGGGGTAAATTTTTTGATGATGCCTGCTTTCTCACCAGCAATTTCTTTCAAACTCTCTCCCAAATATTGCTGATGATCATAGCCAATATTGGTAATCACGCTGAGTTCCGGTTTAAGGATATTGGTGGCATCCAAACGCCCTCCCAGACCCGTCTCCACAACCGCAATATCTAGATCTAGGGTCGAGAAATGATGAAATGCCATCGCTACTGTTAGCTCAAAAAAGCTAGGCTGGATTCGCTCGATCATCGCTTTGTGCTTATCGACAAATGCTACGATTGCCTTTTCGGACATGGGCTTCCCTTTCGCCTGAATCCGCTCAGTAAAAGACAAAAGATGAGGTGAGGTATATTGACCTGTTTTGAAGCCAGCTTCTTTGAGGATACTATGCAGCATCGCGCTGACCGATCCTTTGCCGTTCGTACCCGCTACATGGATACTGGGAAACTGCCATTGCGGTAAACCTAGTTCCCAGCAAAGCGCTGTGACATTGTCTAGATTTTTTTTGAAAGCAGAGGCTCCTTGATGTTGAAACACAGGGAGCTGAGTATACAAATAGTCCAAGGTTTGCTGAAAATCGTGGGTAAGGGTCATAGGTATCAGGATAACTTATTCAAAGCAACTTCTCCGGCGGGCAAAAACAAAGCATTTTTTGCTTACTTTGTGACGCATTCAAAACGAAAGTATGAAACACTTTCTTCTACTATTTTCACTCTTTTTGTTTTTTCCATCTTCGATGAACGCTGGGGTTGATCCGGCTCCAGCTACTGGAGCAAGGGCTATATCGTTAGGTAGGGCCTATGTCGGCGTCGGAAGTGACTTTTGGAGTCTCTATCACAATCCTGCTGGCATTGCCGGCATCAGTGCTACTCAAGTCGGAGCCTTCTTCGAACAACGATTTTTTCTCTCAGAACTTACGTATGGCGGGGCTGGTGTGGTTGTCCCTTTTCGGGGAACGCAAGCGATTGGACTCAGTTTGAGTAGTTTTGGCTTTAGTGCTTATCGCGAAAACCAACTGACAGCGACTTATGCGATTCAGTTTTTTGACAAAGTCAGAATCGGTGCGACGCTTCACTATGCCCAGTTAGCTATCGAAAATTACGGTAGCCGTGGCGCCCTCTTTGCCGATGTGGGCATACAATATCAACTTAATAGCAAAGTAAGCCTTGGCGTCAGCGCCTATAATGTCAATCGAGCTCGACTCGAAGGCCAAAACGGTAGCGAATTTATTCCCACACAGCTGACAGCAGGCCTAGCGTTCCGCGCCAGCGATAAAGTATTACTGGTAGCAGATGTACAAAAAGATATCGATCATGCCACCTCTTTTCGTGGAGGGATTGAATACCAATTATTACCCATACTTGCAATCCGTACTGGAGTTAGTACTGAGCCATTAACCTACAATATTGGCCTTGGGCTTATCTATAAAGGACTAGAATTGGACCTCGCTTTTGGCGTTCATGAGCAATTAGGGCTTTCTCCTTTTATGTCGCTGGCCTATCCTCTTGGAAAATGAGAAATTTTTTGAATAAAGAAGGTAGAACAAGGAATGGAAGATTAGCCAAAATCTCCTTCTTCGTTCTGTATTCTATGTTCATTATGCTGCCTTCGACAGCATGGAGCCAAAACGATACCCTACCGTCTATTCCAGTGGATGAATCCATCGATCAGTCGATAGAAGATTTGATCCTCAATACCGAGAGCGACGCTCAGGTGGACTATAGTGATCTCACGGATTATCTGGAAAGTCTACTGCTCGAACCGCTCAATATCAACCAGGCTACTTATGAGCAATTGTTGCAGCTACCGGGTATGAACGCAATTCAGGCCAATCGTCTCTTAGCGCATGTGCGTAAGTTCGGTAAGCTGACCACTATTTATGAGTTACAGGCGATCACGGGTTATTCGCCGACATTTATTAGACAATTTTTGCCCTATGTAGTGGTGCGAGATAGCCAAGCCAAAGATATCAACCCCAATGTCAAGCATCCCAAAGGGCCTTCTTGGGAGCAAATCAAAGGGGGCTTAGAAGGTGAACTGTTGCAGCGCATGGCTTGGGTCAATGAGACTGCTCGCGGCTATACTGATCCTGATACGAGTTTTAGAGATCGCCTCAATGAGTCGGGTAATGTCATCGGCCAAGATACCCTGCTTAGTAGTCGTTATGCAGGCGACGCGATCAGGCATTATTCGCGCCTACGCATCAAATATGGCAAAAATGTCAGCATCGGTATGGTGGGCGAAAAAGACCCCGGTGAAATCTTTGCTTGGCGACCTGAATCACGCTTATATGGATATGACTATCTCTCTGCCCACCTTGCCATTGCGGGTTTTGGACGACTCAAGAGTTTGGTGGTTGGGGACTATACCTTGCAAGTAGGGCAGGGGATGATCCTTTCGCGTGGACTAGGTTTTGGCAAGGGCGCTCAGGTAATCAATAGCATCAAAATGCCCAATCAAGGGATTAGGCCTTATCGTTCGGTCAACGAAAATCAATATCTACGGGGTGCCGCGGCGACTTATGCTATTGAAGACATTTATATCACGGCTTTTGCTTCGAAGCAGTATGTAGACGCTTCAGTCAGCGAACGCGATACTTTGGACGACGAAGTCTTGTTAGCAGGTGGTTTACAAACGAGCGGTCTACACCGTACTCCTTCCGAACTCAGCAACCGTAAAGCCGTCCAAGAACAATTGTATGGCGGACGACTAGAATACCGGACGCCAACTTTGACGATTGGCACTACGCACTATTATCAGCAGTTTAGTAGCTCGCTTTCTCGTCCTCTCAACGATTACAATCAATTTGACTTCCGTGGAGATCGCAACTACCTCAATGGCTTGGACTTTGATTGGGTATGGCAAAACTTCAATCTCTTTGGTGAGTTTGCGCGTTCCCGCTCAGGGGGCACAGGAGCGAGTGTCGGACTTATGGGGAGTATCGCGCCGACGGTCGATATTTCGATCTTAGCGAGGCGATATGATATTGATTTCCACTCCAATAAGGGTTACGTCTTCGCCGAACGCCCAACTGCGCTCCAAAATGAGTCGGGTATTTATATTGGATTGCGCTATGCTCCCAACCCCAAATGGACTCTCAATACCTATTTTGATCAGTTCTATTTTCCGTGGAATAAGTTTCGCGCTAGCTATCCTTCTCGTGGCTGGGAATTCATGGCACAATTGGAGTATAAGCCCAAGCGCGGTACGCTCATATATGCGCGTTATCGAGTAGATAACAAACAAATCAACGCTGACAATATATCAGAAGGGCCACAGCTTGACTACCTCGTTTGGGGCCAACGTCAGCAGTTTCGCATCAATTTCCAGACCGCCGTCGAACGCCAACTCAATCTGCGTACCCGTTTTGAGGTTTCTCGTTATACGCAAGAGGGCAATGTCTCCCGTGGTTTGCTATTTTATCAAGACCTGAGTTGGAAAATTGGCTTTAAATATAAAATCACGGCTCGCTATGCTCTCTTCGATACCGACGATTTTGATTCACGGATCTATGCCTACGAAAACGACATTCTGGGTTTTTTCTCCATCCCTCCTTATTACCGCACAGGCAATCGTTATTATTTGATCTTCAATTGGAAACCCACTCGTAAAATTGAGTTTTGGGGGCGCGTCGCTCAAAGTCGTTTTCAAGACGAGCAGACAGTAGGTAGCGGCCTCCAAGCCGTAAATGGTCCCAATCAGACCGAATTTAAATTGCAAGTGCGCCTTAAGTGGTAGCGAGTCTGGAGTCTTGACTTGGCTTTTTGGGGTCGTTGCTTCGCAGAACGCTTGGATTGCAGGACGTATGCAATACGTCCCTACCTATTGCTTCTCTGTAGCGGCTTATTGCATAAGTCGCCAAGTTGAAGTGGTGAAATTATTGTGATCCAGATCGTTGTATAGGGGGCTATTATGTCCGCAGCTGCTTCGCAGAACGCCCATCCCCAATAAACTTCGTCCTAAAATCGAACTGCCTTTAACTCACAGTCGTATATTTGCTATATGAAAAAACGCATGGCAGAAATCCTGCGAAAAGAGGCGGCGGCAATTGCGGCTATTCCACTTTCTGATACGATTCCTGAGGCAGTAGAGGTCATCTATCAAAGAGTGCATGAGCAAGGAGGGAAGATCATTTTGAGTGGTATGGGTAAGGCTGGTCAAGTGGGGCACAATATGGCTACAACTTTTTGCTCAACGGGTACACCTGCGATCTTTTTGCATCCCAGTGAAGCCCAGCACGGAGACCTCGGGATCTTACAAAAAAATGATGTGCTACTGCTTATTTCCAACTCAGGTAAAACCCGAGAAATCCTTGAATTGACTCAATTGGCGGATCATTTGGTGCCTGATATCCCGCGTATTGTGTTGACTGGAAACCAAGATTCTCCCCTCGCCAAATGCGGAGCTACCGTCATACATACTGGAGGACCTGATGAGGTTTGTCCCTTGGGCCTGACACCTACTACTTCCACTACCGTGATGACTGTGATTGGCGATATGCTCACCGTTTTACTGATGGAGAAAATCAATTTTTCGGCTGAGGCCTACGCCCAACGCCATCATAGCGGCTATCTCAATGATAAGGCTCGCAAACAAATCGACTCATGAAACCATTTTTTTTGATAGCGGGCCCCTGCGCAGTGGAGGCAGAAGATACTTGTCTAGAGATCGCCGAACGAGTAAAATCAATTACCGATCGCTTAGGCATTCCTTTCTACTTCAAGGCTTCCTATAAGAAGGCCAACCGGACCCGTTTAGATAGCTTCACTTCGATAGGTTTTGAACCCGCCTTGGAGATTTTGGCGAAGGTCAAAGCCACTTACGACATCCCCGTATTGACCGATGTGCACGAAAGTCATGAGTGCGAAACAGTCGCTCAGTATGTAGATGTATTGCAGATTCCGGCCTTTTTGTGCCGCCAGACTGATTTGCTCTTGGCCGCTGGCCGAACGGGAAAAATCGTCAATATTAAAAAAGGACAATTTCTTTCTCCTGAGGCGATGCGTTTTGCGAAGCAAAAAGTCGAATCCACTGGCAATGATCAAGTTTGGTTGACTGAGCGAGGCACTACCTTTGGCTATACTGATTTGATCGTCGATATCACCGGAGTGCCGCGTATGCAAGCCTTTGGTGGACAAGTGGTGATGGATTGCACCCACTCCGTCCAGAAACCCAATCAAACCGAAGGAATCACTGGCGGCGACGCTCATATGATTGAAACGCTGGCCAAAGCTGCCGTTGCTGTTGGGGTAGATGGTTTGTTCATCGAGACACATCCTGATCCAGCGAGTGCGAGTAGTGATGCCCAAAGTATGCTGAAAATCGATCTGCTTGAACCACTCTTGGAGCGTTGTATGGCGATACGGGACGTGATATAGCATTGCCCTTTTTCGCAAAAAGGGCAGCAAAAAACCGGCCCGTGCAAAGCCAGCACTCCTAGCCCGCCCCCTGGTGCACGGCCCATGCCCTCGCCCCTTGCATATTTAAGCAAACTGACTTTATCCGTTAATATTGAAAAGTGAAGACTCACAATGAATAAACTTATTCTATTAAGCCTAAGCCTTTTGTTGGGGCTAAACTGTATTTGGGCCCAATCCGACTCCATCATCAAGATACACGATGACCTAGAGGTCGTTCCGGTTGCACCGAACGTTTGGCTCCATCGCTCTTATACGACTTTTGAGCCTTATGGACGATTTTACTCCAATGGGATGATCTACGTAGTCGATGGAGAATGTATGGTGTTTGATACGCCTATGTCCAAAGAGATCACTGGATTGTTACTTGATTGGATTGAGTCTGAAGCTGAATGGAAAATAAAAGGCATTGTGGTCAATCATTTTCATGCCGACTGTTTGGGTGGTTTGGAATTGTTCCATGAACGCGGTATTCCGTCCTATGCGATGGAGCAAACTATTGCTTTGGCTAAGGCGGATAGTGTGAGCGTTCCCCGAATAGGGATGAAAACCAAAAGCAACCTCCGTCTCAACGGCAAAAAGATCAAACTCTACTATCCCGGCGAAGCGCATACCAAAGACAATATGGTGGCCTGGTTGCCGAAGGAAAAACTGATTTTTGGCGGTTGTATGGTCAAATCTGTGGGAGCTGAGAAGGGCAATCTAGCAGACGCGAATGTAGATGCTTGGTCAGAGACAATTGCCAATGTGAAGGCACGTTACCCAAAGGCAAAATGGGTGATCCCCGGACATGGAATGTATGGAGGCACTGAACTCTTAGACTTTACGATTGAGCTATTTGGTAAGGCTAAGCAAAGCGAGTGAGAAGTTTGTTTGATAAACCTTTTGGCCATGCTTAACGATAAGCAAAGTCAGTTTGTGAAATAATTAGGCCTGTGCAATTTGCTGATAATCAGATTATTCTTAATTCGCGAATTGCGAATACTTTATGATAATAAAAATCCCTAGCCGAATTTTGTTCAGCTAGGGATTTAAGTTGATAAGCCTTATTGGCGCTTATAGCTTTCGCCAGAGAAATCATCGTCTTGTTCGCCATCGGCATCAAAATCTACCTTGCCACTGACCATCATAGTACCTCGCTCATTAATCATCATCTGATATGTATGAACGCGGGCCTCGGGAGTTGTCTGAGTAAAGGTAATCGTACCATTGCCCAAAGACCATGTACCACCTCCCGTTTCAACACTATCATTGGGGAGAATGTAAGTGTCTTCGTATGTGCCATCAGCATTGAGCGTTGAGAAGTTTGCTTTGATTCCCAAGACTTCTGGATAATCGTCTTCAGTAGCTTCGATGAGGGTATCGCCTTCAGCTCCGTTTAAGCTATTGATCTTGACTTTGATACTCGAGGAAACCCATTCACCAGCGACATCAGCCATGGTCATTGCTTTTTCTTCCGGAGGATCAACTGGTGGATCCGTTTTTTTGTCGTTATCGCAGGCAACAAAGAGGAGACTAAGGCAAAATAAACCAATCAATAATAGGTTCGGCTTCATATGTGTGAAATTTTATTTGCTAGACAAGATAGAAATTTCTGAGGACTGGTACGAATTTGGTATATTTACCACCGTATAGAAAAACATATGCGGATTTCCTTTCGAAACTGCCTGCTCGTTTCTATTACCTTCCTGTTACTTTGGGGGTGCGGCCCCAATACCGTCAAAACCGTATTTTATCAGTGGGAAAGCCAACCCGATTGGAATTCCTCTACCCAAGCGTATCTAGACACTCTAGCTACGGAACAGCTCTTTTTGCGCTTTTTCGACATAGAATGGGACGATAGCCGAAAGCGAATCGTGCCTATTGGGAGCTTACGAGCCAATTTGAGTGATTGGGAGGGCAAAGAAGTTGTTCCTGTTATTTATCTCTCCGAGAACGTATTGCCTCATCTCGATGAGAGCCAAATTGCTGATCTAGCAGAATTGACGATAGACAGAGTGAGGCGAATCGCTGAACCTCTGGAACAAATCAATGAGATTCAGATTGATAGCAATTGGGATCAAGAAAACAAGGAGAACTATTTTGCCTTTTTGAGGCAGATGCAAACTCTGCTTGGCGAAAAAGGCCCTCGATTGAGTGTCTGTGTGTATCCTCAGCATGTATTGCAGCGAGACAGTATGGGCGTACCTCCGGTAGAACGTGCTCGTTTTATGCTCATGGAAATCGTCGATCCGGTTGCTGTAGAGCAAAATGCAAGTCTGTTTGGGGCTACTATCAGAGAGGCCGCGAGCGAAGCAGATGACTATGGGATACCCTTGGATGTTGGGCTGCCTATCGGTAGTTGGGGAGTAGTGCTACGCAATGAAAAAGCAATCTCCATCCTCCGACATCTCCCGCTCAATCTGCTCGAAGATCGCGATCGATTTGAAGTGGTAAACGCCTATTTTTATCGCGTCTTGGCTGATACCTATCTGGATGGCACCTTTTTGTACGAAAATGATATGATCCGCCTAGAGGCACTTAGCCCAGATCAATTGCGCGAATCAATCAAGCCCTTGGCACCTTATCTCAGTCATGACAGCATTAGTGTTGGCTTTTTTCACCTAGAGGTGAATACCTCGGCTGAATATCCGCCCAAGGAGATACGCAAGTTGGTGGATTTGTTTCGGTAATGGGTATGCTAATGTGATATTGATAGCTTCGGCTTACAAGTCGAAGCTACACGGCAGTTTGGGATTGCCTGCTTCGCAGAACGCTTGGGTCTGAGGCGTAAAATATTACGCCTTTACGGTATACGGTATGGGCTGTTTTTCCCTGCTTCGCAGAACGTTATTCCGTTTATCTAAACTAGTTGAAAAGGAGATTCTTTCGCCTTACTTCACCCTCTTGACTAAATATGGAAAAGGATGCGACAGTCCCTTTTTGCCAGCTCCAACTAATAGGATTGACTTCAAAACGTAGGCCTTTTTCTGATCGATAAATAGCTTGTGCGTAAGTTGGGATATTGATCCCATCGATTGTTACAGAAGTCTCTGTATCAGTTAATGCCATGCCATTGATGTCTGTTATTACTAGATAAAAGCTTGCTCCATTCAAGATTTTGTTGGCCTCTGCATCGTCGCAAAGATATTCTACGACGATGGTTTCCGCTTTTCTTGTTTTGAAGCTGGGACCAATTTGTTCAAGTGAAGTTGAGTCCTGATTATATAACGTCATCGGACAGCTTGGCAAGGCTTCAATTTTGATCGATCGTTGTGCCCACAATGTAGTTGCAGAAAGGCAAGCCAATAGGATAATAATATGTTTCATGTTGATGCTTGTGTTTGCTCGCAATTTACAAAAATAAGCGTTCTGCGAAGTAGGGAGCTAGCAAACGCTTCTCCGTAAAGGCGCAAGATATCGCGCCTCAACAGTCTGACGACTCTCATTCCCAAGCGTTCTGCGAAGCAAGAAAGCTATCACAGAAAATGATGATGCATCATA
Organism: Bacteroidia bacterium; assembly: GCA_045106675.1. Classification (GTDB taxonomy): domain Bacteria; phylum Bacteroidota; class Bacteroidia; order J057; family J057; genus JBCAWW01. Next base: position 74,619 of record JBGCFA010000215.1, read on the forward strand.
GATAAAGATTGGAGATATTGGGCTGATCGATTCTATTTAGGAATTGAAAACTACATACCCCTAAAACATTTAATAATGAAAAAGATGCGCATTACGTTCACGCTAGTGATTGCCGTATTATTTAGTGCTAGCCTGTTTGGACAGACTTTCTTGACGCCAGTAAACGCATTGACTGGTGATGCTACTACGGTAACTCAGGATGGTAAAGAGATCAGTGGAGACATTAGATTGGCGGTATTTGGCTCACGAGGCCTCAAAAGCTTCACTATTAAAGATGCCGAAGGCACTAAGCATAAATTCAAAGCGGAAGAGATCGCTACCCTCAAAGTAAAAGTGGATGGTCTCGCCAAATTGGCAATGATCAGCGAACAAACTTCTAGCATCAAAAAAATGGTCAATGCTGATTTTGACGAGATGTCAGATCGTGAGTTTATCTATTATGAGAAGGTACAAGTGCCTGGAAAGAGCAAGTATGTACTCGCACAACTACTCAATCCGGGTTGGGATAGCAAGATCAAAGTCTATAATAATCCTCTAGGTGGTGAAACACAGCAAGTTGGTGTTGGTGGAGTGGCTTTGGCAGGTGGGGAAGATAAGACCTACCTAGTCGTAGCGAATGGTGAGCCCTCTATGATTTTGAAGAAAAAACAGTATAAAAAAGCATTTCCTCAGCTATTTGCTAGCTGTCAGGAGATTGCAGCTAACTTCCAAGAGAAGGAAGCTAAATTCAAGTATTTCGCTGAGCATGTCTTTGCATATGAAGTAGGATGTGAGTAAGAGCTTGCTAGATGTTGAGGCGTAATATTTTACGCCTTTACGATATTAGATTGTTTTTCTTGCTTCGCAGAACGCTTCTCTCAAACATCCCTTTAAAAAGGGAATAGCGAGCAGAACTTATCCCGTTAGGCCTCTTTGAAGGGGCCACTAGAACGGAAGGGGATGTCAAAATCGCCTCCTGCTTCGCAGAACGCTTATAAAAAAAGCCCTTCCGGATGGAAGGGCTTTTTTTATGTTATTTGATGAGAAGATTTTTTCGTCTTACTTCAGTGCCATCGATGAATATACTAAAGATATAGGCTTCATCTTTAATCCATTCTCCATCCTTTGGCTCAAATTGAAAAGTGATGCCTTCGCCGGATTTGAATAATCCTTCACCCGCTACTACACAGGTGCCGTTGCCACACTTCTTGATGGAGGGCCGGTTATTATTTGAAGTGATTTCCTGTCCGTCGAGCCCTTTTACAACAAGGTACATCTCCGAGCCATTGAGAAATTTTTCAATATTGTTATCTGTGATTTGATACTTTGCAATGACCGTTTGCATTTTGCGGGCCCTTTCGGATGAAGTGAGTTGCTCATCAACCTTATTTACGCGATTGTATAGAACTAACTCTGCTTTTTGCTTGTTTGCGGTCAACTCTGTGATCGCTTCCTTCACCATTGTCTCATCTATCTCAGTCCCCCTCTGCGTCAACGCAGGACTATTTCCATTGCCACAATCTCTCAACTGAGCTTTCAGATCTCCTAGCAATAGCATGAGGCTATCTGGCTTCATACGTTCACGTTCGAGACTATCATTATAAGCAGTCAGTTTACGATTTTCCATATACAGGAATTCTATTTCCTGTTGGGTGAAATCATTCTGAATCACAGTTTGTTTTTCCCTCGCCTTATCGATGGATGCTTGGAGCTTAGCGATCGTTTCTTTATCGACATCCCCTCTTTGCTTGGCTGCATCAAGTTTGGCTTGAAGATCGTCGATCTTTTTTCGTTGTTCTTTGACTTTCTGGTCAAAGTTTCGGATTTCGTCTCGTTTTTCTTCGAGCAATTCCTTGCTCATGTCTTCTTCAAACTGGATCGTTTGAAAAACCACCTCTAACTCAACGATAGAAGATTCCAATTCTTCAATTTCTTCGATCAAGGCTTGCTTACTTGGCCCTGCATTATTTCCTGGATTGTCACTGGTTCCAGAGAAAAAATTGATCAACAAAAAAGCCAGTATGGTAAGGATCACCATACCCGCAATAATCATCGTATTTTTTTTACGTGTCGAACTTTCCATTTCCTCAGCTTCAGATTTGCCCTAAAAGTACAAGAAAAATAGATCACAAGCAGATTGGAATGCACTTGATTTCTGACCTTCTCCTTCTATTGTTAAGCTACCAAAGTTCGCTTTTTGCGATTGAACTTGGTAGTATCCCTACCTCATAAGACAAAAATGATGCCTCAATGGTAAGATTATGAGAAAGCTAGCCGCTTTTATAAAGCTTTATTCATTCAAGCTACTAATAATAAAAAAGAGATAATACCTTAGTCATCACGAGTTTATCCAATTTGTCTTCTTTAGGACTCTGAGTTTTGCAATATTGTGTTAAGCTTGTTGAGACATATAAGTCTCAACCTCAATTTTCCTTAAAATAGATTATCATCATATGAAATTTTTTATCGACACAGCCGATCTAGACGAAATCCGAGAAGCCAATGATATGGGTGTTTTGGATGGCGTTACGACCAATCCTTCGCTTATGGCCAAGGTTGGCGTTACGGATGTCAATGCTCACTATCTAGCAATCTGTGAGATGGTAGATGGAGATGTCAGCGCAGAGGTCTTGGCTACAGACTACGAAGGGATCATTGCCGAAGGTCGTGCCCTCGCCAAAATACACGACAATATCACGGTGAAAATTCCGATGATTCGTGAAGGAGTCAAAGCGATTCGTACTCTCTCTAATGAAGGGATCAAAATCAATACTACCCTGATTTTTAACTCTATGCAGGCCTTGATTGCGGCCAAAGCAGGCGCAACCTACGTCAGCCCATTTATCGGTCGTCTAGATGATATTGGGCAAGATGGTATGGAACTGATCGCCGATATCCGTCATATCTTTGACAATTATGCGATTGATACGCAAATCCTCGCCGCCAGTGTTCGTCATAATGCGCATGCTTTAGCCTGTGCTCAGATTGGTGCCGATGTCGCTACCATGCCGCTCAAAGTGATCAAGGCATTGATCAAGCATCCATTGACCGACCAAGGCCTAGCGAAGTTTCTCGCTGACGCTAAGTCGAGAATGTAATTTTCATGCGTCTTTAACGCTTGTAAACCGAAGGGCGAAATCTCCAATTATTACTAATAATGGAGATTTCGCCTTTCTATATTCAATACCAGCGGTTTGCAAATCGCTGACTAGCGCACTTCAATCGCTAAGCTATATTGCTCCACAGCATCATTACTCCCTTGCTGAATGAGTAAAAAATAATGTCCTGCTACCAAATCCTTTAGGTCGAGAACCATCTCTTTGGCTGTATTTTGTGGGCTTGATTGATAGACCACTTGACCTTGGAGGTTTCTGATTTCTAGTTGGAGGTTTTTGTTAGGTCGTTCCTCGAACGCTAAGATCATTTTGCCATTGGTTACGGGTATCGGATAGGCCCGTACCGGAACTTTTGCCTTGAGATCAATCCCTGTCTGTAAACTATCGACCTCTATCGTAAAAGCTTGCAGAGAAGATGCGCCTGCTTGATCCATTACGCTGAGTAGCACACTATCGAGTCCCAAATCTGTAGGTTTGCCGTACAAAATTGCTTCTCCAGCGCCTTCTGTACTCAGGCTCAACCAAGTCGGCAATTGCGTGGCCGTGATTTGTAAAGAATCATTATCGACATCCAGCGCTTCAATAAAGTAAGCGTAGGATTGATCTTGCCGAGCCAGTAAAACAGGCTGCGTTTTGAAGTAGGGTGTATCATTGATGTTTTCTACTCTGAAAATCACCCTTTCCCAATCGGTCAAACTGCTATCTAATTTGTCATAGACGCTAAACTCAATTTGCTCCTCGCCATACCAATCCAGATGAGGGAGTTCGATTTGGACAGTATTGAGGGAGTCTATGATAACGCTCAATTCTTGCGTTCCGCGCAGCGACCACGCTACACTATCAGCCGCATAATTGAGGAGGAAATTGTCCAAATCAAAAGGTTGAAAATCACCTCCTTCTTGGATTTGTTGGTCGGGTATATCAGCAATCGTCGGATAGCGTTGGCTCAATACACTGAAACTAGCAGTGTCAAAAGCCGCAAAGGCTTGGTTGGTCGCCTTGTCTCGCGCTTCAAAGACGATTTGCTCCGTGCCTCGCCAAGTGGAGTCCAACCAGCTAAACTGTACCGCATCTTCGTTTAGCTCCAACTGCAAAGGCCCTGCATGCATCTCAAAAGGAGTCAGAGGATCACCGATCACGCTACCACTATTAAAGCTGACTCGCTCCCTCACCGGAATTAAGCGTTCCGCGCTAGCGTCATAAAACCGAAAACTGATCTCCTCAGCCGCTTGCTCGCCATAAATGATCATAAAATAGAGCCAATGCCCACCGACTGGACTCGCTTGCGCAAATCCTCTCAGACTATCGCCGACCCAAGCAGAAAGTAGATGCTCATCTCCCCAGACGCTATCTCCTAGGCTTTCGACGATGATAGTGGCGGTCATGGATAAGGAAAATTGATTGACTTGAAGCTGCCATTGAGGGGCCGAATCGTTCTGCGCAGCAGGCAAAAAACGAAAGTCAAAAGCGAGCGAATCTCCATCAAACTCCATGAGATAATCTCGTAAATCAAAATTGGCAAAACCACCGCCTGGACCCGTTCTTTGATCTGGAATCCCCGTCAAAAGAGGTGGTTCATCATCTGCAATTACTTTATAAGCAATAAGCGTTTCGCTATGGAGCTGATGGATAGATTGATCTTGCACGGACAGCTCGACCATAAACTCACCCGCCCAATTGGCTGTTGGCAAATTGACTACCAAAAAACTGTCTTGTTCAATGCGAGTCATGAGGCCAGGATCAGGCAAACTAAAACTGACCGCATCCGAATCTCCACGGACCACAAAATCCATCAAGTTGAGCCAAGGAAAGCTATCTCGCTCGGCGATGACTTGCTCCGGAATCTCCGCCCAAAGTGGCGTATAATCATCCAAAACGCTCAATCTCATCGTGTCTTGAGCATATTTCGTACCCTCCTCAACCCTAAAAACCATAGCCTGAGTTCCCGTCCAAGTGCTATCGATCAGCACAAAATCTGCTTGCCGAGCGCCCAGCTGTACCTCAATAAAACCTGCTTCTAAGGCTTCTGCTTGCAGGGGATCGCCGATACTACTATTGGCATCGAAACTAAACTTTTGCTTGACTGGATATACCTGTCCTTGCTCGCTATCATAAAATCGCAAACTGACCTGTCCCGTATCCTGATGGCTATAAATCGTCAGGAAAAACAGATAATTACCAGCTACTTCTATGCCGTCTGCAACCCCAACTAGCTCGTCTTCTATGTAAGCACCGAGTTGGTGAGGATTACCGCTGCTCGGAACGCCACCACCATTGACTTGAGCGGTCAGACTCATGGAGGCATTGAAGGCGGCAGGGTTGACTGTCCAGTTGGGGCTACTGATCGTGGAGTCTGGTGGCACAAAGGCATAAGACCAACTGCCTGTCAGGCTGTCATTCCAGTAATCAAAGAATACGAGGGGAGCAAATTTCCCCCATCTGCCGATGGTCTGATCAGGCAGCGGCGTGAGGGTCGTCTGAGCGTACATACTAAGGCAAGCCACCCATAATATCCCAAAACTGATGATCTTTTGCATGATTTAGGGCTTAAGGATGATTTGAATAGATTTTTCAAAAGAGTCAGTACGTAGTCGGAGGATATACACTCCCGCTGCGAGCCTCACTCCTGCATCATTTTTACCGTCCCATTGCAGCTCATAGCTACCAGCGGCCTGTTTTTTGTCCGCCAATAGGCGAACGGGTTGTCCGAGTAGATTGGTAAGATCAATGCGGATACGTTCAGGATTAGGCAGGACATAGTTCACAGCTACTTGTTCCCTGAAAGGATTAGGGAAAACCTCTAATTCATAGCCTGCTGCTACTGGATCGATAGCGGTACTAATCGCCAAGTCTAGGATCACTGGATTCGTCGGATCACCATATTGAGCGTTCTCTTGAAAACCAAAAGTATTGATGATCGGTACCACCGCCGCGAGTTTTGGATGATAGTATTCAAAGTGAATTACCTCTTCTTCAGTCAATCCATAGACGGTAAGGAAGGCGAGTGCGCGACCCATTTCTGGGATAAACTCAAATTTGACCAAACCTCTCATTTCATCTCCACTATAAGCGGCTAGCCAAGCATTTTCGTCAGCGCCACCTTCGATTTGAGCGGTAAAGGTCATGGACTGCAAAAATTTCTCTGGCTGCACTGCCCAGTCAAAGGGCGGCTGAGCTGCTGCTTCCTCAAGATTGCGGCCATAGCGTCGATTCAATCGCGCTGGATAAATTAGGGTGTCTGCTCGATCTGAATAGAGCAAATAGCCATCATTGGGCTGCATAAAGTTGAGACTTCCGATCCAACCGATGTTCTCGATGTATTGGGCGAAGGTGGTTTGGTTTTTAATGATGTCTCCGGTTGTGGAGGCAAGATTGGGCAATGCATCATCGAGATTTGCCCCATTTTGAGGGAGATAACTAACCCAATTCCAGCCTTTGACGATCGGGATAAATACGGTCTCAATATCGATGGGACGTCCTCGGACTACCAGGTCTTGACTCGTACTTTGTTTGAATTGATAAGCGGAGCGTCTATCGATTTCATCTAGTGGGCCTACCCAGCCAAACTGAGGCGTAAACTGACTAAAGGCCACTTGATTGCGAAGGATATCTCCGGACTGAGAGGGTACTTCCTCAAGCAATTGATTGATGGTAGAATCTTGTCCTACCAGATTGAGTGAAAACCAAGTCCAGCCTTGGTTGAGACTGAGCGTTCGACTGAGGTCGGTAGAAGTATGCAAAAAAACTGGGGCCACAGGCGTACCCTGCACTGCATTCATCTGGAAAGGGAAACTCTCCAAAACGTTCTCATAGAGACGACAGTCCGAGGCATCCCAAACCTGAAACGCTACCGTTTCGCCTTGCGTCTGATTGCTAAATACCGTCAGATAGGCTTGATAACGTTCCAATTGTGGCACATATCGCAGTTCTCCCGTTCCGCGCAGCTGACCGTCTACAAATGCCCCAATCCGATCATAAAGGTCGGTGGAGGTATCTTGATCCACAATCAGTTCTGCTGTAATGATCATACTATGATCAAACTGATCGGATTGAACTTGCCAGTCTGGTTCAGGGCAAAGCACCCGCAGATCAAAGCGTAATTGTGGCGCGCCATAGCTATTGGCGGCAAATATCCCCGTTTCGTAACTGCCGCCATCTAGTTGCTCACTACTCGTGAACGTTAGCGTTTGAGTCGCGCCCGGAGGAATGATGCCCGACATCGGGCTAGCCGTGAGCCAAGGAGGCAAGAGAGTGGGCAAAAGTGTGCCTGAACTCAGCTGCCCCGAAAGGGAATAATGCACGTCAAAAGCGCCTGTATTGATCAATTGCTTTTGAAAAGTGGTGCTATTGCCTTCTTCGACGACTAAATCGACGTCGCCACCGAGCCATTCGAGTGGATTACGGACTACCAAAAACTGCCAAGTCTGAGTCGTGCTCATCACATTGCCGTATTGGTCCTCTACTCCCAGCACGTCCACTCTCAGGACTTGGCCTTCGATGAAACGATTCTGGATATCCGGTACAATGGTGATTTTGTTGCCTTGACAGGAAACGATTTTTTCTATTGGCAAACCCGTTTCGGTGCTACTGAGATTGATATGGTTGACCGAGCCTTGACTGAGGCTAACCGGATCAGCCAGTGAGATCAGATTGGCACAAATGATGTCTTCGTCAAAAGTGATACTGATTTCGTCATTGAGTTCTAGTACGCCGTCTAGAGGCTCTTCTGTGCCAAATAATTGCGGAGCTGTACGGTCGATGACGCCTGAGAGTAAGGGGGTGATCCGGTCCGGAACGCTTCCCCCACAACTACTGATCGCTCTCAATTCATAAGGTCCATCATCTAGCTGGCTCACATCCCAATTGAAAGTGTGAAAGCCTGGATTGAGGTCTGCTTTGAGAAGCGTAACTGCATTGACAAAAGGTGCGTTGGGAATCTTGGGTCGGAACTGTAGTTTGATGGATTGTAGATCGGAGCGAGAGAGATCATAATCTGTCAAAGTGATCGGTAATAGATCGTTCTGGGCACCCGCTATCACCCAGCCCTCTTGTGGACTAGTGATGGTCAATGGACTACAGAGTTCGATGAAAGAAACATCCAGTGTCTCGATATCGGCAAAGGGCGCATCTGGGATCGCTCCATCAGCGTTTTCGCGTTCGCAAGGCGAAAATAGCATCAATTTCAAGCCACTATAATCAAAGGCTTGTGGCCCTTTTTCTATGGTTAAGGTCGCATTGATTTGCTGTCCCGGCTGGATAAAAAATGCTGCATGATTATTACCGGTGAGGGTTACGCCATTGAGACTGACGATGGCACCATCAGGGTTGGATTCCTGCAATAGCGTCACATGATAAACCGAGGCTTCATTGGTTTCGCTGGTATTGCCGAGCGTGAGATCAAATACTGCGGGCTGATCAGACGGTATATCGATGGCGGCATTGCGATCCACCGACAATTGTACGCCTTGGCGTTTGAGGCCACCTTCCCACGGACAACTCGTCGCTCCACTAATCAACTCGAATACGGGAGTGCCATAGACTGGGTCATGCTTGAGATTGACGGTATAGTTGTCGCCATTGTCGCTGTCAGAAAGGGTATAGCCAGTGGTGATATCACGTGTTTGGGAACTGCTACGAGATTCGCCAAAAGCCATGCGCATGGTCGCGGTCGTACCTCCGCCGATGCCCGCATCATTGACGGCTACGCCGAACGCATGGGCGAAGCTTGACTCGATGGCAACTTCCATATCGAGAGTGCGAGTTTTGGTCTGACTTTGGGTGACCGTCCGCGAAAAGGAGGAATTTGCGTCAAAGGAGATGTTTTCGCGAAACTGAGCGGAGTCTTTGAGCCCTGCATTGAGGTCCAAGATGTCTTGCCAAACCTCAGCGCTACTCGTATCGCCAATGGCTTCCAGCTCAGGGATGATATTGCCTTCGATATGCTCCTCGGAGTAGATGAAGGTGGTATGAAAACCATCTGGTACAAAGAGGATACTACTGTCTTTTTGGATCTGACAAAGTGAGTCAATGCTCAGGATGTCCGAAACCCCATAAAGGATATTTAAAGCACCACCGACATACACATCACTGCCGCCTTCGGTGGCAAACTCATCAGTGGTAGTGAAACTAAACTCTGCCTCTTTGGTGGAGGTAAGAGAGGTCGAACTATTGACCGTAGCGGTAAAGGTGTTTTCGACACTGATCTCTGTTTGTACCGAGAAGATAAAGCCTGCATTGGTAGTGAAGCTGAGGCCAAGATTGAGTTCTAGAAAGCTTTCTAGGCTTTGGTCTTGGGCTAGAGAAGCGCTCCATGCGGTGCCAAAAGTGGTCGATTCTTCAAAGTAGGCTGAGCTCTGATCACCCGGTGGGGAACGCAAAATCATGAAGGGTACTTCTGGAGTAGTGGTCGCAAAATCTACGCTGCGCGCCTTGGTACCTGTTACATAAGCAAAGTCCGTCGCATCGGCTTGACGGTCAAGACTATCTTTGGCGACTACTTGGATTTTCTTTTGGTAGGGGCGGGCACCGCCGCTAAGCATATTGGGTTCGCCGCCTTTGAGATTGTAGGAAGCGGTGCCATTGCTAAAATCTGCTTGCTGCTGATCAAGATCAGAGATATCGTCGAAGAGGCTGAGCGTTCCCGAAGGGATGACACACTGCTCCTCACCATATTGTTCAAATATGCTAAATGTGAGTGTTTTATTTTGGTTTTGCTCGACGATAATCAGACCACATTCATTGGTGTCTAGACCCGCGATTTCGACTTGCATCGGCGCGCGATACATAAATTCGATGGTATCACTCTTTTCGACTAGAGAGACGGGCATGGCTCCTTCATCCGCAAAATACTGCTGGATTATAGGATTGGGGTGCAAGACGTAAACTTGATAATGCTGGGGCGGTATGTTTTCAAATTTGAAGCTACCCGTAGCGCTGTCTACATCGATAGTATCTCGATAGCAAAACGGACTGGTGGTAAGCACCACTTTGGCTGCTCCGATGCTGTATTCACATTCTCCCCCAAATACCTTGCCTGCTAAAAGGCGACGAGTATTGTCTGAGATGCCTACACCTGCGATGGGGCGAACCATCTTGGGCAATTCTATAAATGAAGGATCAAAAGTATGATCGGCTTTGTCAAAAGTGATGATGTGTCCACGCGTGCCGGGTTCAAATTCTACCTTATAGCGGCCTTCTTCATCGGTGAAAGTACGAGGTAGCGTAGGGCTGCCATTGACAATCACTTCGACGCTGTCGGCAAAACAATCCGTTCCGTCGAAGCGGACAAAACCACTCACCGTCAATAGCGAAATATCCGTAAAATCGACTCTGTCTACAGAAACGTTAGTCGGATCGAGGGTGATATTGCGGGCGTTGGGTTCAAACTCATGGGTGAAAAACTCCACTTTGAGGGGGATGTCGTCTCCGTCCCAATTTCGAATCACGACCTTGCCATCAGAAACTGAATCCGCTCGAAAGGACTGTAAAATGCCGCGATGTCCATTGCCAGTAAAATCACTGACAAATTCGCCATCGCCCGCGCTAAACTGCCAATAAGCAGTAAGACCAGGAGATTCGACGATGCCGCGTTCGTTGCCGGGCAAAACTTGCTTTAGCGTGCCTTGGATTTGGTTTTGCGAGCGGGCGTAATCCCAGAAACGAAATTCATCTAATCGGCCCGTGAAATATTGAGAAGCGTTCGCGGAGCGAGCAAACTGGACATGCGCCAATTGAGCAAAGTAACTGATATCGCTTGAGGAAGCCACTTCGCTTCCGTTGATATAGAGACGCATCATGCTCCCATCGTGTACTGCCGCAAAGTGATACCAGTACTCATCGTCGAAGCGTTCCGTGGAGCGGATCGTCTGTGTACTCCCCGAAATACTAGTACTGAAATTGAGCGTAGCTTGAGCATCTAAAAAGAGGTGCAGCAAAGAATTGCCATTGCTGACATCTCGGGCCTCGAATAAAGTCATGGCCGCCGCAGTATCTACTTTGAACCAACCTTCGAGCGTAAAAGTATTATTGATCGGCAGCGTATCTTGCCCCAAACTGAGGTAAGTATCGTCGCCAGGGAAAAAACGTAGCGCAGAACCAATCGGACTCTGCTTGGATGGCGTAGCCGAAAAGGTCGTGCCAGCGCCATAAAAAACGCCTTTGATGAGGTAGTCGCCCCCATCATCGGTATATGCGCCCAATTGCACCGGACTTGGATAATCAGCATGAGCCGCGCCACAGACATAGCCGTGAATGCGATCATTGATATCAGCCTTAGCGGCATGATCGTAGATCTTTTCGCCAAACTGCTCGTCAAATTTCCAATAGGCAAAAAGCCCTGCGTCCTCTCCCGTGAGAGTAATATCTTTGTAACGACGAATTTCTTCGCGGCTTCTGGCGATGGTCCAAAGGCGAATATCGTCGAGATAGCCATCATAAAATTTGTCAAAACTGTCTGTACCGTTTTTGCCAATTTCGAGGACGGCGATCTTGCTGAGATAGTCTTGATCTGTGATTTCGGCTACGCGTTGACCGTTGAGATAGAGAAACAAATGGGTGGAGTCGTGCACCATGGCGAAATGTTGCCAATCACGTTCGGCGGAGCTGAGATTATAAGCCTCTTGAGAGCGTAAACTCACGGATTGCCCATTGCCATCACCATCATGAAATACATTGAGAAAGCCATTGGCGTCGAGACTGACTCGGATGAGTGGATTTTGATTGAGCGAATCAACCGCTGCAAAAATCACTTGCTCCTTGACTCCAACATTGCGAAACCAGCCCTCAATGGTATAATTGATCGCGGGCTTGAGGCTTTTTTCGTCAAAGTAGAGGTAGTCGTCTGCGCCATCAAATTGGAGGCAGCGCCCGAGATTGGGCGTGAGGGTGACTTTGACATCCGGTGCCGGAACGTTGTTACGGGTTTTGATGTTGCCAGTTATGCGTCCGTTGGGATTGAGAAAACCTACAGATTCGCGTAGACGGCTGTCGCCGAGGGAGTTGGTCGTTACTACGGAGTAGGTATAAAACTCACCCGGAAATACATTGTAATCGAGATACGTATTTTGTGCCAAAGGCAAGGTCGTCAAGAGGCGGCCGTTGCGATATACTTTGGTGAGACTATTGGAGATCAGCGGACCCGATTGATCATCGACCAGCTCCCATCGGAGTTCGACATGGTCGATATGCTCACCTTCGGAAGCTTGTAGCCAAGGGGCTTGCGGCTGGAGGAGATAATGTCCCCAAAAGCCATGCTGGATAGATTGGCCTTGAGCGTAACTACCGCTGCGCCCCATATTAGCTTGACCGACTGAGATTTGGGCGCTATTGTCATCATTGACGCTAAAGTCTTGGATGGCGCC